>NZ_JBFMHW010000015.1:0-165361 GCF_040754745.1 Pseudomonas sp. SB113
TCAGCGGTGTATCTGACACACCGCAACGCAGCCTCGCTTGCGCTCGGCAGCTGCTACGGGTTTACGCGGTGTTGGTATCTACTGGGAGTGGGGTGAGGGCACTCAGACCTTCAAGGTCGCCATGTCGATGACAAAGCGGTACTTCACATCACCGGCGATCATACGGGTGTAAGCCTCGTTGATCTGGCGGATGTCGAGCATTTCGATGTCACAGGTGATGCCATGTTCGGCGCAGAAATCCAGGACTTCCTGGGTTTCGGCAATGCCACCGATCAGTGAACCGGCCAGCACTTTACGGCCCAATACCAGTTTGGCGGCGTTGACCGGTGGGTCCACCGGCTCGATCAGGCCAACCAGGATATGCACGCCATCAAAGCGCAGCACGTCGAGGTAGGGGTTCAGGTCGTGCTGCACCGGGATGGTGTCGAGCAGGAAGTCGAAGCTGCCGGCGGCGGCTTGCATCTGCTCGGCGTCGGTGGACACGATCACATGGTCGGCGCCCTGGCGACGGCCTTCTTCAGCCTTGCTCGCCGAGCGGGTGAACAGTGTGACTTCCGCGCCCATGGCCTTGGCGAACTTGATGCCCATATGGCCCAGGCCGCCCATGCCGAGAATCCCGACTTTGTCGCCGGCCTTGACGCCGTAGTGTTTGAGCGGCGAATAGGTGGTGATGCCCGCGCACAGGATCGGCGCGGCGCTGGCCAGGTCGAGATTGGCCGGGATCTTCACTACGAAGTGCTCGCTGACCACGATGCTGTCGGAGTAACCGCCCATGGTGTTGCTGCCGTCGACGCGGTCCGGGGTGGCGTAGGTCATGGTCGGGCCTTCGAGGCAATATTGCTCGAGGTCCGATTTGCACGCTTCGCAGTGGCGGCACGAATCGACCATGCAGCCCACGCCGACGAGGTCGCCGACTGTATGCGCGGTAACGCTGGCGCCGACGGCGGTGACCTTGCCGACGATCTCGTGGCCGGGCATCAGCGGGTAGACGGCGATGCCCCATTCGTTGCGGGCCTGGTGGATGTCGGAGTGGCACACGCCGCAGTAGAGAATCTCGATGGCCACGTCATCGGCGCGCGGGCTGCGGCGTTCAAACGACATGGGGGCGAGGGGAGTGGTGGCCGACTGGGCGGCGTAACCGATGGCGGTATACATGGCGAAACCTCGCAAAAGCAGTGACAGATGAGGCGGGCCATTCTCCGCGCCACCCCCTGATGCGGCCATGGTGATTGCTCCGAGTCTCATGCCTAAAGCTCCGGAGGAGCAGCTAAAAGCAGCAAGCTACAAGTCGCAAGCTATAAACTGCGTGCTCTCTTGCAGCTTGAGGCTTGAAGCTTGCTGATGCTCAGATCTGAACACTCCCGAGAACTGCTTTTATGCTATTGACCCGCCATCTTGATGCCAACGCCACGCTGGTTTCCCTGATCGAGGGGCTGACGTCTCGCGATGGTTTCTCCCCGACCCACCTGCCGGGTGTGCAAGTGCTGCGCGCCAGTTGCGATGTAGCGCGCGGCCCGCAGATCTACGAGCCGAGCCTGATGTTCGTGGCCCAAGGCAGCAAGGTTGCCTACCTGGGCCCGCGTACCCTGGAGTATGGCGCCGGGCACTACCTGATCCAGGCGATGCCGGTGCCGTTCGAGTGCGAGACGTTCGCCATGGCGCCCGGTGCGCCGCTGCTGGGCGTGACCGTGGGCATTGACCGCGTGGTGCTGGGTGAGTTGGTGATGGCCATGGGCATGCATGCCGGGCCTCCGCCGACCGCGCAAACCCTGGAGTCGATGAGTTCGGTGGTCTTGGATGACGCCATGCGCGGCTGCGTCGAGCGGTTGCTGCAGTGCCTGCACGATCCACTGGAAAGCCGGATCATGGGCCCGGCGCGGGTACGCGAATTATTGTTCACCGCCTTGCGCGGCCCGCAGGCCGATGTGCTGCGTGCGTTGGTAGAACAGCAAGGGCAGTTCTCACGAATCGCCACGTCGTTGAGTCACCTGCATGCCCATTACGCCGAGCCGCTGAATATCGAGACGTTGGCGGGGTATGCGCATATGAGTGCGTCGACGTTTCACGAACATTTCAAACGCTGCACATTGTTGTCGCCGGTGCAGTACTTGAAGCGTTTGCGCTTGCTCAAGGCTCAGCAGTTGCTGCTGGTTGAAGGCATGGGCGTTGCGCAGGCGGCGCATAGCGTGGGGTATCAGAGTACGTCGCAGTTCAGTCGCGAGTACAAGCGCTACTTCGAGCGCAACCCTGGCGAAGAGCGGGCTGCATAGTCATTTCAGGTAAATGCACAATCCAAGTGTGGGAGGGGCAAGCCCCCTCCCACATTTGACCGAGTTTGACTCCATAAAAAAGGCTCCCAGTTGGGAGCCTCGTTTGGCTTACATATTCGGGTAAGTCGGCCCACCCGCGCCTTCCGGCGTCACCCACGTGATGTTCTGCGAAGGGTCCTTGATGTCACAGGTCTTGCAGTGCACGCAGTTCTGGGCGTTGATCTGGAAGCGCTTCTCGCCGTCTTCCTTGGTGATCACTTCATACACGCCAGCCGGGCAGTAGCGCTGCGCCGGTTCATCGTAGAGCGGCAGGTTGGTGCCGATCGGGATGCTTGGGTCTTTCAACTTCAAGTGGCACGGCTGCTCTTCTTCGTGGTTGGTACCGGAGATGAACACCGAGCTCAACTTGTCGAAGCTCAGCTTGCCGTCGGGTTTGGGATAGTCGATTTTCTGGCTGTCTTTGGCCAGTTTCAGGCAGGCGTAGTCCGGCTTGGTGTCGTGCAGGGTGAACGGCATCTTGCCGCCGAGGATGTTCTGGTCGAACCAGTTGAAGCCGGCGCCGATGATCGGGCCGAACTTGTGCATCGCCGGGCCGAAGTTGCGGCTGGCGAACAGTTCTTCGTAGAGCCAGCTGGCTTTGAAGCTGTCGACGTAGTTGGTCAGCTCATCGCCGCCTTTGGATTCGGCAAACAGGCGCTCGGCCACGGCGTCGGCGGCGAGCATGCCGGACTTCATGGCGGTGTGGCTGCCTTTGATCTTGGCCACGTTCATGGTGCCCAGGTCGCAGCCGATCAGGGCGCCGCCCTTGAACACCATCTTCGGCAACGAGTTGATGCCGCCCTTGGCCAGGGCGCGTGCGCCGTAGCTGATGCGCTTGCCGCCTTCGAGGTACTGGGCCAGCACCGGGTGGTGCTTGAGACGCTGGAACTCATCGAACGGCGACAGGAAGGTGTTGCTGTAGGACAGGTCGACGATTAGGCCAACGACCACCTGGTTGTTTTCCAGGTGATAGAGGAACGAGCCACCGGTGTTCTCGTTGCTCATGATGTCCAGCGGCCAACCGGCGGTGTGCACCACCAGGCCTGGCTGATGCTTGGCTGGGTCGATTTCCCAGATTTCCTTGAGGCCGATGCCGTAGTGCTGGGCGTCGGCGTCGCTGTCCAGGTTGAAGCGCTGGATCAACTGCTTGCCGATATGCCCACGGCAGCCTTCGGCGAACAGCGTGTACTTGCCACGCAGTTCCATGCCCGGGGTGTAGACGCCTTCTTTTGGTTGGCCTTCACGGTCGACGCCGAGGTCGCCGGTGATGATCCCGCGCACCACGCCGTTTTCATCGAACAGCGCTTCCTGGGCGGCGAAGCCTGGGTAGACTTCCACGCCCAGGTTCTCGGCCTGCTGGGCCAGCCAGCGGCACAGGTTGCCCAGGGAGATGATGTAGTTGCCTTCGTTGTGCATGGTCTTGGGCACAAAGAAATCAGGCACCTTGGTGGAGGTCTCGCGGCTGCGCAGGACATAGATGTCATCGCGCACCACGGGGGTGTTGAGCGGGGCGCCGAGTTCCTTCCAGTCCGGGAACAGTTCGTTCAGGGCGCGTGGTTCAAACACGGCACCGGAAAGGATGTGTGCGCCCACTTCGGAGCCTTTCTCGACCACGCAGACGCTGATTTCCTTACCGGCTTCGGCGGCCTTCTGCTTCAGTCGGCAGGCGGCAGACAGGCCCGCCGGGCCAGCGCCGACGATGACCACGTCGAATTCCATGTATTCGCGTTCCACAGGCTATCTCCTACTCAAGGCTCAACAGGCTTTTTTCTAATGGGTGGAGGTTCGGTGTCGTGTCCATCATTGCCGTGCGCAAGGGCAGGGCATGACCCACCTTTCTCTCTAGGTGGCGCATTATATATAGACCACTGTCAGCGTCCAATACAAACGTTTGTTTGAATTGCCCGCAGGCTAGGTAAATCAAAGCAACGCGGCTTATGACTGGCCATTTTGCCGTATTGACCGGAATAGGCGTTCCGGTCAATATACGGTCGGTTTTGCGCATACCGTAGGCAGACTAGCGGTTTCAGGCGCACGTCCAAAGACAGGCAAAGGCAAAAAAGGTGACGCGTGCCCAAACAATGGCGCGCAGTTTACACGCCGCGATAAAGAATGACCTCTCAGTCACCACTGACGAACGGTCATCACTTCCCGTGAGCAAGGTCACGCCGAGGTTTTTGGAGGTGCCCTTGTGTGCCGATGAGCATCAACCGCCAGGTTCGCCTAGGCGACTTTCTTTTCACCGGAGAGTAACGAGGAATCCATGAAGGTTCTTGTAGCTGTCAAACGCGTTGTCGATTACAACGTGAAAGTTCGCGTCAAGGCGGACAATTCCGGCGTCGACCTTGCTAACGTCAAGATGTCGATGAACCCTTTCTGTGAAATCGCCGTGGAAGAAGCCGTACGCCTGAAAGAAAAAGGCGTGGCGACTGAAATCGTCGTGGTTTCCGTCGGCCCGACCACTGCTCAAGAGCAGTTGCGTACTGCCCTGGCACTGGGCGCCGACCGCGCCATCCTGGTCGAGTCCGCTGAAGAGCTGACCTCCCTGGCCGTGGCCAAGTTGCTCAAAGCCGTTGTCGACAAGGAACAGCCTCAGCTGGTGATCCTTGGCAAACAGGCGATCGACAGCGACAACAACCAGACTGGCCAGATGCTGGCTGCACTGACCGGTTACGGCCAGGGCACCTTCGCGTCGAAAGTCGAAGTGAGCGGCGACAACGTTGCCGTGACCCGTGAAATCGACGGCGGCGCGCAGACGGTCTCGCTGAAACTGCCGGCCATCGTCACCACCGACCTGCGTTTGAACGAGCCGCGCTACGCGTCCCTGCCAAACATCATGAAAGCCAAGAAGAAGCCTCTCGAAGTGCTGACTCCGGACGCTTTGGGCGTTTCCACCGCCTCCACCAACAAGACCATCAAGGTTGAAGCACCGGCTGCACGCAGCGCGGGCATCAAGGTCAAGTCGGTGGCTGAACTGGTCGAGAAACTGAAAAACGAAGCGAAGGTAATCTAACCATGACTATCTTGGTAATCGCAGAACACGACAACAAAGTGCTGGCCCCGGCCACCCTGAACACCGTTGCTGCTGCCGCTAAAATCGGTGGCGACATCCACGTACTGGTCGCCGGTCAAGGCGCTGGCGCCGTGGCTGATGCCGCAGCCAAAGTGGCTGGCGTGAGCAAAGTACTGCTGGCCGACAACGCCGCTTACGCTCACCAGTTGCCGGAAAACGTTGCTCCGCTCATTGCTGAGCTGGCCGCCGGCTACAGCCACATCCTGGCTGCCGCCACTTCCAACGGCAAAAACATCCTGCCACGCGTTGCCGCGCAGCTGGACGTTGACCAGATCTCCGAGATCGTTTCGGTCGAAAGCGCCGACACTTTCACACGCCCGATCTACGCCGGTAACGCCATTGCCACCGTGCAATCGACCGCTGCCGTCAAGGTCATCACCGTGCGTGCCACAGGTTTCGATCCGGTTGCCGCCGAAGGTGGTTCGGCGGCTGTTGAGGCTGTTTCCGCTGCCCACGACGCAGGCACGTCCAGCTTTGTTGGCGAAGAGCTGGCCAAGTCGGACCGTCCTGAGCTGACCGCTGCCAAGATCGTCGTTTCCGGCGGCCGTGGCATGCAGAACGGTGACAACTTCAAGCACCTGTACGCCCTGGCCGACAAGCTGGGCGCTGCGGTCGGCGCTTCCCGCGCCGCCGTCGACGCAGGTTTCGTACCCAACGATATGCAGGTCGGCCAGACCGGCAAGATCGTTGCGCCACAGCTGTACATCGCCGTCGGTATCTCCGGCGCGATCCAGCACTTGGCCGGTATGAAAGACTCCAAAGTGATCGTCGCGATCAACAAGGACGAAGAAGCACCGATCTTCCAGGTGGCCGATTACGGCCTGGTCGCGGACTTGTTCGAAGCTGTACCTGAGTTGGAGAAGCTGGTCTAATCCAGCCGCTTCACTTATAAAGAGCCCGGTCTTGTGACCGGGCTTTTTTTGGCCTGGGCTTTTTTGAACATCGGAGAAACCGCCATGGAACTGCGCCCCTGGGCCGTACTGCTAGGCCTTACGTTGTTGCCGGGCCTGGCCCTGGCTGCCGGCAAATGTGATCGCCTGGTCATCACCGGCAGCCCGGACGCACCGCCGCTGCTGTGGCGCGATCCCCAAGACCCGACGCATCTGATCGGCGCCACCGCCGATGTCTTGCAACAGGTGGCCAAGGACCTCGGCCTGAAAATCGACCTGCTCTACGGTGGCATTCGTTCCCTGGCCCTGGACGAAGTGCGCAGCGGGCGCATGGACATCCTCGCCGATGCGCCGCTGAACCTCGGCGAGTTGGAAAACCTCGACTACATTCACCCGGCGCTGGTGCAGCTCGATTACCTGGTCTGGACCCGCAAGGATTCGGCGCTGGTCTATACCTCGGCGGCCGACCTGCATGGTCACAAGGGCGCGGTGTCGGAGCGGGCGCGCTTGAGCCGCGACTTTGAAACCTTCGCCGGCCAGCAACTGACCCTGCAACGCCTGCCCACATTGACCGCGGCCTTCCAGAAACTGCTGCTGGGGGAAGTGGACTACGTGCTGGCCGGGCGTTACTCCGGCATGGCCATGGCCCAGACGCTGGGCATGAGCAACGACCTGATCGCCCGTGATATTCCCATCGACCAGCCCGGCCTGTACCTGGCGATTTCCCACAACTCCGCCTGCAATGATCCTTGGCTGCGCGGACAGCTGGCCAAAAAGATGACAGAATTGCCCGGGTCTGGTGTGACGGAAGCCGCGCTGCAGCGCAATCTGGAGCGTTGGAAAGCGCAATTGCAACAACCCGTCGGCACCCCAACAAAGTAGGGATTTTCAGTGACTCTTCGACCTTTTTTCGCGGCCCTCGCCGTTGTCGCTCTGGCGGGATGTGCAGCCGATCCTGCGCCGAATGAACAAATTCGCCTCACCCAGCAAGCCCTGGAACAAGCCAACGCCGTGGGCGCCAGCGCCGATGAATCCCCCGAACTGAAACTGGCCGAAGACAAATTCGCCCAGGCCAAGACCGACATGGCCGAGCAATCCTACAAGGACGCGCGCATGCAGGCCGAACAGGCCGAACTGGATGCGCGCCTGGCCGAAGCCAAAGTGTTGACCCGCAAGAGCCAGGAACAACTGAACGTGCTCAACACCCGCATCACGCGCCTGCGCAAGCAATTGCAGTTGGGAGAAGCCCAATGAGCCCGATGATCCGTGGTTTGAGCTGTGCCGTGTTGCTGGGCAGTGCGGCACTCGGCGGTTGTGCCAGCCACCCCAGTGGCGAACAGGCCTTGCAACAGGCGGGCAGCGACTTCCAGAAGGTCAAGGAAGACGCCAACGTGCTGCGTATCGCGCCCAAGGATGTGATTCGCGCCGGTGAATCCCTGGCACGGGCCGACCGCTTGTCCAGCTACTGGGGCAGCGGCCCCGACGTGGTGCATTACGCCTACCTGAGCCAGCGCTACAGTGCCATCGCCCGCGAACACACCGAGCAGGCGCTTAACGAAGAGCGTGGCGCCAAGCTCGAACTGGAACGCCAGCGCCTGCAACTGGCCCTACGTGAAAGCAAGCTGATCAGCGTGCAGCAGCAGGGTAAATGGCTCGAAGAACAGATCGCCAGCCTGACCACCACCCAGACCGATCGTGGTTTGGTGATGACCCTGGGCGACGTGCTGTTCGATACCGGTGAAGCGGAGTTGAAAAACTCGGCCAACCGCACCGTGTTGAAAATCGTGCAGTTCCTGCAACTGAACCCCAAGCGTGTGGTGCGCATCGAGGGGTACGCCGACAATACGGGTGGTCAGCAGGAAAACCTCAAGCTGTCCCGTGACCGCGCGCAATCGGTGGCCGATGTGCTGGTGGACCTGGGGATCGACGAGAAACGCATCCAGGTCGAGGGCTACGGCGACCAGTATCCGGTGGAAGCCAACGCCTCCGAACGTGGCCGGGCGCAGAACCGTCGCGTGGAAATAGTGTTCTCCGATGAAAAAGGCCAACTGGGCGCCGCGCGCTAAAGCCTTTCACCGATCAAGAATGTGGGAGGGGGCTTGCCCCCGATAGCGGTGGATCAGCCACTATTTGCGGCGACTGACACTCCGTCATCGGGGGCAAGCCCTTTCCCACATTGTTCTGTATACATCTGAATATTCTCTCCACTCACCTTACAGTTTTTACTGTCACTCCCACGCGCGCTCGACTATTGTGGCAACTGTTCCCGTACACTTCTAAACTGTGCCGGTATGTTTCACACAAAAATAAAATACCCGTGAAATCGAGTGCTGCGTCATGACCAATCTGTTGCTTTACCAACGTATCGCCCAGCAACTGGCTGAGGACATCCGTCGCGGTGTCTATCAACCTGGCGAGCGCGTGCCCTCGGTGCGCAAGATGAGCTCCCAGCTCAATGTCAGCCATGCCACGGTATTGCAGGCCTACGCCAACCTGGAAGACCAGGGGTTGATCCGGGCGCGGCCGCAGTCTGGTTACTACGTGCACCAGACGCCAGCGCTCACGGCGCCGACGCCGGACATCGCGCGGGTCGAGCGCCCGGGGTTGGTCACCCGCAGCAGCATTATCCAGCAGGTATTGGGCGAGTCGCGCCGCGAAGGTGTATTTCCGCTGGGCGCCGCCGTGCCGAGCGTCGACTATTTACCGGTGAGGGCGCTGCATCAGCAGTTGGCCAAGGTCACGCGCTTCCAGAGCCCACGTGCCTTCAGTTACATGTTCAGCCCCGGTTTTGAGCCGCTGCGCCGCCAGGTGGCGATTCGCATGCGTGACGCCGGCGTGGTGGTGGACCCCTCCGAAGTGGTGATCACCCACGGCTGTGTTGACGCATTGCAGATGTCCCTGCGGGTGCTGACACGCCCCGGCGACTTGATCGCGGCTGAATCACCGACCTATTACGGTTTGCTGCAACTGGCTGACCTGTTGGGCCTCAAGGTCATCGAGATCCCCAGCGACCCGTCCACCGGCATGAGCCTGGAAGCCTTGCAACTGGCAGCCAACCAATGGTCGATCAAGGCCCTGGTGCTGACCACGCGCCTGAGCAATCCACTGGGCGGCACCATGCCCGAGGAGCGGCAGAAACAGTTGCTGCGCCTGGCTTCGGATTTCGATATCCAGATTGTCGAAGACGATATTTACGGTGAACTGATGTTCGAGTTGGGCCGCACCAAGGCCCTCAAGGCCTACGACCGCCTCGACCGAGTGATCTATTGTTCAAGTTTCTCCAAGACCTTGTCGCCGGGCGTGCGCATCGGCTGGATGATCGCCGGCAAATACCAGCAGGAAATCCAGCGCCTGCAAATGTTCAGCACCCACTCGGCATGCAGCGTCACCCAGATGGGCGTTGCGGCGTACCTGGAGAACGGCGGCTACGACCGGCATCTGCGTTATATCCGCCAGGAATACCGCAAGAACCTCAGCGCGTTCCAATTGGCGGTGCAGCAGTATTTCCCGGAAGGTACCCAGATGACCCGTCCGAAGGGGGGCTTTATTTTGTGGGTCAGTTTGCCTGGGCGGGTCAATACCCAGGAACTGCACGTGCGTGCCCTGCAACAGGGCATCAGCATCGCGCCGGGGTTGATCTTCAGCAATACCGAGCAGTTCAACCACTGTATTCGCCTCAACTGCGGCACCCCGTGGAACCGCGAAGCAGAGCGTGCGCTGATGACCCTGGGCATGCTGGCCAGCCAGTTATGCCAGGAAACGGCAGCCGGTTTTTGAGGTGTTGAACGGGGGCAACTCCAATAGTTGGCTAATCACCGCGCTTGTCATGCCGTGCACAACAAGCGAGCATATGGCCCTCTGCCGTTAATGCTGTAGGCAATATGACCTCGATTGTTCGCGCTGCTTTGGTGATTGGCCTGTTTAGCCTGTGTAACGTCAGCACAGTGCTGGCGGCAGCACCTGTGGCTGAAAACAAGCCCGCTGCCAATACCCAGCAGGATGCTCCGGTACAAAAACCGAGTCCCGCCAAACAAGCCCCCGTCGCTAAGAAGCCAACCGCCACGGCGAAAAAACGTGCGTCGGCGGCGAAAAAATCCAAGTCAGCCCAGGAAGTGGCACAGACCAAACTGCCACCGGCACAGTTGGATTTGTCCCTGCCTTCGGACATGGTCAGGCATCTACAGCCCCTGGGTACTGTGCCCAAGCCCAAGAGCGTGCCGTTGCTGCCGCCGATGTTTGGTGAAAAGCCCACCGACAACAGTGCGTTCCAGATCAACGGCCGTTTGCTCAGCAATGAGATGAAGCTGCAATTGCGCAACGAAGAGCGCCGTGATGTGGAAGGTGCTGCGTTGGAATTCGAGTTCAAACAGTAAACTTTTCCTGCAACGGTGACGCAGGCCTTCGACCATCTGTCGCAGACTGGTCGGTCACTTTTGTTTTGTGCGAAAAACCCCTGTTAACCCATTTTAAAACGGCTGTTTAAGGGCGTACTCTAGCCCGGCCATCCCTACTGAGTCGTCGAGGACCTGCTGGTCATGAATTGCCGTGAAGGCTGTGGCGCTTGCTGCATCGCCCCCTCCATCAGTTCGCCCTTACCCGGAATGCCCAATGGCAAACCGGCGGGCGAACGCTGCCTGCACCTGTCGGTCGAACAGCTGTGCCAACTGTTCGGCCAGCCGGAACGCCCGGCGGTGTGCAGTGATTTCAAGGCGGATATCGATGTCTGCGGTACCGACCAGGCCGATGCGATCCGGTTGATCGGCTGGTGGGAGCAGATGACGGCGGCTTGATGGGCTTTACTATTGGAACTTCAACAATAAGGAATACAACAATGGGTTCGCTGAAACGAATGGCTGTGCTGTGCGGTTTTACGCTGTTATTTGCTGCCACTGCCCAGGCTGAGGATTGGCAAGTCGCCAAGGACGAAGGCGGTATCAAGGTGTCCCTGAGCGAAGTTGCCGGCTCCAAATACAAGGCGTATCGCGGTGTGACCGTGATCAAGGCGCCTGTCGCCAAGATCCAGGCACTTCAGGAAGATGTGGTCGGCGCCTGTTCGTGGATTCATGAGTGCAAATCCCAGAAGCTGGTCGACAAGAAAGGCGATGAGGCCTGGACCTACACCCAGTTCAACGCGCCGTTCCCGGTGACCGATCGTGATTCGTACATCCATGTCACCACCACCAAGGACGCCGACGGCAACGTAACCCGCAAGTTGCAGGGCGTGCCGACCTACAAGCCCGAAGAAAAAGGCTACGTGCGTGTCGCCCAGGTCGAGGGCTTCTGGAAACTGGTGCCTAAAGGCGCCAATGAGACCGAAGTCACCTACCAGGTACACACCGAGCCGGGCGGCAGCGTGCCGTCGTGGTTGGCCAACAAGTTCGTGGTGGACGCGCCGTTCAACACCTTGAAAGCCTTGAAAGAACACGCTGAAAAATAAATGCAGTTGATCCGGTGCCTCCTGACGTGAGTGGAACGTTTGCCGAGCCCTCAAGGTCCAGATAGTTGTAAGCCCACACACGGGTTTTATCGAGGAGGCACCGATGCAAAAGTGGCAGATTACCTTCGTTGATGATCACGGCGTACGGTCCGTGGAGCAGTTCACCTGCGAGCAGAAGCCCAGCCTCGAAGATGCGGCACACATGATTCGCAACAAGCTGGTGCCCGTGGCCGCCGAACTCGACCTCAATGACCTTGAGGGCCGCAAGCCTGAGCCAACGGTCAAGATCCTCAAAGACCAGAACAGTATTCAAATCCTCGACATCTCTCCCGCCGCCTGAACATTCCCTGTATGCCATTCAAGCACCTCTGGTGGAGGTGATAGCTTCGCGCTACTCTGCAAGTGAGATCAGCGAATGAATCGCTAAGGTCTGGTCTTGTCAGCTACATGCTTGTTTTCCCGTGGTGATGTTATTGCCGTGGTACCCGCGCCGGTAACGCGCGGGCTTTGGGAAGCACGGAAAGTCTATCCATCGGTTTGAGGAGGACGTTTCATGAGCACAGCCTATCAAGAAGACATCAGCACCAACGTTCTGCGCCGCATGAAGGAAGGCGGCTTCGACTTCTCACGTTTCCACCCCATTGAGTTCTACGCCATTTTCCCGGATGAGGAACGGGCGCGCAGGGCTGCGGGTGAATTTCGTGGTGAGTCCCTGAATGCCCAGGTCAGTGCGCGCGACGATGGCGCCTGGTACCTGGAACTGAGCAAGATCATGTTTGCAACCTACGACGGCATAGGAGACTTCGAGCAAGACTTTGAAGCAGTGGTCGAACCGCTGGGCGGGATCATCGAAGGATGGGGCGTCAAGCAAGAGGTGCGTGGGTTACCCATGTAGCGCAATTGTATGAGCAACGCAGCGTATCGGCTGACCCTAGGGTCGGCCGATTTTGTGTGTGCAGTGAGAAAATCTACGGAACTAGCACAGCCCTTTTTTGCACCAAAAAAAAGGCCACCCGAAGAGGGTGGCCGAAAGGGAAGACCGGAGGAGTCGGTCGGTACACGAGCTGTCACGGTACCGATTGCGCGATGGTTAAAGCTGTAGGACACATCCTGTTCAGCTGATGGGGATGATTATCCGCAGGCTTCGGCGGGCAGTGAAATCAACTCTGGCTATGCTGTTGATAGCCAAAGCTTGCATTGCCATGAAGCGTGCTGCATTGCAGCGCGCATTCTGCGCACCAGGACGGTGCGACCAGGTCTTTGCTTATATTTAACCCACTGATTTTTAAGTGTTTATGCCGCTGGCACGGGCCTTGCGATGGTTCTTGCGTCCGGGTGACAAGGAGTACGGCATGATCCGCACTTATTACGACGAAATGTACGATGGGGCAGGGCAGGTTCGCCCTCACTACCGCGAGTTCGCCCGCTGGTTGGCCGACACCCCCGCTGAACTGCTGGCCCAGCGCCGGCGCGAAGCCGACTTGCTGTTCCACCGCGCCGGGATCACCTTCACGCTTTACGGGGACGAGCAGGGCACCGAGCGTTTGATTCCTTTCGACACCATCCCCCGCAGTATTCCCGCCAGCGAATGGCGCATGGTCGAGCGTGGCTGCATTCAAAGGGTCAAGGCGCTGAACATGTTTCTCGCCGACCTCTACCACGAACAACGCATCATCAAGGCTGGGATCATTCCGGCTGAACAGGTACTGGCCAACGAGCAATACCAGTTGGCGATGCAGGGGCTGAACCTGCATCGCGACCTTTATTCCCACATCTCCGGGGTCGACCTCGTACGCGATGGCGACGGCACCTACTACGTGCTGGAGGACAACCTGCGTACGCCGAGCGGCGTGAGCTACATGCTCGAAGACCGCAAGATGATGATGCGCCTGTTCCCTGAGTTGTTCGCCGCCCAGCGCATCGCGCCGATCGATCACTACCCCAATCTGCTGCTCGATACCCTGAAAAGCGCCAGCCCCCTGGATAACCCAAGCGTGGTGGTACTGACCCCTGGGCGTTTCAACAGCGCGTTTTTTGAGCATGCATTTTTAGCCCGGGAAATGGGCGTGGAGCTGGTGGAAGGCGCGGATCTGTTCGTGCGCGATGACCGTGTGTTCATGCGCACCACCGACGGCCCCAAAGCCGTGGACGTGATCTACCGTCGCCTCGACGATGCGTTCCTCGACCCGCTGGCGTTCAACCCGGACTCCATGCTCGGCGTGCCCGGCCTGCTGGCGGCGTATCGCTCGGGCAACGTGGTACTGGCTAATGCGATCGGCACCGGGGTGGCGGATGACAAGTCGGTGTACCCCTTCGTCACCGAGATGATCCGTTTTTACCTGGATGAAGAACCCATCCTGCAGAACGTTCCCACATTCCAATGCCGTAAGCCCGACGAATTGTCCCACGTGCTGGCCAACCTACCGGACCTGGTGGTGAAGGAAACCCAGGGCTCCGGCGGCTACGGCATGCTGGTGGGGCCTGCGTCCACGGCAGCCGAAATCGAAGCCTTCCGTGCGCGTATCAAGGCCAAGCCCCAGGCCTATATCGCACAGCCAACCCTGTGTTTATCCACCTGCCCGACCTTTGTCGAAAACGGTATCGCACCGCGCCATATCGACCTGCGCCCGTTCGTGTTGTCCGGCAAGGAAACCCGTGTGGTACCCGGCGGTTTGACCCGTGTAGCGCTGCGTGAAGGGTCACTGGTGGTTAATTCGTCCCAGGGTGGCGGCACCAAAGACACCTGGGTGGTCGAGGACTGATGCCATGTTGAGTAGAACTGCCTCGGATTTGTACTGGATGTCGCGCTACCTGGAACGCGCTGAAAACCTCGCGCGTATGCTCGATGTCAGTTATTCGCTGTCGCTGATGCCCCAGGATGGGCGCGGTGATGGCCTGCATGAGTTGGCCATGCCGCTGCTGATCACCGGCACGCTGGATGACTACCGCGAACGCCACGGTGAACTGCACGCCGAACGCCTGTTGCATTTCTTCGCCCTGGATGCGGCCAACCCGGCCAGTATCTACAGTTGTCTCGGCGCGGCGCGGGCCAGTGCCCATGCCGTGCGTGGGCGAATTACCGCCGACATGTGGGAAAACATCAACGCCACGTGGCTGGATATTCGCGAAATCTCACAGCAGGGCCTCAGCCGCTACGGCATGAGTCGGTTCTGCGAGTGGGTCAAGGAACGTTCCCATCTGTTCCGGGGGGCAACCTACGGCACCATCATGCGCAACGACGCCTTCCGTTTTATTCGCCTGGGCACCTTTATCGAACGCGCCGACAACACCCTGCGCCTGCTGGATGCGCGTTATGAAATGGCCGGCGACCAGGCCGAAGCCGTCACCGATGGCACCGCCCACGCCTACTATCAGTGGAGTGCCTTGCTGCGCGCGTTATCGTCGTTCGAGGCCTACACCGAGATCTACCGCGACGCCCCAGGCGCCCGACAAGTCGCGGAGCTGTTGCTGTTGCGCGCCGATGTACCGCGCTCGCTGCGGGCCTGCAGCGAAGAGATCGACCAGATCCTCGCCAGCCTGCCCGGCATCAACGGCCGTCCGGCCCAGCGCCTGGCGGCCGAGATGGATGCGCGCCTGCGCTTCACCGCGATCGATGAAATCCTCGAGGAAGGCCTGCACGCCTGGCTGACCGACTTTATCCCCTTGGTCCGCCAGTTGGGCGACGCCATCTACAGTTCCTACCTGGAGGCTGCATGAGACTCTCCATCAGTCACGAAACCACCTACCATTACGACGACCAGGTACGCGCCAGCATCCAGTACCTGCGCCTTACGCCCCACGACAGCGAGCGTCAGCATGTGCTCAGTTGGCAGCTGGACCTGCCACGCCCGGTGCGTGCGCAGATAGATCCGTTCGGTAATATCCTGCACGTGCTGACCCTGGACGAACCCCACGACGCCATCATCATCGGCGCCCGTGGCCAGGTGGATATCGATGAGTTGCGCGAGGCCGAGCATGAGAGCCAGTCAGCCTTTCCGTTCCTGCGCTGCACCCGCCTGACTGAGCCGGACGAAGCCCTGCGCGCCTTTGCGCAACAGCATTGCCACCAGCGTCGTGATCGCACCGCGTTGATCGACCTGATGCACGCCCTCAACCAGTCGATGGTTTACACGCCGGGTGCCACCGAAGTCGACACCTGTGCCGCCCAGGCCTTCGCAGGGCGGGCGGGGGTGTGCCAGGACCATACCCATGCGTTCCTGGCCTGCGCGCGCAGCCTGGGCATTCCTGCGCGGTATGTGTCGGGGTATTTGTACACGGAAGACAGCACCCACCTGGCCAGCCACGCCTGGGCCGAAGCCTGGCTGGATGACGCCTGGTACAGCTTTGACGTGACCAACCAACTGGCCCGGCCGGAGCGGCATTTGAAACTGGCCGTGGGCCTGGACTACCTCGACGCTTGCCCGGTGCGTGGCATGCGCCGTGGCGGCGGGCATGAGCAGATGCATGCCAAGGTGTTCGTGGCGCCGACGCCGGTGATCTCGGTCCAGCAGCAATAATCCACTTGCCACAGGGATTGTGGTGGATTCAAGGTAGTTGCTTACGCCCCGCCATATGCTTCAAGTACCCCACCAGCAACTCCAGCTCGCTGTCAGGCAACACACTGGCGGCGAACGCTGGCATCTTCGCCTGTGGCCAGTGCCTCAAGCTCTGCGGATCGCGGATATAGCGCTTGAGGAAGTCGCCGCTGAAATATTCCGTAGGGTTGTAGGGAATATTCAGGTCCGGTCCCACCTGTGCATCGCCGCCGCCATTGAGGCGGTGGCAGGCCAGGCAGTTCTTCTGGAACAGCGCAAAGCCCTGGTTGACCGGATCATCGGCCGCCAGCCTCGGGTCGGGCAACAACGCCGGAAAACGTTCGGCCACCGTCGTCAGCTGCTTGATCCCGGAGATCTGGAACGGCCACTGTTCCGGGCTGATATGCCCGGCTTGGGGATCGGTCCACACCAGGTAGAACGGCCCGGCGCTCGGCTTGCCGTCTGCCAATGGCGGCCAGGGGTGGGCCGGGTCTTCCACGGCCAGCCAGGCGCGCGCGCCGTTTTTTTGCAGCAACGGTGCGGCCGTCAGTTCCGCGGCGAATCCATCGAGGGCAACGGCTTGCAGATGCTTATCGGGCGGGAGACCCGGTAGGAGCACTGCCAGCGGTACGGCGCGATAGGTCATGTTGCGTTTGTAGGAGACGTCATCGACGACCTGCACCGTTTGCGCGTCCGGATGCTTGAGCAGGTCGGCGGTTTCCCACGTTTTGCGGGTGTGATCCAGCTCGACGGTCAATTGTGCCGCCGAGGCGGGCAGGGCGAGCAACAAGGCAAGGAGTGCGAAGGTCGGTTTCAAGACGGCGGCCCCGTGTTAAGTGGCGATGGGGCCCACGATACCGGAAAAGCGCGCGTAAAAAGGCAGCCCCTGCAACAGGATCGCTATGCACGAAGTCCCGACAGGTGCTGCCAAAAGCGGTAATCCCGATGCAATAAGTGCACAGAATGGAGGGCGGACCGTTAGCCAATAACCTTGGTCAGGTTGGGCAAGATCAGAATCAGGGTGGTGGCGAACAGAATAAGTCCCGCCTGACGTACTTTCGAATGTTTGAACATGGCTGACTGCCTTTTGTTGTTATTCCTGAGCGTCAAATGCGTGCCGGTGTGATGAGTATCGCAAGGTGACGTGTCGCTTTTCTTACAGCTGCTCCAGCAAAACCCGGCAGCAACTTCTTACTGATTGAACCTTAGAGCCCTCGTTCTTTGCGGCTTAGACCCATTTAATATCACTTAATAAGAGTTTCAGCTTAAAAAGACATGAGGCATAACGCCATCTTGGCGCCAATGCCTTGGCTAGACAGCTAAAACGATTAATCACGCAATTACCTTAGGTACCTACCGTTCGTCCGAGTGTGGCGGTCAAAAGCAATGAGCGCATCCGTCATTGAAACCGTGTCAATCGGGCCTAAGGTAAGGGCACTACTGCGCAATGGTTCGAGGACGTCATGACCCAAGCTTTGATCTTTGATGCGATACGCACGCCCCGCGGCAAAGGCAAGGCCGACGGCGCCCTGCACAGCGTCAAGCCGGTAAACCTGGTGGCCGGCCTGCTCACCGCGCTGGCGCAACGCAGCGACCTCGACACCCAGCAGGTGGATGACATCGTGCTCGGTTGCGTCACCCCGCTGGGCGACCAGGGCGCCGACATCGCCAAGACCGCCGCCCTGGTGGCGGACTGGGCCGTCAGCGTCGCCGGTGTACAGATCAACCGTTTCTGCGCCTCGGGCCTGGAAGCGGTCAACCTCGGCGCGATGAAAGTGCGCTCCGGCTTTGAAGACCTCGTGGTGGTCGGCGGCGTGGAGTCCATGTCCCGCGTGCCGATGGGCAGCGATGGCGGGGCCTGGGTACTCGACCCGCAGACCAACATGCACAGCCACTTCACGCCCCAGGGCATTGGCGCCGACCTGATCGCCACCTTGGAAGGTTTCACCCGCGAGGACGTCGATACCTTTGCCCTACAGTCCCAGCAGAAAGCCGCCAGGGCACGTGCAGACGGTTCCTTCAACAAGTCGTTGATCGCGGTGCAGGACCAGAACGGCATTGTGCTGCTGGACCACGATGAGTTTATTCGCGCCGACTCCACCCTCGAAGGCCTTGGCAAGCTCAAGCCCAGCTTCGAAATGATTGGCCAGATGGGCTTCGACGCCACCGCGTTGCGGGTCTACAGCCATGTGGAACGCATTCACCACGTCCACACACCGGGCAATAGCTCCGGCATCGTCGACGGTGCCGCGTTGATGTTGATCGGTTCCGAAGCAAAGGGCCGCGAGCTGGGCCTGCAACCTCGGGCGCGCATCGTCGCCACCGCCGTCACCAGCACCGACCCGACCATCATGCTCACGGGCCCGGCACCGGCCACCCGTAAAGCGCTGGCCAAGGCCGGTTTGCGCATAGAAGACATCGACCTGTTCGAGGTCAACGAGGCCTTTGCCTCGGTGGTGCTCAAGTTCATCAAGGACATGGGTATCGACGCCGCGCGCGTCAACGTCAACGGCGGCTCCATCGCCATGGGCCACCCGTTGGGCGCCACGGGCTGCGCGATCCTCGGCACCCTGCTCGACGAACTGGAGGTGCGCCAGCAGCGCTACGGCCTGGCCACCCTGTGTGTCGGCGGCGGCATGGGCATCGCCACTATCATCGAACGTCTCTGAGCCCAAGGACTTTGTCATGACCGATGCCATTCGTTACGAAAAAGGCCAGGACCAGATCGTGGTGCTGACCCTCGACATGCCCGGCCAGAGCGCCAACACCATGAACGCCGCGTACCGCGACGCGATGGCGGCCACCGTCGCACGCCTGCAAGCGGAAAAGGACGACATTGCCGGTGTGGTTATCACCTCGGCGAAGAAGACTTTTTTCGCCGGCGGCGACCTCAATGAACTGATCAAGGTCGACAAGGCTCACGCCAAGGATTTCTACGACAGTGTGGTGGTGTTGAAGGCGCAACTGCGCAGCCTGGAAACCCTCGGCAAGCCGGTGGTGGCCGCCATCAATGGCGCAGCCCTCGGCGGTGGTTGGGAGGTCTGCCTGGCGTGTCATTACCGCGTCGTGCTGGATGACAAGTCGGTACAACTCGGTTTGCCGGAGGTCACCCTCGGCCTGCTGCCGGGCGGCGGTGGCGTGGTGCGTATGGTGCGCATGCTTGGGCTGGAAAAAGCTTTGCCGTATTTGCTCGAAGGCAAAAAAGTCCGGCCCCAGCAGGCGCTGCAAGCCGGGTTGGTGGATGAACTGGCGGCGGATCGCACTGAACTGCTGGCCAAATCCCGCGCCTGGATTCTCGCCAATCCGCAGGCCAAGCAGCCGTGGGACACCAAGACTTATCAGATTCCCGGTGGCACGCCGTCCAGCCCGAAAGTTGCGCAAATGCTCGCCATCGCACCGTCGATCTTGCGCAGCAAAACCAATGGCTGCTTCCCGGCCCCGGAGAAAATCCTCTGCGCCGCCGTGGAAGGCGCGCAGGTGGATTTCGATACCGCGCACCTGATCGAAACCCGCTACTTCACCGAACTGGTCACCGGGCAGGTGGCGAAAAACATGATTGGCACCTTCTGGTTCCAACTCAATGAAATCAACGCCGGCAGCTCGCGGCCTCAGGGCTTTGCGCCGTACGTGACGTGTAAGGTCGGGGTGCTTGGCGCCGGGATGATGGGCGCAGGCATCGCCTATGTCAGCGCCTGCGCGGGCATCGATGTGGTGCTCAAGGACATCAACCTGGCGGCCGCCGAGAAGGGCAAGGCGCATTCGATGGCGCTGTTGGACAAGAAGGTCAGCCGTGGGCAATTGACCGCCGAGCAGCGCGAAACCACCCTCGCGCGGATTCATCCTACGGCTTCGGAGGCTGATCTGGTCGGTTGCGACCTGATCATCGAGGCGGTCTTCGAAGATCGTGAACTCAAGGCCAAGGTCTCGGCTGCCGCACACCGTGTGGTCGGCGCCGACGCGGTGATCGCCTCCAACACGTCCACCTTGCCCATCAGCGGCCTGGCCACGGCGGTGCCGGATCAAGGCAAGTTCATCGGCCTGCATTTCTTCAGCCCGGTGGACAAGATGCCCCTGGTGGAAATTATCAAGGGCGCCCGCACTTCGGACGAAACCCTGGCCCGGGGGTTCGATTTCGTCCTGCAAATCAAGAAAACTCCGATCGTGGTCAACGACAGTCGTGGGTTCTTCACCTCGCGGGTGTTCGGCACCTTCACCCATGAAGGCATCGCCATGCTGGGCGAAGGTGTGGCTGCGCCGATGATCGAGACCGAGGCGCGCAAGGCGGGTATGCCGGTAGGGCCGCTGGCGGTGTCCGACGAAGTGTCCCTCAGCCTGATGAGCCATATCCGACAGCAGGCTGCCAAGGATCTGCAGGCTGAAGGTAAAGCAGTGCCGAGCCATCCGGCGACGGTGGTGATTGATCTGTTGGTGAACGAGTACAAACGCGCGGGCAAGGCGGCGGGGGGCGGTTTCTACGAGTACCCGGCGGGCGGGCAGAAGCATTTGTGGCCTGAGTTGAAAGCGCGCTTTGAGCGAGCCGACCAGCGGATTTCAGCGCAGGATGTGCGCGACCGTCTGCTGTTTATCCAGGCCATCGAGACCGTGCGATGCGTGGAGGAGGGCGTGTTGATGTCCACCGCTGACGCCAACGTGGGGTCGATCTTCGGGATTGGCTTTGCCGCCTGGAGTGGTGGCGCGTTGCAGTTTATCAACCAGTACGGCCTCAACGACTTTATTGCCCGCGCCCGCTACCTGGCCGAACAGTATGGGGAGCGGTTCTCGCCGCCGGCGTTGTTGCTCGACAAAGCCGCACGAGATGAAGTGTTTCGGTGATCAAAGAGCATCCAGCGGGGCTTGCCTTGGAGGGGTATTTCAAGGCAGGCTCTGGGGTGTGCATTATTCCCATCACCGTGTCAGGTATTTTTTATGTCGCTACGCGTCTGTATCCTGGAAACCGATATCCTGCGTCCAGGCTTGATCGATCAGTACCAAGGGTATGGGCAGATGTTCAAGCGCCTGTTCTCCAAGCAGCCGATTCCTGCCGAGTTTGTCGTGTACAACGTGGTGCAGGGCGAATACCCGTCGGACGACGAAGTGTTCGATGCCTACCTGGTGACCGGCAGCAAGGCCGATTCCTTCGGCACCGACCCATGGATCCAGACCCTCAAGACCTACCTGCTCGAACGCTATGAGCGCGGCGACAAGTTGCTGGGCATCTGCTTCGGCCACCAATTGCTGGCGCTGCTGTTGGGCGGCAAGGCCGAGCGCGCCGGCCAGGGCTGGGGCATGGGCATTCACGATTACAAACTGGATACCAAGGCCCCGTGGATGAGCCCCGAAGTGCCAGAGCTGACGCTATTGATCAGCCATCAGGACCAGGTCACGACCTTGCCGGACAACGCCACGGTCATCGCCTCCAGCGAGTTTTGCCCGTTCGCCGCGTACCACATCGGCGACCAGGTGCTGTGCTTCCAGGGGCATCCGGAATTTATCCATGACTATTCCCGCGAGCTGCTGGAGATTCTTCAGACAACCCTGGGTGAAAAAGTCTACACAAACGGCGTAGCCAGCCTGGCGCGCGACCACCACGGCGTCACCGTGGCGGAATGGATGATGCGCTTCGTGGCGCACAAGCCCGAGGCCCGGGTTTAAAGCCAGCCCGAGCGCTTGAAACTGGCCCACAAGCCCGTGCAGCCGAACGCAATAAACCCGAGCACTGCAAAATAGCCGTAGTGCCATTGCAGCTCGGGCATGTTCTGGAAGTTCATCCCATAAATCCCCGCCACTGCGGTGGGGAACGCCAGGATCGCCGCCCACGCGGCAAACTTGCGCTGCACCACGCTCTGGCGCGAGGCCTCCAGCAACACACCGATCTCGATGGTCTGGCTGGCGATGTCGCGTAGGGTGGTGAGGTCTTCCATCTGCCGTGTCACGTGGATCTGCACATCACGGAAATACGGGCGCATGTTTTTGTCGATAAACGGGAAGCTCAGCTTCTGCAGCTCCTGGCTGATCTCCACCATCGGCGCTACATAGCGCTTGAGCCGCAGTACATCGCGGCGCAGGCCATGGATCTTCTGGATATCGCGCTCGCTCAACGAGCTGCACAATACGTTGTGCTCCAGTTCATCGATCTCGGCGTGGATCGCCTCGCTCACCGGCTGGTAGTTTTCGGTGACGAAATCCAACAGTGCATACAGTACGAAATCTTCCCCATGCTCCAGCAACAGCGGGCGCGCCTCACAACGCTGGCGGACAAAGCCGTAGGACGCCGAGTGACCATTGCGTGCGGTAATGATGTAGCCCTTACCGGCAAAGATATGGGTCTCGATAAACTCCAGCTTGCCGTTCTCGCGTACTGGTGAATAGGTGACGATAAACAGCGCATCACCGAAGGTTTCCAGCTTGGGGCGGCTGTGTTTTTCCAGGGCGTCTTCGATGGCCAATTCATGCAGGTTGAACTGGCGTTGCAGGTTGGTCAGCTCCTGGGCGTTGGGCTCTTCCAGGCCGATCCACACAAAGTGGCCGGGTTTGGCGGCCCAGGCCGCGCCTTCGTCGAGGGTGATATCAGTGACTTTCTTTCCGGCGCTGTACACGGCGGCCGCAACAACTCTACCCATGGTGCTGATCACTTCTTATTAGGGGGACAGGTGTTGGGCAGCTTAGCTGGATGCGAGTTCGATTGTTGCCGAGGATTGCAGTGCACGGTCCATGGCCGTGATGCACTCATCCATCTGCGCCTGACAGGTCTGCATCAACTGCGGGATGTCATCCGAAGTCAGGCCCACAGTAGGAATCGGTGGCAACGAGCGTATGAGCACATCACCGCTGTTCCAGCGATTAAGCCGCATATGGGTGACGTAATTGCTGACACACACCTGCACGATGGGCACGCCAGCGGCGATGGCCATATGAAACGCGCCTTTCTTGAACGGCAACAGGCCTTTGCCCAGGTTGCGCGTGCCCTCCGGAAACACCCAGATCGACGTGTCTTGATGCTGCAACGTATGAGTGGTGGTGAGCATCGCGCGACGTGCCTTGTGTGCATTGCCGCGGTCGATCAGCACATTGCCCGCCAGCCAGAACAGCTGGCCGAACAGCGGGACCCATTTCAGGCTCTTTTTGGCGATACACACAGTGCGATGGGGCACGACGGTGCCCAACACAAACAGGTCATAGTTGGACTGGTGGTTGGCGATGATCACGCACGTGCCCGGCTTGTTGCGCAGGGAGTCGACATCGGTCTTCACCTTCAGCCGCAGAATCCACATGGCCGGCAGCGCATAGAGGCGCGCGCACAAACGACTGTTGTCCGGGTTGAACGGCCGGCAGGCCCCGAGCAGGACGCCCAGCACACCGGCGACCATAAAGTGCAGGCCCATCAATAACATACGTAACAGAAAAAGCATCGACACGGCCCATCGTGACAAAAGGTGGCGCAGTGTACGGATGTGCACTGTATTCGGCAATTGTCCCTAAAGAGGTAGGAGATGGGCGATGTTTAAGCACATGTTTCAATATGTACCAACATAGGCAGGCTAGAGCGGCTAAAGATGTTTCGGATTAATTTGTAAGAAAAAGCCCGGCGCAAGGTCGGGCTTTGATGTTTCGGTTGTAGGTATTAACTCAGGATATGGCCCTGATCCTGGATGATTGCCTCATCCAACGCCTCCAGCAGCGCCTTACGCACCTTCAGTTTGGTGTGCTTATGCGCGTTCATATTCAGTTTCTTCAGCTGACGCGCCGCTTCCAGCGCTGCTGCATGCAGCTCTTCAGGTGCCACCACCTTGTCGAGGAAGCCAGCCTGCAACGCGCCCTGCGGGTCAAACATCTCGGCATTGATCACCGACCGATGAAACGCCGACTTACGCAAACGGTCCCGCGCCAACTCGATACCGGCGTGGTGCATGGTCATGCCGATCGCCACCTCATTCAGGCCAATGCTGAACGGGCCTTCCACCCCAATCCGATAATCCGCCGACAACAACAGGAAAGCCCCCTTGGCCACCGCATGCCCAGGGCACGCCACAATCACCGGGAACGGGTGCGACAACAGGCGACGCGCCAACGTCGAACCCGACGTCACCAGGCCGATCGCCTCTTTAGGGCCGGCCGTCATCACCTTCAAGTCATAACCACCCGACAGAATCCCCGGCGTGCCGGTGATCACCACCACCGCCCGATCTTTCTCGGCCTGGTCCAGCGCTGTATTGAACGCACTGACCACATCCGGAGAAATGGCATTCACCTTGCCGTTGCTCAGGGTCAGGGTCGCGATACCGTCTTCGAGGTGGTAAGCAATCAACTCACTCATGACGCGGTTCCTTGTAGGATTTGTTATAGAGAGGCTGTTTATAGAGGCACATGCACAGACGTTACCCACCACGCCCGCCCCGGTAAAGCACCATGACTGACTGCCCAGTCAGACTTTTCCCGCAGGGTGGGCGCTGGAAGGCCTGGGGCAGGGCGCAACACCCGCCCCAGACGCAGGCCGCCCATGCCCAAGAATGGCAGAATCACCACCCCTTGCCGGGCCAGTACCGGCATAGCCGTCTAACCGCATGAAAATTCTGAAAAAAACCTTTGCCATCAGAAAGGCTTTCGACTACATTAGCGCGCCTCGACAGACTGAACTGGTTTGACGAGATACGGTGAAGTGTCCGAGTGGCTTAAGGAGCACGCCTGGAAAGTGTGTATACAAGAAATTGTATCGAGAGTTCGAATCTCTCCTTCACCGCCAAATTTGAAACGACTAAACCCCTGAAAACGTTAAAGTTTTCAGGGGTTTTGTGTTTCCAGGGGGCCAAAAAAGGCCCATATGGGAACATCCATGGGAATACACGTTGCTTCCTACGCAATTGACGGCTCGCATTAGGAGCCAAAATTTGGGAGAAATTTGGTCGTGTTTGGATGCTGGCTCTTTCCTGAGAAACGAAAATCCATCTCCCGGCGCCGTAGTGGCAAAATAGAATCTTTAAGCTAGCCTGCTTCGTTAGGCATTTCGCCTAACAGGAGCGATGGTGATGGCTGTGTTTTTTATTGGCTATGATTTGATCAAGCCGGGGAAAGATTATTCAAAAATCGTTCCTGCAATTCAAAAGAGCTTTCCAAATTACTGGCACTGTTTGGACTCAACTTGGTTGGTAAATACTGACCACACAGCCAAACAGATTGCGGATTATTTGCTTCAGTTCATTGATGGTAACGACCGACTCTTGGTAGCCCCTGTGTCCAAAGGAGCGGCCTGGACCATAAGCTTCAACAAGGGTTGCCAAGACTGGCTTTCTGCCAATTTGTGATTTCAAACCTGAACTTCTTTTCTTAGCGCAAAAAAGGAGTTCAGGGGTTTTACATTCTGAGCGCGTTTTGAAGTAATGCGATCACATCTGGCCCATCCTCGTTGATCCACATGCCATAGTGCTGCCGAATCATATTCGCACTGGTATGCCCCATCTGCTCCGCGATCCAGTCAACCGAAGCCACGCCGGTGGTAAGCAGCTGGCTGGCGTAGGTGTGCCGACACTGGCCAGGTCCGCGATAACGAACGCCGGCAGCTTTCAAGTGCGCTTTGAAGAACCTGTCCCTCACGACAAAGTCGCTGACGTGCGGCAAGCCGCTCTTGGTGTTCAGGAACACGAAGTGCAGTTTGTGCTTGCGGATGGTCTTGTTGTCCCGCTCGACGACGTCGACCGTGTCCACGGTCTTGAGCTGGTTAATTGCGTCCAGCTTGCGTAAGGCGTCCCACGCTGGCTCCAGCAAACGCACTTTGCGCGTAGAGCGCCGGGTCTTCGTCACCCGGTAGGCCCCGCGCACCTTCGATCGACGAAAAGTCACCGTCCCCTGTTTCAGATCGACGTCCTCCCAAGCCAGCGCGATGGTCTCCGACACGCGTGGCCCTGCCCAAATCATGAACTGCACCATCAGCAGCTCCTGGGTTCGGCTGGTGTGTGTTTCGAGGATCTGCTTGATTTCCGCCCTGGTGAACGGGTCCGGGGCTTCTGGGTCGGGCAGGCGAACGAATAACCCCTCGGTTGGGTCGTGTGCGACCTTCTTCCGGGTGCGGTAAAGCCGGAACACCTGGCGCACGTTGCTGATGATGTCGCGGATGGTCTTGTTCTTCAGGCGCTTCGACAGCGGCCCCTGAATCCACTCTTGCAGGTCAAGGTGGTCAATCTGATCGATCTGAACGTCACCCCAGCGCGGCCTAACATGGACCTCAGCCTTGTTCTTGTACCCCCGGAAAGAGGTCGCGGCCACGCTGTTGCTCTTGATGGTCAGCCACAGGTCCAGGTAGTGCCCAAAGCTGTTCTCTGCCAACTTGGTCGACTCGGGAAAATGCCGGCGGTAATCGAAGGTGCCGGCCTGGATCTCGTACTCGATCACCGTGACCAGGCGCTTTGCATGCTCGCGATTGGCCGGTGTGTTGCCGCCGGGCACCAGCTCCCGGCACAGCTCGCCATTAAAACGAAAATAGACCCGTACCGAATTGCCACGGGCCTCTACGCCATCTGCCATATGCGTCCCCACGCGATGTATTGAAAGATTCTTCCAGGTGAAAGAACAAAGGCCCGTCTCCGGGCCTTTGTGTATTGCGGTGAAGTGTTGCCGATCACTGCTGGCGAAGTAACCAGAACAGGCTGGCACTTTTTCTAGGTGCCGGTGAGGCTCCCGCTAGGGCTTCTTCGGCCCGACGCTTGGCGTTGATGGCCTGGCGCGCTTTACTGCATTTTTGATGGTTGTCGTGGGCGCGGGATCTACCGCACTGATCGCAGACGCCGGTTAGGTCGAGGTTCCAGGGAAACGATTTACCGTTGTTCATGGAAACCCTCATTACCTGTGGTTTGTTGGGGAAGTTTGAGCAGTTCAAGGGTTTTATCCACGGCAGAATCCCACCATTCCAGTGACAGCCCACCACAGATCCTGCGAAGCCATAAAGCCGATGCCGGCGAGAAAGCCGATGGAAATTGCTTTGGTTATCATGGTTTTTCCTCAATCGCCGCAGAAGCAGGCAATAGCCTCGTCGTGGTCGGCAAACATGTCGAATTGGGTGTCGGAGTAGTCGACCATTTGCTGGTAGCTGGGGCGATCGAAGCGAAAGCGGGCTCCGTCACCGGTGAACTTACCGCCGGATACAACTTCGCTTTCCATGCGTGACCACCACGCGGCTTTCTGGCGATCGCTGGCGATGATTGAATAGATCTGCTTGGCCCCCTTGAGAAAGCAGAGGTCACAGTTGCCTTCCAGGGTGCGCCCGTTGATGGTCGTCAACATCAGGTCGAACGGCTGACTGGCCCAAAAGCCCGTCACATCCTGTACGCCAACACCAGCGTCAGCCAGGGGCATCACCATTGAGGCCCACTTGCTTTCAGTGGTGCTTTTGCGGGCTCGTATTTTTGCCACCCGGAGTGGCTCGTCGGCGCGAATTCCCGTCATCATGTCTACCGGTGCTGCCTCGCTTGAAAGGCCAAGGCTGCGCAGGTATTTGTGGATGATTCGAATTTTCAGGTCGACGGTACAGAACCGGGTTACCGGGTTTGGCAAGTACTTCCGTTTCCGGATCAGTGCTTCGAACGGCTCGCCCTGCCGGCTTGCGGTGGCGTATTCCACCACCGCAAACCCGGCGTCATCATCGCGAAACTCCAGCCAAACGATCGGCATCGCCCAGCGCTCGGCGCATTCCTGCACGAACTCCAAAGTTGCAGGGTGTTCCTTACCAGTGTTGGCAAAAGTGACCACCAGATCGGTCAAGTCTTCGTTGTTGTCCAGTACCTGTCGCAGCATGTAGGCGCTTGTCCGGCCACCGGAAAAGCTCACTACAGTCGGCCCAGACATTTTGTAAGGAGAGCTTGATTGCATAGACACTCTCCTATTCACATCCGAAACGATTGATGAATGAACGCAGGCAGAGCCTTATGTTCTGCTGGTTTGGCCCCGTCCCCCTGGATCTCGCACACGAACCGATGCCGCTTCCGGTTGGGCGGAGTCAGTGCCTCAGTCAACCCTGGTACGACGTCGACGCATTGCTCGTAGGCGCTAGGGCCACTCCAGCTATCAGCCCTCACCACCTGGCAATCCGTACGGGTCGCATCCGCGCACAGGTAAAGCAAAAGGAAAACCGTCATGGTGCGTTCCCCGCGCCGCAGTTCGGGCAGTCGTCGAAGCGCTGGCGCTCGCTGAGAAAGCGCCCGCAGCCTTCGCAGTTGATCCGGTCGCGGTAGATGCGGTTGCGCGGGCGCTTGAGCTTGGGCAGCTTGAAGCCGACTGAGCGCAGTGCCTGCCTGTGGTCGAGCAGCGTGGCCTGGACCACCGGCCGTGAGCGCTCGACGATGTATCCGCATGGCCAAAGCTCTAAGCCTTGGGCCAGGTACCCAGCGGCATCTTCCGCCCCCGGGTGGATGGCGTCATCCAGGTTGGCGGTTGGGCCTTTGCCGCCGCGCCACACCAGATCATTGCCGTCCCACTCGCGTGAGTAAGCTACATATACGCGGCCGTCTTCGTTGCGGTAGGCCTCGGCCTCTGACCTGCTGAGGTACTGGCAGTCAACGCCGACCTCTGCGCGAGTGCCGACGTACTCCACTGGCCAGGGCAAATCGGTTTCCCTGCACTCGTATTGCTTCAATGCGTGTTCCCACGAGAACTGCTCTGCCTCGTCGAGATTCGAGGTGTAGCCGCCGCCGTTACGCCAAAACATCGCCCGGCTACCGACGTTACTGCGGCTGTCCTGCAAGAAGAAGAGTTCAGACATGACCAACCTCCTGCTGAGCCACGCTTAGCGCAATCACCACCGACTGCATGATCACTGCCCTCCCATGAACATGCGTGTCAGCGCGTTGGGCTGGCCGTCCGGTGTCATCAGATCGAAAGGAACCCATACCTTTCGGCCGTTTCGGTATTTCACTCGCGCCATGGAGTGCGTGACTTCAACTACCTCTCCTTGTTTGGAACTCATATTGATTGTGCGGCCGGTCTCCCGCGTGACCACGAAGTTCACCTTGTCGCCGACTTTGAAGGCTGGTGTGCTAGCCTCTGCTCCGCTGCTGCTTGGGTTCTGTGCTTGCATGGTGCTGCTCCTTTGTAGTGGTAGGTGTCGGGGAGTTGGCGCTCCTCGACACCATCTTTCAGGCCGGTTTGGCCTGGTCTTTCTCAATGATCGTTATGACTTCGTCCCGGTCTTTCGCATAAGTGAAGGGCAGTTCTCCCCCTGGGCGAGTGATGGGGTAGCGCGACTCAGGCAACCGGCACAGCGCGACGGTGTAGCCGTTGTCGGTAACCCAGCAGTTCTGCTGGACTTGTCCATCCCTATTGCGTTTCGGCGCCCATTTCATGTCCAGGTACCTATCAGTTCTTCCCAGATCGCATCGCCGTCGGGGAGGTACGTGTGCACCTCTTGCTCTGGCGAGTAGTCCAGTTGCAGCACCGCCAGGCAGTCGTCGAACAGCGCGGTGTCGAGGCCTCGCAGGCTGGTCAGCACGAAGGGATAGTCGTAGCCGTTGTAGAGCCCGAGCAGGAAGCGACCGATCACCTCGCTTTGGCCTGTACCGCGCTGGGCGACAGTGACCAGGCGGGCCAAAGCCTCGATACCGGCCTTGCGGATGGCTGGGCGCTTTGCTTCGAACTCTTGCAACTGCTGAAACCAGTTGGGCTGTGGTTTTTCTGGGGTTGTGTTCATGCGAAGTCTCCTTTCGAAAGGCAATCAGAAGGGGTGGAAGTCTTCGTCGATAATCAATTTGATACTGTCCAGCGCGGTGAGGCGCTGCACATCGCTCAGGTCGAGCATTGAGCTGAGCACATCCACCCAGGCCATCAGCTGCCCGCCGTTTTTTGCAGCGCGCGGCGACGGCCCTGCACTCTCTTCGAACCATGCTGCTGTATAGGCGGGTGCGAGCTTGTTGAAGGTGCTGAGGTGATGCTGCCGACGGTGCTCCACTGCGAGCCCAAACACGCCGGCTTGCTTGGCTGACAAGCCTCTCAACGCCAATGCGCCGTTCATGCCTTCTTGCGTGTGCGCACTGCTCAGCTCAATTCGGGCAATGCGCTGGTCGAGCAATTCGCTGCACTTCAGGGGGGAGTTGCTGATGATCGACAGGGCGCCGCGAAAGCGGGTTTCTTCTGCTCCACTCTGCTGGGCGTGGCGGGGGGGGCCGCCGCTGCTGTAGAGGTCGCGCAGCTCATCCCAGTCAAAAGTCGACTCTGTGTTTGGTACCGACTCAAGAATAACGATGGGCTTGCTAGCGTTGAATAATGAGCGTGTACGGCCCGCCGGAGTCGCGTATTCCGGTGAACAGGCCGTGAACTCTTCTTCGCCGAGGAGCTTCCAGAGGTAGCTGATAAGGAACGTTTTCCCGCTACCGGGCCCGCCTACGATATGCAGGAACGGGAAGCTCTGATGTTCAGTTCGGACTTGTTCAGCGTGCAGCGCGCCGAGCCACCACGCCATTGCCACCACACCTTTCGAGCGGAATGCAGCGTAGAAGTCGTCAAAGCGGATCGCGGTTTTCAGTTCGTTTTGCATGTTATTGCTCCTGTTGTTGCGGTTGTTAAACGCCCTGGAATACCCAGCAGCGAATGGTTTTAGGTTTGTCGAAGGCGTCGACCTGGCGAGCCGAGTTGACGGGCTTGTTCGACTCCAGAAATTTGGGCGACTTGCTGGTCTTCAGCAGGCGTTTCAGGTCGCTCAGCGGCGGTACCTGCTGACGTTTGTTGGCAGCCATCTCCACGAACTCGTTGAGGTTCACGGCGATCAGCCCATCGCGACGCGCATGGTTCAGCGCGGCTTTCTCGTCCATGCCATTGAGGAATTCGTACAGGTCCCAAAACTCGCGCACGGTCGGGTGGTCGGCGTTGATTGCCTGCTGCCGCTCCAGGGCCATGCGGTTGATTTCGGCGTGTGCGAGGGCCTTACGGCGTTCACCGAGCGGCACGACACCGGCCAGTGCATCCACCAGACTGCGCAATTGGGCGTGGTTCTTGGCGATACGTACGGTGCGCACACCGGGCTGGGCCAGCAGCTCCTGTTCGTAGCCGGAAGTATTTTCTTCCATCAGGCGCATGGTTTCGGTTTCGCGTTGCAGCGCCTTGACCAGGAAGCCGCTGATGCTGTCCATCGGCATACGCTCCAGCTGCTCGGCGTACTGCTTGGTTTCCGGCGTGTGGTGCTCGCGTGTCAGGTGGACGTGGCAGATACGCTGCAGGATTGGTTCTGATGCGTTCACCGGGTTGTTCTGCGCGATCAGCAGTGCGGCGCGGAACGGCGGTTCGTGGGTGTCGTTGCCGTTGTTTTTCACGCCGGTGGAGCGAACGCTGCGGCCGTTGTAGGCGGTTTTTAATTCGTCCCAGTCGAAGTGTTTAACCGGCTGGCCTTCCTTTTGTTCACGCTCGGACTCGATCAGCACCACCGGTAAGTTGCTGACCTGCGAAAAGTTGCGCGCACGGCTGGCGGGGGTCGCTTTGGACGGGTCGAAGCCTTCGTAATCAGTACGCCCGACCGACTTCCACAGCAGCTCCACCAGGGTGGTCTTACCCGAGCCGGCTTCGCCAACCAGTTCCAGGAACATCAGTGACTTGTGGATTTGGCGGATCTGCTCGGCGTGCAAGGCGCCCAGCCACCAGGCCAGCACCACCAGCCCCTGCACCCCAAAGCAGCGCCAGTAGATGTCGAACCAATCTTCGTTGTAGGTATTGAGGTCGGTGTTGATGTGCAGCACCGGCGACTGGCTCTGCGATTTGATGCTCAGTTTGCCCAGGTCGAAGAAGTCTTCCTTGTTGCGGACCTGCACCTTGCCGGCGTGAAAGGCCAGGTCGTTGAAGACATAGGCGCCATGGTCGCGGCTGTAGCCGATCCATTCGATGGTGTTGACGGTTTTGAGGTTGTCGAGCTGGGGCGCCAGAATTCGTTTCAGCTGTTGGGCGCTGCCCTCAAACATCGCCCCATTGGAGACGTTGAGCAGACGATTTGCGAACTCGGGCGCCGACGTGAGTTGTTTGGCCGTGAACGTGCTTTTAATCGCCGGCCCCTGCGGGCGCTCAATGCGGAAGTAGTACCAGGCCTCATCGGTCAGGTCGTTGCGCATGTAATACAGCGCCTGGAAATTGCAGTTGGCGATGCTGGTCACTGAGCCTGATTGGCGCAGAGCCTTGTAGCGCCGCTGTTCATCAGTCAGCAGTTGGTCTTCATGCCGCTCGGAGCTCTCCAAATCGCCCATGGCGCGGTCGTACTTATCGAGGTCCAGCCGAAACCAGTACAGGCGCTTGCGGAACGTGAAGTTGAATTCCTTGCGCTCGTCGCGCAGGTAGATCAGAAACCCCTTTTCCTCCGCCGAATCAGCCAGCAGCAAGTCGCCGTGGTGGCGGGCTTCGTCCAGATCCTGCTCTATCCGCTCGGCACGTTTGTCATCACCCTCAATCGGCTTCCAGCGCAGGTGAAGGTCGTTCCAATCAACCTTTTTACCGTTGGGCTGCGGTATCACTGCCGCCTTGCAGGTGAAGCCCAGGTCACGGGCTTCTTTCGCCCAGCGGCGTATGTTGGCCTTGGCGACGGGCTCGTTATCCAGTGCCCACACCAGCAGTGGCAAGCGCTTGTCGGCGTCGTGACGCAGTTTGGCCAGGGCCTTGAGTGAGTCGATCGGGCAGGGGGCGCTGGACATCATCGACACGGCCGACACGTCGTTATGCAGCAACGCGATGGCGTCGAAGATGCCCTCTGTTATCCAGAGTTCGTCGACCTCCAGCAGGTCCAAGCTCGGCGGGCACCACCAGACGCCTTTGTAACCGGTCAAGCCTTCGCCGGTAGGGCGGAAGCGCGCTTTCATCTTGCCAAAGCGGTCTGGCCGATCGATCAGCCGTTCCCAGTACCCACCTTTTTCCAGGGCGAAACGCACCGTGGCGCTGCCGATGTTCAGTCGACTGTCCCAGTAGTTTTCCTGGGTGAACCAACCGGCGATCAGCTCAAATTTGAATCCCCGTGCAAACTCCAGATAGGCGCGCGCAGTGGCAAGCGGGTTCTCCGGCGTTGACGGCGCAGTCTTGCTCCAGTCGTTGAACAGGTCGTCGTAAACGTCTTTTACATGCACACGGTGGTCGCACTTTTCCGGCCGTCCGCAGATCAGTGTCCAGGGCGCGTTGTAGAAGGTGTAGAGGGTCTTCTGGCCGCAGGCAGGGCAAACGCCCTTACGCATATAGTCGGTGCCGCGCATGTGCTTGAGCTGGTAATCCCGCTCAATGCGTTGGATGACGTCGGCGCGCAGCCTTTCTTTCATTTCCATCGTGGCTTACTTCGCTTCGTCGAGGCTGTGTTTAAGGGCGCCAATCAGGCTTTTTCGTGCAGCCATCGCAGGGAAGGCCACCAGCAACGAGCCATGCCGCAAACCCTCGGGGATCATGCGAAAGCGGTCGTCATACCAATGCTCGTTGAGCAGCACCGCGTACTGCGCACGCAACTCAACGAGCAGTGCCTCAGCGTGGTCGCGGGGCAGTTTTGCGGTGATGGCGATGTCGATTTCCATGGTCCACCTCGGATTGCGGGCAAAGCTCACCCAAACCCATTGGGAATGGGGCAGGGCAGGGGTTTAAAAGGGAGCGTTACTGAGGGTGTGGCTTGTGTACGGTGCTGCGCTGGTCGAGTAGTTTTTGTGGCAGAAACCGAGCCGGTACCGGGAAGCGTTGGTCAGCGCGGACATCCACCAGGTGGACGCGGGAACTGTCAGGCGCAGTGCCCCAATCCACTCCAATCCAAGTGCGCTGTTTGATGACCTGCAGTTCAGTCCAAGCGTTGTGGACAAGCTTGGGTGCCATGAACACAGGCACTTCCAATGCAAGGGTCAGGTGGCGAATGCAGCGATCGAATAACAGATCGGAATCCACCAGGTGTTCTGCCTCATGGCGTTGCAGGTAAGCGAAAGCAGCGTGTTGCATGCTGCTGCGGTAGTCATGAGTCTGTTGATCAAGGTTCATCACGCACGCTCCATTTCCAGTTGGTCCAGCAGATCGGGTTGATCGTTGGCCGTTTTCATTGCCTGACGACGAATGACCACGTCTGCAACTGGCAGCTTTACAGCTGGGTTGGGCATGCCGCTTGGGCTCAGTTCGTGGGTCATTTGAAACTCAGCACGCACCGCCCAGCCGCAGGCTTCGTTCGTGCATTGCATGTAAGTGATGCGTAGGAAAATGTGTTGGCCTTCGCTGGTACGGATGCGCATGCGGCCGTGGCAGTGGGGGCAGACCAGCTTGTAAGTGCTCATAAACGGCGTCCTTTACAGCGCTTCCGCAGCTTCTTGGGCAATGTTCAGCGGCGTGATTGCGTCACCGATGGCCAGGCGGATGTCAGTGCCGGAGCAGTCATGATTGGTGGTGGCGACGATTTCTTTTAATGTGTCCAGTCGCTGTTGAGCGATCACCAGCAGATCCGATAGATGTTTCCTTTCTTCTTCAAGGATGTAGGTCATGGGTACTCACTCAAAAAAAGAAGTCGAACGCTTGCTGCAACGTTTGCAGGAGCGGCATGAAGCGTTAGAGAAGGTCATGCGTGGTCGAGATGCGATAAAGCTGAGCGACAAGGAAGCGCCGGGGCTAGTCGTGAGCGCCGAAGACATTCGTTTTGCCGTCGACGATGTGGCCACTGCGTTGAAAGAGATCAAGGCGCGGCTCGGCAAGGGCTGAAGGCAAGAACTCACTGGACGGCTCCTTGGCTATAAAGCTGGATCGTCGCGAACACTTCTGCGTAGCGGGCCGACATGTAGGTGATTAGGGCGGCGATGATCGCGTCGGCTTCACGCCTTTCGATCACGCCGTCATCCAGGGCCGCAGACATGATCTGGTCGACCTTGCCTCGCTGGGCCGAGGCCTTGAGAGAACGGCTGTACAACTCCACGTTGTCCAGGTTTTCCGGGACGCTCAGCGGTACGAACATACCGCCGTACATTGAGGCGATGTAGTCGGCCAGGAATGTGGTCCCGGCTACTTGCTCCAAACGGTGAATGTGTTCATCGGTCAGCGGGCGGCTGCCGGCGTTCTCGTAGGCCTGGTTGTCGAACTTCTTCAGCGGCATGCCGAGGTCTGCCGAGGCATACGACCGACCGCCTGGGTAGGCGCCGATGACGGCCATTACGACGCTCTTTCTGCTGTCTAGAACTGGGCGTTTCATCTTCTGGTTTCTCCCTGGAGTCGTCGCCCCTACAGTCATTTCATACGGCCTGTGCTGAGATTTGCTCGGTGGTCTCCGCAAGGATTCCCGGCAGCACTTCCTTGCCTATTACCCGCGAAAGGTCTTGCAGGATCTGGAACGTCAACCGGCCACGAGGCAGCTTTTTGTTGCCAGCCCAGCGCTGAACCACTTGCGTCACCGTGCGCACTTCATAGCCGTGACTTAGGGCGAACTGACGGAAGTTGCTGCCGCGCTCGATCAGCTGTGCTTGGATCTGGCGTTTTTCCATGGCTTGGCTCATGGTTGATGTGTTCCTACTTGGTTAAGATGTACTCATTGCGCATAAGCCTATTTATTCTATTCAAATAAATCAAGCGGTATTTACTCAAAATGCAGAAAAAGTCTCTCGATGCCGTGCTTGAACGCTTGATGACGGTCTTTGCCGTTGATAGCGATAGCGAGCTGGCGCGTAAGCTGGACGTTAATCGACAGACGTTGGGAAGCTGGCGTAGTCGGCAGTCCATCCCTTATGCGTTATGCGTAAACGTAAGCGAGGCTGAAGGCGTTTCGCTGGATTGGCTGCTCACTGGGGAAGGGACAATGTTGCGAGGTGGGTCAGTCGCACCCACTGCTTCGCCAGTCACTAGCCCTCAGGAAGATGCAATCCTGGCTTTGTTCCGGTCCTTGGAAGAGACCGACAGGCGGGAGATACAAAGCGCTGCTGAAGAAAAGAAACGCATAAGGGATATAGAGCAGCGCCTAAAGGATTTGACGGAAGCCCTTGCTGATACTAAACGGCCGGCATAGCCTGTTTCCTTGTTTTCAGATTTTGGTAGGCACAGATCCATAAAATATTAAAAAGAAATTGTGTGCGATAGATGAGGCGTGGAAGCCTTCTTGAGGCCAAATGCCAAATGCGAAAGCGCTCTTGTTTATTGGCCTAGAGATTTTATCCAATTACTTGTTAATGAATACTTTAGGGAAGAGTAATATAAATTGAATATACCTTTGATTTCCACGATTTGTGTTGAAAAGCTTTTTGGGCTGTACGCTTACCGGCTGCCAAACGAGGGAGAGTTATCTAGTGCATCTATCCTTTATGGGGATAATGGGGTGGGTAAAAGCACTATACTTAGGTTGGTATTTCACCTTCTATCTTCGGCAAGCGATAAAGGTCATAGAAAAGCCTTGTTTGTGGCGCCTTTTGAAAGTTTAGAAGTGACTTTGAGTAATGGTGTCAGGCTTGAAGCAACGAGACCTGAAGTTGATGATGCTGAAAGTTTTATTAATGACTGGGGGCGAGATTTAAGGCTGAGTATTTTCAAGGATGGAGTTCTTTTAGGTCGGTGGGACTTTAATCCTGAAAAGCCTAGAGGCGCAGAGGGGATGTATTTAACGGGAAGAAAAGATTTATATAGGACGAAAGTTTACGGGTCAAAAGTCAGTAGCAGAAATTATGCTGAATATTCAAAGGCAATGGCCAGTCAAGGGCGTTTGGAGTTAGGGGATGATGCTTCTAATGAGGTTTACGGAGAGCTAGCTTACATAACGGCATTAGAGCAAAATGTCCCAACTATGTTTATCCTGAATGCCGACAGAAGATTGGACTCGGATGCGGTCTCTGACCCGGGGGATGAAATAGAATTTCGGCAGGTAATGAGATACGAGGAGCCTAAGCGAATAAATGACTTGGTAGTTAGATCTAGAGAGATTGCACTATCTCAAGCTCTGGGCTCAGCGGCAAAATGGGTATCAGGTAAAGCTGTACAGAGCGCTAACTTGGGTACTGAGAACGTTCATTCTGTATACGTTAACGTCGTAAAACATCTCGTGTCCACTTCAAAAAAGAAAGCAGAGGGCGGCCTGCCAAATACTGATGACTTGCTTAAGATGCTTGCGGAAGTTGAGTTGAAGAGTAATGAGCTTGCGATATACGAGTTGGCCGCGCCATTGTCAATAGTTGAGCTAAAGAAATCATTAACGACACGATCTAAAGCAAAAAGAGATCTGGCGGCGGGTTTTTTGAAACCATATGTTGAAAGCCTCAAGGGGCGGATCGAGGCTGTAGATCCGATATATAATGTGCTTCATAGATTTGTGAAAATTGTAAATGACTTCTTAGTCGATAAGAAAATTGAGTACAAAGTGAGTCGTGGATTCAATATTGTTAGCAGTTTAGGTGTGGATTTGACACCGAATCACTTGTCGTCGGGTGAACAGCAACTTCTTTTACTTTTTTGTTATGTGTTGACCGGTAGAGATAAACCTTGCGTTTTTATGATTGATGAGCCTGAAATTTCTCTAAATGTCAAATGGCAGCGTAAGTTGGTCAAGACGTTGCTAGATATCACAGAAGGGGCAAATATACAGTTTGTCTTCGCATCTCACTCTATAGAATTACTTACTCAACATAGGAATCGTGTTGTAAAGTTGGTGAATACGAATGTCTAGTATTCCACGGCGTAGTATTGATGAATTGCTGGCTCGTTATGAGTACGAGCCTGAGCTGAAAGACGTGTATGTCGAAGGGGTATTTGATAAAGAAGTGTTTTCCATGTTGCTGGAAGATACGGAAGGTGTTGTTGAAGCTATTTATGAAATTGACTCTGTTGATGTTCCTGCAGATGTTTTGGCTGAGTTGGGCCTAACTAGCGGAAATAAGCAGCGTGTTATAGCTCTGGCGAAAAAACTATCCGTATTGGGCGATGAGCCAAAATACCGGTGTGTTGTAGATAAGGATCTTGATCACTGGCTTATGAAAGTTGAGGATGTTCCAAAACTTTTTTGGACCGCCCACACGTCAATTGAGATGTATTTTTTTACTGCTGATATTTTGCGCAGAATACTTTTGGTTGGATCAAAAGCAAAAATTGCTAACCTTGAGTCATATTCTTCTTCCGCTATTGGTGCCCTTAGATCAGTATACGCAATGAGGTTAGTCGATCGAGAGTTAGATTGGTGTATGGAATGGGTAGACCCTACAGCTCAGTTTTCAGAAAGGGCTGGAGTTATATTTTTTAATGAGGAAAGCTATGTGAGGCGATTGCTTTCTAAAAATAATAAAATGGCGCTTCTGTCAGAATTTAACGCGGCGCTTGCTGTTTGGCAGGCTAAACTTTTGGGTGATCCTAGAAGTCATATTCGTGGGCATGATTTCGTAAGTATGCTTGCATGGTCTGTGAAAGAGTTTAAAGGGCTCAGAGAGTTTCAGACAACAACAGCAATTGAGCGGATGCTCATACTTACTGCTTCCAAGGCAACTGATTTGATGACTTTGGTACGTTGATTTTTTGACCTCTCTATGATTTTTGAGAGGTCAGCTTCCCTTAATTTTAACTAAATACCGAAGAGTTATCTCGCCGAAGTTACCTTCGCAATCTCACGATTTATAGCCCGCCTTGCATTTTTTTCATTTGCATACAGCCACCGCAACCGTCTCGGCTTAGCCTGATCCCCCGCCGTAATCGTCTTTTCCTTCCCTGTTTTTTGGTCGCGGTAGTACGCGATGATCCCCGTGTAATCGCCCTTGTTCTCCTCCGCCAGATCTTCAACGTTGTCCTCCGGCAGCTTGCTCTCCAGCTCCAGGCTGACGGTATAGCCACCATCCGCACTCAGGCTGTGTTGCACGTTGCCGCCGTACCAGATGATCTCGTCGATTTCCGCCTTCACGCCCTGGAGCGTGTACGTCAGCTCGGGGATCAAATCGGGCCGACCCATGGCCAGGTTGTAGCTGAGCGTGGCGCTGCCGCGTTGTAGGCGCCGGAATTCCGCACGGGCGGCGCGCAGGGCTGACTGCTGGTCGCTGTACGTGTGGCGCAGGTCTTTGAGGTTGTCGCCGCCGCCGGCAATGGCTTCCTGTTTCTTGGCGCTGTTCACGTCGTAGTAATAGGCGCGTACGCCGTCGTAGCTGTCGCGGTCGGCTTGCAAGTAACGGTGCTGGTCGCCGTCGGCACGGGTGAGGGTGATGTGCGGCAAATCCAGACCGCTGGCGGTCTTGCCGCCGCCCGCCGGCAAGCACAGCAGGCACCCTGCTTTGACGCTGGCCACCGCGTCGAATTCTTCACCCAAGCGGCTTATCAGGTTGGCGTCGGATTCGTTGGCCTGGTCGAGCTGCAGGATGGGCAAACCGTCGAGCGCGCCGGCGATGGTGGCGGTGAGGCCGTTGCCAATAGCTATATCGCCCAGGACGTCGCCGAGGGTGGTGTTGCTCCAGCTGCGCTCGCGTTTGGTTTTCAGGCCCTTGCGTAGATCTGCCGATCGAGCGCGGATGCTGAGCACGTCCGGCGCGCCGCTGTGTTCGGTTTCGTCGACGGTGTAGGTGCCTTTGTCGACCAGGCCGGTGTCGCTCCAGCCCAGCCACAGCCGCAGCACCGCGCCCTTGGGCGGGATCGTCAGCAGGCCGTCGTGGTCGCTCAATGTGATGCTCAGTTGGTCAGCCTCGACGCCGCGGTTGTCGGTCAGCTCCAGGCTCATCAGCCGCGGGCTGATCAGTTTGGCGATGTCCAGGCCGTCGACGGTGAGCCGGAAGGCAGGCACGGGATAGGCCGCATCACGGACGTAGCGTTCGGCGGTGTTGCGCAGGTAACCGGTGACCTTGGCGATGACTGGCTCGATCACAGTAGGCCTCGCAGGATGTTGACGCCGATGCTGGTAGCGGCGCCGAGCAGGTCGATGCGGTCGTCGTCGGTGCGCTTCAGGCTCAGGGTGAACTCAATACGCCGTGGGGTGCCGTCGGGGAAAAAGATGGTTTTGTTCTCGCCCAGCCCGTCGATGATCCAAAGCCCATAAATCCGCCCGGTACCCTCGACCATGGGCCAGGCCTTGCCGGTGTTCGCCATCAAGCGTATCGCGTCGAGGCTGAGGGCGCTGCCGGCCAGCTCGGGATAGATGATGCCGGGTAGGGTGATGGCGTCATCACCACGGCCCACGAATTGCCGCGCGGGAGCGGCGCCGACGCGGTTGTTGCTGGCGTGGCGCCAATCGGTTTGGCGTTGCAGTTCCTGGTAGGCGGCAGTTTTGAGGCTGAACACGAACATGCCGAGGGCCATCATCATGGTGGTTATTCCAGGTCAGAGAGTTTGCTGCGCTGACGCGCTTTCTTTTCGTTTTCGATGCGAGCCATCATCGCGCGCACGCTCTTTTCCAGGCTTTGCATGTCGGTGCCAGGTCCTGCCGTGATGGTGATTTCGTAGGTGTCGTGGCTGTCGTAAACAGCGGCTGCGGGCGAGCTGCTGATTGGCGGCGTGCTGTCCACGGCGAACGCAGGCATGGCCGTGGCGCCCAGGGCTAAGGTGCCTGCCGCTGTCAGCTGCTTGCTCATGCTGGTCAGGGCGTTCAACGGTCCTTTCTGCCCACCTTCAAGGCCCTGGGTAAGCCCGGCCATGGTGAACCCGCCCAACTCCGCGAACACGCGCGACGGGCTGTGGATACCGAGTTTTTCCTTGAACCAACCAATGCTGCTGTCTCCGATCGAGCCGATGGCATCTTTCACAGCGCCCAGGCCGGCGGTGAGACCGTTGACCAGGCCGTTGACGATCATGCTGCCGAACTCGGTGAAACGGCTGGGCAATTCGATGCCCAGATAACTCAGCACACCAGCAAATGCCTGGTACACAAGGCCGAGCGGGCTGAAGTTGACCAAGGTGGTGATGATGCCGCCGATGCCCCCGTCGAAACCTGCCTTGATCTCGGTCCAGGCGTTGGTGAAGTAGTTCTTCACCGCGTCCCAGTTTTTGTAAATCAGGTAAGCGCCGGCAGCCAACGCGGCAACAACGGCGGCGATGATCAAGACAATTGGGTTGGCTGCGAGCCCCCACAGTGCAATGCCTACGGTACGCAGAGCCGTGACCAGCGCGCCGCCCATTGTCATGGCGAGCATTCGAACGCCCTGGGCGAACATGGGGAAGACGTTGCGGGCGAGCCCGGTCAGCGTTGGCATAAGCCGGCCGAGCATTTTGGTGATGCCGCCACCCTGAAGGCCGAACATGGTCATGCCGTAGCGCAGCACTGCGAACGGACCCAGCATGCTTGCCATGGTCAGCGCCAAGCCGCCGAACACGAATGCCAGTGCAGCGATTGCGGCCACGACCTTGACCAAGCCACCGGCCAGTTTTGGGTTCTCTCGGGCCCAGGCGCCGACGCTATTGGCGATCTCGCCCAGCGTATTGATCAGGTCTTTCAGATCAGGCGCTACCGCTGCACCGAACTCAGCCATGGCGTTGGTGAAACTGCCTTCTGCGGCCTCCATGACGTTGGTTAGGGTGCCTAGCTGTTCATTCACACGGGTGCGTAGGTCTGCTTGAGTTTGCAGCTTCTGCTGGACTTCCCGATATCCCGCCAGACCCTTGTTCATCATGGCGTCCAGAGTCGACATCGTCTCCGCATCATCCCCGAACAACGTCTGTTTTATTTCTGTTCGATCGGTATCGTTCAGGCCCTTCAGCTTCTCAATTTGCGCATACAGATTTTCCAGTCCAGCAAAGTTGCCCTTGTCATCCGTAAACTTGAACGACATCCCCGGTTTAGATTTCGCGAGCGCTTTGTTCGCTTTGTCGACTTTGTCTTGATTCAGCCCCGCTTGGAAAATTTTGCGGAAGGCGTTGCCTGCGGAACCACCGTCCATAGCTGCCTGGTCCATCATGATTAGCAGCGGCGCCAGTTCCTTTGCAGCATCGATCCCTGACTTCTTGATTACGTCCATCACTGGGGCAATCTTGCTGAAGCCCTGTAGCATGTTTGTTGGGTCAACACCGGCATAGAAACCACGCTGGATGGTATCCATCAGCCCCATCATGTCTTTTTCGCTGGTACGCGTGGCGTCCTGCATCTTGGCGGCGAATTCAGCCGCCTCTGTGGCTCCCATATTCAACTGGACGCCGAGGTATGCTGCGGCCTCACCGGTGCCGCCCAGGATGCTCTGAGCGCTGATGCCCTGGCGCCGAAGCATGGTCATCATGTTTTGGAAGTCGGCCGTGGTACCTGGCAAGCGGTCGCCCAGCTTGGTGGCCAGGTCGGTGATCTTCTGGAAGTCCTCCGAGACCTTGCCGGTGTCGTCCATCATCGACACCTTGAGCTGTGTGGCGGAATCCTCATTGGGCGCAAAGGCCTTCACTGCGGCCGCAACGGGCCGGCTCGCTGCATAGCCAACGCCCAAGCCAGCGGCGCCGTTCACGGCGAGATTGCCGGCGGCACGTTGTGATTTTTCCATCTGATTGCGTGCTGCCGCCGCACGCTTGTGCTGGGCACTCAGCTCGGCCATACGCTTTGATTGCGTACTAATACTGGCATTGGTGGCGTTGATCTGCTCGCGCAGCTGGCGCTCGTGGGTGCCAAGGTTTGTGGTGCTGATGCCGGCGTCATAGAGCTTCGATCGCAGCCCTTGCAGCTGTACGCTCTGTTGTTGGTGCTGCTGCTTGAGCCGAGTTGCCTCGCGCACCGCTGCCTGGAAACTCCGGGTCATTGCCCTGGTCGGCGTGTCGGTGGCTGCGAGTTCCTGACTCAGGGATTTGACGCGGTCCCGTGCTGCGGTGAGAGACGCGCCGGTTTGCTCAGCAGCCGCACGCTGAGCCCGCCAGGCGCTGACGTCTTTCTGTTGGGAGGTGAGTTCTTTCAGGCGGTCGCGAGCGTCCTTCAGGGCGCGTGCAGTCTGGATGCCCCCTTCGCTGATGTGCTTCAGGGGGCGGGTAGCTTTGTCGATGGTACTGAGCAGCACCTGAAGTTTCAGATCATTTGCCATCGGTGGAGCTCCGTACCCTGGCACGCTCGCGCCAGTCCATCAGTTCCTTCAGGCCCAGCTGATCCATGTCAGCCGGTGCCCAGTGAAAAACCACGGCCAGGTCGGCCATGGCGTCCTCTACGCAACGAGGGATGCGTCCGTCTTCATCGATTTCTGTAGCAAAAAACCAGACACCTTGGTGCCAAGGGCAAACAGGTCGGCCGGGTCCATCGACGTGACTTCGACGGCGGTGAGGGTAGGGGTGCTGATGCGCGGCACCACCTTGACCAGGCTGTTGACGTCCATATTCAGCAGCTCTGCCAGGCTCACGCCGCGCAGCTCTCCCGAGTTGGGTTTGCGCAGTGTGATGCTGTCGATGCTGGTGATGCCACGGCGGATAGGCGTGTCGAGGATGACGGTGTTGTCGTCGGCCAACGGTTTTACTTCGGCTTGTTCGGTGGCTTCGTCTTTCATGGGTAGAGCTCCTGGTGCTGAGGGTAGGTGGTTATCGATCGAGGACGGGTATCAGAGGCCGATGGCGCTACGCTGTTTCTCCAACATGTCGACGCCGCCGACCTTCTCGATGAAGTTGAGCAGGTCGATTTCGATGATGTCTTCGTTGTCGACGGTCAGCTTGTAGTAGCTGCAAGTGGTGGTGATGGAGTGCTCGGTGTCTTCACCTGGTGTGGCGTCACCCATTTCAATGGTTTCGTGACGGCCGCGAACGGTCACCTCTACGGCGCTGATTTCCCCGGTGTCGTCCTGCTGGAAGGCACCGGCGAAACGCAGGGGAATGCCCGCTGCGTTGACCGCGCCGAACTGCTTGAGCACGATCAGGTCCAGGCCGCCCAGCTTCCATTCCAGCTGGATGCCGTCGTCGGACATGCCCAGGTCAGCCTTGACCGGGCCATTCATGCCGGCGGCGCGCCAGGCTTCCATTTTGCGACCCAGTGCGGGCAGGGTGACGGTCTTGACCTTGCCCGCGTAGCTGCCGCCGTCGTTGAACAAGTTCATGTTTTTCAGTTTGTGAGGCATGGCCATGGCGGGGATCTCCGGGGTTATGGCACGGGGTTAACTCCCCTCGCGGGGAGGCCCGGTTTATGCGGCAATTGCGGCGGCGAACTGCATCAGGTAGCGGTCGGTGATGCGCTGACGCAAGGTGAGGTCTTCCAGGGGCGGCACGGGGGTGTAGTCGTAGTCGAGGGTCAGCTTGCCGGCCTTGAGTGTGTCCTTGTCGTTGATGTCTTCCGGGTACCAGCACTGCCCGCCGATCAGGTAACCCTGGGCAATCAGCTCTCGGAACTTGGCGTTGATCCCATTGATGATGTCTTTGACCAGGGAGGCGTGCATCGGCTTGTCCATGGCCCACATGTGCGCCTCGGCCATGGTGTCGGCGATGATCTGCGCGGTGCGGGTGTAGTTTTCGAACGCGAACAGCGGATCGTCGCTGCACGTACGGCTGCCCCAGAAGCGGAAGCCACCCTCATTGATCAGAGTGGTGACCTCGTTGCTGTTGAGGTAGTTGGCGTCGGTGGCTGGGTTTTGCAGATCCCAGAACACATCGGCGCTGATGCCGGTCACGCCGTTGACCGCGACGTTGGAGAGGGTCTTGTGCCAGCCGGTTTCTTTGTCAATTTTCGCCCGCAGGCCCAGGGCACGGGCCACCGCCGACGCGGTAACGGTCGCGCTGGTGACCGTGTCCCAGTTTTGGAACTCCGGCCAGATCACCATGACCTCACGTGCGCCGAAGTTTTCGCGGTAGGCGACTACCTCTTCCTTGGTTTTGCAGTCCCAGGCGCTGACGTAGGCGAAGGCGCGCAGGTCCTGGGCAATCGATACCAGGGCGGTGGCCACCGGCTGACTGTCGAGGCCTGGCACGCCGAGAATGCGTGGCGTCATGCCCACGCGGGCCTTGGCCGCTAGCAGGGCCTTCATGCCGGTGTATTTGCCGTCAGCGGTGGTGGTGCCGATCAGGGCGGTGGTGGTAGCAGCTGCGTCTGCGCCTTCCTTCACCCGCACCACGATGGTGTAGGGCTTGGTCTGGTCGGCGATGGCCTGCAGGCTCTTCGCCAGGGTGCCTTTGACGCCGGCTTTGGCGATGGCAGTTTGCACATTGGTCAGCAGGACAGGGGTGTCCAGCGGGAAAGCGAGCGGGTCTGCATCTTCAGCCGTACATACCAGGCCGATGACTGCGGTTGCGATGGTGCGAATGGGGCGGGTGCCGTCGTTGAGTTCGAGAACCCGCACGCCGTGGAGATAATCTGAACCGGCCATGGGTGGTTGCCTGCGCTGTGATGGAATGACAGTGCACAGGCTGCCGCGCGCGCGCCGGTTGGGCGAGCGCGGGGAGTTGTAGCGAGGGTGGGTACAGGTGAACCGTGAGTTATTGAACCTGGTCCGCCAACCATGTAGGAGGGAAGGGTCTCAGTTCGGTCTCAGGAAATACGTCGGCCGACGGCCAATCGCGCAATGCCTGGCGGTATTGCAGAAGCTCGGCAAACTGCTGCGGTGTCAGGGTTGTGCCACCCATCATGTCTTGTTCATCGCGGTGACGGGCGACCACCCATTCATAGCGAGAGAGTTCGGTGGTTCGCCATGTGCGCTCACGTTCATTCAACTCCTGCGAGGACGGCGGTGCTGGCTCGGAAAGCTGCGGCTCGCCATCTTCGCCCGGTCGTAATACCTTTCCGTTGGAGCATGCCTCCAGCAGTTGGGTATGTCGCTCGCGAGTGATTTCATACCCACCATTGTCGATAAGCGCAAAGGCAAAACGCTGATCGTCCTCAACCCATTTAGCCCAGATACTCATGCTGTATCCCCTCAGTAACCAAGCGCGATCCACCGAATGTATGCGGTGCCGCTGAATGTGAAAGTTGAGCCGATATCCTCTCGACGAGATTGAAAGCCTGTCGCGGTAAGGATTCGCCCTTGTGTTGTCACTCCTGACTGACCTTGGGTTGCTCCATCATGGGTTAACCAGGACACACATCCGGGTATTACGTTGAATGAAACGGGGAATGTCACAGAGGTTTCAGCATCAGGAGTGTTCGCAATATGTACGCCCCACTGGACGATTAACCCGCCCAACCACGATGGGAAAACGATTGCACAGTTGCCGTTTCCACCGCCTTTGATAAAGCTGAAACCGAATTTTAAAGTGCGCGGTGTAACCACAGCGGTGTTGCTAGTGCTCGCATCGATCTCGTTTTGGGTTCCGATGGTCCCAGCCAAAAGCGACTGACCGTTCCATTTCAAAGTACCCAGTGCATCCATGATCAGTCGGCCAGTGGTGCGCCCCAACCAATGGAACCCAATAGACGGCGCGTAGGCTTCTGTATCCTGGGCGGCACCTACTTCGCCAGCTTCACGCACAATCATTGCTGAAGCGTCGTAATTATTACCGCTCTTGGATGCCGCTACGATTGGAACCTGTTGACTGACGCTGCCCACAGCCAGCGCCTTATCCTTTTCTGCTTTCAGCGCTAACGCGTTTATAACAGTGGTGGCAAAATTTGGGTCTCCACCCAGTGCGTCAGCCAGTTCTTTCAGCGTGTCCAAAGAACCAGGCGCCGCTGCTACGATGCTTTCGATCGCCAGTTGAACAAATTCGGTAGTGCTCAGTTGTTTAGTTCGAGTACCGACGGCAGCTGTAGGCGCGGTAGGTGTACCGGTGAAAGCGGGGCTGGCTAGGTTGGCTTTCAGCTGTGGGTCAAAGTTCCCGTCATGCCAGACGGTTCTCCACACGAAAGTTCCATCAGCCAGCACTCGCCTGAAGCAAAACTGGTCAGTGCCGTTTCCTAAGTGTCCGGCGATATCGAAAGCCGCGTTCGTCGCTGGGAATTTGATGCGTACGAATACTCCATCCGAGCTGGGCCTATCAGGTGTCGTGGCGACATACGAGCCGAATGTCGTTTTCGTGATGTCTGCAATGGTGCCCACGAGCCCCGGTTGCGCAGCGGACGATATCGCGTCTGTGATGCCGTAACCGCCCAACGTAGTCGGGTTAGTGCCGGACACCACGATTCCATATTTATTGATTGTGACTTGACGGTAAGTCCCAGGCGCTTTGTTGCCTGGCAGGATTGCTTCAAGCGATTCGTCGACGTATTCGCGAGTCGCCAGAACAACGCTTGGATCGATCTTCAGTTCAATGTTGGCCGTGCTGCTGACGATCAGGTTGATCCGAATCACCTGGGTTCGGCCCGACCCTTGGGCCAGCAGCGGTTTGTAAGTCGGCGCACAGTTGGCGACGGCAACCATGTCTCCATCTGTGTCGTACAGCGCAAGCTCACGCACCCACCAACCGCCGACGCTTTCCGGGATGATCTGCTCGGCGATGATTACGCTGGGGTTCGTCGGGTCGACCTTCACCTGGTTGAGCGGCGCACGTCGACGTTCATTGATCAGCTTGGTTTGCAAGCGGTTGGGGATAGGTGCAGTTTCGTTGGCATCCCCCACCCCCATCTGGGCGAAGGTCCAGGACGTACCTAGGGCCGCAGCGTTAGCCTGTTTGGCTTCGCCGACGGCGGTGAGGATCGCGAAGAACTGGCTGTTTTGGTCGGTCATGAGTAAATGTCCATCGTGTCGATATGGTGTTCGCGGCCACCGATGAGGGTCACACCGCTGACGTCAATGTCGCGCTGTGTCGGTGGGTAAACGCTGAGTTCGTCGCCTTCGTACACACAGGCCCCGATAAATACGGTGCCGGTGCTTTCCAGGCTGATGGCCAGGCCTGTCAGGTGGCGGGTGAGCGGCTTGGCGTCATCGATCAGCCAGGTCAGCTCCTGGTACATTTCTTCGGTGATGCCGGTGTCCAGCACGCCGACCTTCAAGGCGAAGGTAGCGGGCACTCCCTCGGGCACCGTCTCCCACCACTCCTGCACCTCAATCAGGTAACCCAACGGCTCGACAACGCGGCGCAGGGCGCCGATGGTGCCTTTGTGCGCGTGGATGTAACGGGATGAACGGATGGCCGCGCGCTTGGTTGCTTCGGTCCAACTGCTGTCCCAGCGGTCGACGGAAAAGGCCCAGGCCAGGTAAGGCAGCGCAGGCAGTGGGCAGGTATCCGGGTTGCACAACTGCCGCAGAGGAATCGGCACCCGTTGAATCTCCGCCAGTGCTTGAGCTGCTTGGCGTTCAAGAAGCGTGGAGTTTCCCGGCAGCAGTTGCTGAGCGCCCATTACTCGGCACCCCGCGTCACGGTCACACCGGTGCAGTAGGGCGCTTGGGCCTTGGTAGCGACGATGTCGACCCAGTTTTCCAGCTCAACCTTGCGCACACCCTCGACAAACAGTGCTGCGTGCAGGGCGGATTCCGACACTTCCATTGCCAGGCGCCGGCGTTGGCTGACGTAGGTCAGTAAGCGTTGCTCAGCGGCGGCAAGAATCGGTTCGGACTCAGGGCCGCTTGTCAGCAAGTAGAGCTTGGCTTTGACCTGGTAGGGGAGGATTTGCGCGCCCTGCACGGTCAGGCGATCACCCACGGGCCGGCGGTCATCGTCGCTCAGGTAGGTCTTGACTCTGGCGAGCAGGTCAGCCGGCGCAGTACCGTCACCGAGTAGCGATTGCACAGTGACTACTGCTACGGCAGGGGATGGGCTTTCAGCTGTGGCGTCGGCAACTCGACCGTCCGCCCCTCGGGCGTGAAAGATGTAGCTGTTGCGCGGGCCTGCGGTACTCAGTCCCTCCCAGGACATTTGCGCCCGTTCGCGCAAACTGTCGTCGCTTTCCATAATCCGCGCGACAGGCGGGACCGCCGTCGGCTTGGCTTCCTGAACCACCAGGCGCTGAACGTTGAAGTTACCCGCCAGTTGGTCCAGGTCGGGGCCTTTGGCCAGGGCCAGCAGGTTCGCCATGGACGCCTCATTCACCCGCTGGCGCCAGATGGTCTCGCGGTAGGCGTTCTCTTGCAGCAGCTTTGCCAGGGGTTCCGATTCCAATTCGAGGCGGGCGGCAATCTGCGCCTGTTCCTCGATCGGCCATAGGCTGATCATGTAAGCCTTACGCTCGGCCAGGATCAATTCGAAGTCGATCTGCTCGACGATCTGCGGCGCCGGGAGCTGGCTGAGGTCAATCGCGGCAAAGGAATTCATACGCTGCCACCCATCTGCAACGGCACGCTCAAGCTCAGCGGCTCATTGCTGTCGATGACAGAGCCTTCCAGCTCCAGCACCGATTGCCCTTGCAGGTTCGCGCCGATGAACTGCACGCGGCTGAGGCTGATGCGGGTTTCCCATCGCATCAAAGCCATGACGGTGCCCGCGTACACGCGAAGGCGGGTGGCGTCGTTGAAAGGGTGGTCCACTAGCTCTGGCAGCAGACTGCCGTATTCGCGGCGCATCACGCGCGTGCCGATGCGCGTGGTGAGAATGTCCGTGATGCTCTGGGCGATGTGGTCCAGATCGCTGATGGTTGCTCCGGTTTCGCGGTTCATTCTGGTTTCCCCGTCTTCGCGCCGCCCGGCAGCACGCCACCGTGCAGGTGCTTGACCACGCTGATGGTGGCCGCGACCACGTCTTCGGAGACTGTCACCAGGCCGACCACGTTCTGGTTGCCGGTTTGGTTGTAATCGCCCTGGTGATTGATGGGGCCGATGATGTTGATCCCGCCCTTGCTGATCAGGCTGGTGGTGCCGCTTTCGGGTAGGGTGGCGTTCAGGTGATGGGCGACGCTGTCGTACTCGATCACCGCGCCGTCAGCGTAGGTGCGACGGTGCAGGCCCGCGCGATTGCCGTTGGCGGGAATGTGGTCGCTGAACAGGCCGGTTACGACGACGCCGTTGGCGAGTTGGCCGGATGGACTGAACAGGATCACCTGTTCGCCTTCGGTGGGCGGATCCCAATCCTGGTCGGCTCCGGCACGCAAGGCGAGCCACGGTAGCCAGGCGGTAGTCAGCGTTCCGGTTTTTACCTGCACGCGCGGGGGTTCCATCTGCACGGCGGCGACGACGCCGAAGCGGATGAGGTTTTCGAGCATGCGGGAGAGGGCGGCGAAGTCGTTCATGGCGCCGATGTTGGCGCCACGCGCGTGGAAGTGCAGCCTAGGCGGGTTGTAATACGTGGCAGTACAAGTTAACTATGCCGCTGGTTTTGGTTGTTTTTTGGGGCGCCGAGGACGAGTAGGGATTTCGCCGGTTAGATCCAGTGCGGCTTTGTCAGTGACGATGACTCGATATATAAACTGCTCAAGAGTTGCAATCAGTATTTTGAATGCTCGTGGATCAGGTGCCCATCCGCGATGTGCAGCGGCACTTCCCGCATCGGTGACAACGCGGAGCGTACTAGCTTCGGTTTCGCCGATAAAACCATCATCTAACAACTTCGAAACTTTTTCTTGTAGAGAAAGGGTTTCGTCTATTTTTAGATGTTCCGTGACTCGATCAAAAGCAGTTCTTAAACCTACGGAAGCAAGTATGAAAGAGTTTGATTCATAAGCTTGATAGGTCTCATCTAGGATTCTGTAAAGTTGCGGGTCAACTCGTCCAATACCCCACACCCAGTCGGGCTTATGGGTCTTTTTTTCCGGCGTAGGATAGGTTTCAATTTTTTTGGGGTAAGAAATAATAGTTTCCCCTGTGACAGGGTGATAGTCACCATCCCAATCTTGATCGTCCCAACTACTTCTATAATAAAATACTTTTTTGCAACCGGCGCACTGAACTAGCTTATGATCTATTTGCCCTTCCATATGGTTTCTACCATCATCCACTACCCACGGCTGATCGAATTCACCATGAATTATGCAAGCTCTCTCTCCATCGCATAGAGGGCAATGTGCAAGGAACTCCTCTGTCATCTTAATAACCCCATTCTGTTCAGTTTAAGTTTTGCTCAGTTTCAAGCTGAACCTTTGAACAGTTTTAACACCGGTAACGCTGTGGAGTCTATGCAGTCAAATGAGAGAGCAAGCTATCCCGAATCAGATCAAGGTCATTGTCGGTAAATCCTAGAACCTCACGTTGCTCATAGCGCACGTCGGGAGCACCGCGCTCTGCACGATCTTTCAACCCGAACTGGTGAACTCTGGCAATCCGAGCGATACGCCCAGTGAACCCCATAGTGATACTGCTGCTGTCACCACGGACCTTCAGATAGGACGCTGTGCGCAACTTTTTGAACATCGTCAGCTTCCGCTGGACCCGGCCCTGTTTACCGCGCAGGTTCCGCTGTTTGCGCGGCGCAAACTTGCTCCCGTCGGGGTTTTCCTGAGCCATGACACGTTTCTGCTGACTGCGGCGCAGCTCCTGCCCAATGCTACGTGCCAGTTTGCCTCGCTCACCTGGCTCCAGCCGATCCAACAGTACCGCCGCCCAGGTCTCCAACGCTTCCAGATTACTCGCCATCAGGCACTCGCCACTCACTAGTGTTGCCCTGGGCCCCAGGCTTCCAGTTCGGATCGAGGTATCCCGCCACATACTGCGGTTCGTTCGGATGCTTCACGGTGGTTTTGCCCTGGTCATCGTTGCCAACGACTACGCGCTCTGTCAGCGCCAGGGTAATGCTGAGGTCCACTTTGTCCTTGTCGAGGATGTCCGCTTCGAACTGAATGCCGTTTTTGACCTTGTCGAGGTTCTCCAGCAACTCGGACTGGTTAACGCTCAGCCAGCCCAGGATTGGCAGAAACACGCTGTCGGGGTGTCCGGCGAACTCGGTGAGGATGATCTGCAGGTCAAAGCTGTACTCAAACGACAGGGTGTGTGCGGCGGTGCAACGGACCTTGCCGTTGTCGATGAAGATCAACAAACGGTCGGGGTTGTGCTTGAACTCGGCGACAGTTGCCAAGAGGTGAGCGCGTAGGCTCTCGGGCTTGTTCATGGGTTGGCCTGCTGGTGTTTGTAGACCATGTCGACCTGGGCCGCGCAGTCAGCCCAGGCAGCTTCGGCGCGGTCTTCGTCAGTCAGTAGGTCACCGTTTTTGAGGGGACTGGTCGCTGGTAGGTGGCACGGCACCACGGCCGGACAGCCAGTCACGATAAGCGGCGGCGCCGGTGATGGCGGGGCGCTCGCGCAGCCGACGAGCAGCATCAGGCAAAAGCTGAGTAGCCCAGTCGCGCAGTTCGGAGTTTTCACGTTTGAGTTCCTCTATAGCTCGCTCGCGTTTTGCCAGGCCCTGACGCAATAGGTCTTGCTGCGTGCGCAGGGCGCCTTGATTTTCGCGTTCCTGTTTCAGGGTGTCGGCGAGGGTGTTGGCGGTTTTCAGGTTGCGGTCGGCGTCGTCGCGGGCTGTCTTTGCCGCATTTTGCGCCCGTTCGGTTTTGCCTTCAGCGACGTCGATGCGTGTTTCCTGGACCCAGATCAGCAACGCGAGGGCGCCGAGAAGGGCGAGGCCGTACAGAGCCTGGCGCAGGGTGCTCACGCGCGGTACCAGCCGAGTTTGTTCATGGCCGCGGCGTCGAGCTGCTTGATGGGGCCGCGCACGATCACGGCCCGAGCGCCGTCCATCAACTGGATGGCCTCGGCCAACAGCAACATATCGTCCTGTTCGGTCGACTCAGGCACCACCAGCAAGTCACCGTCCTGCATCCGTAATTTCTTCACCGCGTCGAAGTCGATCATGCCGCAACCCCTTGCCCGCACTCGCAGCTGGCGTGCCGTTCGTACGCACGTTGTAGCTTTGCGTCGTAGAGATTCCGCAGGTAATCCGGGCCGTTGTAGAGCTTGGCAAACTCGGCCCATTTACGGGCCTTCAGCGCCTTGTGTAGCACCGGGTCGGTTTCAAGGAAGCGGGTGAAGGCGTCAAACTGCTGCGATTCGCCGGCACTCATCGCCGCCACAAAGTCCTGCACGCTGGCGTAGCCGAGGCGCTTCCAATGGAACCCCATGATCTGGAAGGCTCCCCAGGACGCCGACTCCAGGGCGGCGGTGTCGTCGATCAGGCGGGCCATGGCCAGGCGCTGGTGCTCGGAGGTACCGCCGATGTATCCACCAGGCTTTGGGTTGACCAGGGCAGGGTTGGCGGTGGCGAGTTGGTCGGCGTGCCGCTTGAGTTCGCCTGGGTCATCGCCGGCAAGGCGAGCGGTGGCGAGCTGGCGGTACATGATGTGCCGTTCGAACAGGATCACCGGCTTGCCGTTGTCGAGAAAGCCCTTGCCCTTTGACTCGACCTCATTGACCGCGTAGATGCTTGCCAACGGTACGTCGAGGCGTTCGGCTGCGGTCACCAGGTCGTTGTTGCGCAGCAACTGGGCGCAATCGCCGCCGGCCAAGCTGGTCTGGGTTTTGGTGCCAGCGATGCCGTCGGCGACCAAGCCGACTTTTACCTGGTAGGCGCGGACGGCGGCTTCGGTGGCGTTGCCGTACTCACCGTCCGCCACCAGGTTGGCACCGTACTTGTTGAGGTTCTTTTGCAGGATCAGCACTGCTTGCGAGCGATCCCCGTGGCGAAGGGTTGTCATAGTTGCTCTACCTTTCGGTTGAAAAACTTTTTGGCCGCTGCACGCGTACCTTCGACGCCCAGCAACCCGATCACCCCACCGAAAAAAGGCGCAGTGGACGTCGGGATACCGAGCAATGCCAGGCCATGGCTAGCCGCCAGGGCCAGGGTGCCGCACAGCGGCGCCTCGATCAGCATGCGGCGCAGGGTGCCGCCGCCATACATGATCCGAAGGGCCGCGATGACCAAGGCGAGGACCCCGGCGTAAAGAGTCGGCCAGTTTTGTTCGAGCCAGGCGGCGAGCCAGGCCCATGTGTCGGGACGGTCAGGCATGCGCTTCATTCCGTTGTCCAGGGTTGGTGGGTTCAAGGGCTTGGTGCCGAGGTGTCAGTCCCATAGCTGCACCATCTGCCGTTGAGGCGCGCTGGTTTGAGCGTCGGGCATGTTGATGACAAGGCCTTGCGGCAGGATGGGGCCGTGGTCAGCCAGGCCGGGGTTGGCCTCAAGTACGGCTTCGGTGACGCCCGCAGTGCGGCCGTAGAACCGCCAGCAGAGGGCGTCGACGGTGTCGTTTTGGTTGGTGCGGATGGCGACGGGCATCAGATCAGTTCCACAGTGGTACGGGTGCGACCGAGGAAGTCGCGCACAGCCCAGCGTAGGTCGCGTCGGTAGTCGTCGATGTTCGGCGTTAGTGCATCAGCCTTGTCGCTGCCGGTGTTGGTGGCGCTGTAGTCGCGGTAACGCTCGCAGACTTCGGCGCCGGTGCCAGCCTCAATCGCACGGCGGTACAGATGAATCTTTACCGATACGTCCTTGATGCGATCCCCCGGCACGTCAGCCAACGTGGCGTAGCCAGCTGTCTGTTGGCGGATTCGCCATTCGCTCAGTTCGTTGTTGAGATTGATCGCGGCTGCGATCACGGCGGTCTCCAAGCGGGCCGGGGTGACGCTTGCGTCGATGCGCAGGGTGGCGCGCAGGCCGTCCAGATCAATCGAAGGCCAGAACGGGTCAGTGTTGATATGGCCGCTGTCGACTGTGCCGCTGGCTACAAATGCGCTCATGACTGCACTCGAAAATAGATCGCCGGTGGTCGGGGCTTCACGTTCAGGAGGAGCGGCCTGGCCGATCCGCCCCGAGCCGGCGGGGTGCGTGGGGACGCTCGGTCAACTGCCAGTGGCAGCGTGTTTTTTCAGGAGGCGCTCGGCGCTATCCAAATCCTTCTTGCCGCCGCAGCCGTCGTGCAGCTCGATCGCCCGCTTGAGCAGGTCGATACCGGCCTGAATCTGTCCGGGCTGGCCTGGCTCCTCGGCGGTGATGCCATCCAATGTCGCGCGGCCGGTTGCCAGGTACAGCTTGGCGCGCGCCTGGTCGGGCATGTCTTCGGCGTCGGTCAGTTCGACGGTGCGATGCAAGATGCTCAAGTCGAAACTGCCATTGGCCTTTTGCGCTTTCAGCGCGGCCGTGGCGATTTCTTCCGCCACCAGGCAGCCGGTGGTGCGTTCGAAACGGTCCGGCATGATCAGCTTGTGCTTGAGCACGTAGTCGGCGATGTCCAGGGCACCGCTGTAGTCCTCGACGTCAACGCGCCAAACCATGACGGTGGTCATGACGTCGTCCTGAGCACCGTTGCCTGCGGCAAGTACACCCTCGACATACGGGATGTACTCGGGCAACAACTGAGCCTTGAGTGCAGCCTTGCCCTCGTTGGACTGGATGGCTTTCAGGCGCAACCGGTCTTGCAGCAACTGATTCAACTGGTGCTCGTACGCGGTTGCACCGGCCATGGATTGCTGTGGTGCCGTTTTCGCTGCCTCCATGGCCGCGCGTGCGCGGCGCTGGTGGGCTTGGGCGATGCTGAGTGCCATGGGGTTAACCCTCGCTGCCTGCGTCTTCAACCGGCGTGATGTTTTCCAGCAGGCAGCCCAGGCCATATTCCTCGACCACGTACGCCTCGTTCGACGATTCGAAGTTGCTCACGCGGTTCCACTCCGGCTCCTCCTTGAGGTAGCGGCGACGCCCGCCGATCTGCCAGTACACCGACAGGTTGGCGAAGGTGGTGATGAGGATCGTGCCTTCGGGGATGTACGGCACCTCGTACAGCGGCAGACCACCGACGCGGCGTTGCGAGATGATCAGGTCGCTCGCCAGAGTGTTGGTCGCGTCCTGGTCTTTGTTGACTAGGGCCAGGAACTTGTCGTGGACCAGCTCGCGGCCGGTCAGCACCACCAAGCCAGGGTTGCGGCGGTACCAAGGGTCGAGCAACTGGATGGCGTCGTAAACCAGGGCGTCGATGTTCTTGAAATCACCGGTTTTGCCAATGGTGATCTTGCCGGCGACGGCACCTTCCTTCAGCACACGGTCGGGTGCGTGGGTGCGGTACTGCTGGAGCCAGCCGATGTTGACGTCTTCCAGCAGCGGGTGCGCGGTGCGGTCGGTTTGCTCTGCCGCCGAAACTCCGTAGAAACCGATCTGGATACGGTCGAGCGCCTGACGTTGGGCGATGGCGCTGGACAGGCGGGTTTGGAAGTCCGGGAACTTGGCCCAGGCGTCGAGCTGTTTGTAGCTGACGAAGGTGTCGAAGTCGGTTTGTTCGGCCTTGTACTTGTCGCTCGACAGAGTGCCGATGCTGCGCGGCTCACGTTTTTTGACGTTGGTGTTGGTACGGCTGGCAACGGTGCCGCCCACGCCCAGGCCGACCTTTTCGCCTTCCTGTTCATCGACGCCGATTACGTTGACCTTGGTCAGGAACTCGCTCGACTCCTGAATCTTGGTTTCCAGGCGCTGCTGGATGGTTGGGTCGACGCTGAATGTGGCGGTGGCCGATTCAACGCCGTTGAGCAGTGCGACCTGGCCGAGGTAGCCGGTGAAGAGTTTTCGAGTGTCGTTACGCATGGGTGTCTCCGATAGTGGGCTGGGCGGTGTAGGCCGCAGGTCAGAACTCAGCCAGGGCTTGTTTGCCGCCGCCGGTTACCGGTGGGCGCTGGGTTTGGGAGTGGTCTTGGGTTTTGCCGAGGGTGGTTTTCAGCTCGACCAGGTCTTTGCTGAGCTGCTCAACCTTGGTGCTCAGTTCTCCGGAGAACTTCTTCTCGGCGGCCAACTGATCGGGCAGATCCTTGACGTGGTCGGCAATCGCTTCGACGGCCTGGCCGATTTGGGCGAACTCGGCGTCGTCCTTCGCCTGTTTGCCGCCGAGTAGTGCCTGCACCTTGCTGAAGAGCTGGGCGCCGAGGCTGGGTTTGTCCTCGATTTCCTCAAACTGCAACTCGGTTTCCACCGCCTCGGTGAACATCGATGTTGCGGAGTAATGACGGTCTTTGAATGGGCTGGATTCTGGCTTCTGCGCGGAAAAAGACAGTACATCGGTGCCCAGGCTGGCCGGGGAGTCAGTCACCGCCAGGCCGACGATGTAGGCCTCGCCGGTGTCCGAAAAGCTGTCGTCGATTTCGATCGATGTATAAATCTTCTGCTTGGCCTTGTTCATGGCGATCAGATCGGGCGTCGGCTCGACCTGGGCGAACAGGGCCAGCTTCTTCTGGCCGTTGATTTCCACTTCTTCGGTCTTGACCGCGAGCACGTCACCGTAGGCCTTGAAAGGGCTGTCGGGCAGCAGGCTGCGGAAGTGCTCCAGCCAGATGCGAGCACCATAGGTGGCTGGATTGAAGTTCTTCGCCGCCTGTTCCAGCCAGCTACGTTTGATGGTGCGCTTGTCCGAGGTAGCGCCCTCGACGGCGACACGGAACCAATTGCTGCGAAATTTCTTCATGCCGGGAATCCTCAATGCGTTGGGCGCTAAGTGCGTTGCAATGAGGGGCATGGTCGTGACGCGCGCGAGTTGCGGCAACGGGACGGGATTGTAGAGAGCGGGACTACAAGGGGCGGTGCTACTGACTCGCAGGCGTGGGCGGCAGCATCGCGGCCATGACTACGACTGAACTGCTCCCAATCGATCCCCGACGCCAATCCAAGTTCCTGTATTGGATGGGTTGGCGTATCTGCGAGATTGCCGAGGCTACGGGCGAAAAGGAAAAAACGCTACACAGCTGGAAGGCCCGCGACGAGTGGGACCGGGCGGATAATGTCGAGCGCATCGGTGGGGCGCTGGAAGCGCGTCTGGTGCAGTTGATCCTCAAGGAAGGCAAGAGCGGCGGGGACTTCAAAGAGATCGACCTGCTGCACCGGCAGTTAGAGCGACAGGCCCGCATCCAGCGCTTCCAGGGTGGCGGTACCGAAACCGAACTCAATCCCAACCTCGCCAAGCGCAACGAAGGGCCGAAGAAGAAAACGCCGAAAAACGACATCAGCGAAGACCAGATCGAGCTGCTGCGCGAGGCGTTTATCGATGGATGTTTCGACTACCAGAAAGACTGGTACCGGGCGGGCAATCAGCGCACCCGCGTCATCCTCAAAAGCCGGCAGATCGGCGCCACTTACTACTTCGCCCGAGAGGCGTTTATTGATGCGCTGGAAACCGGGCGCAATCAGATTTTCTTGTCGGCGTCGAAGAATCAGGCCTACCTGTTCCGTGGGTACATCCAGGCGTTTGCCCGCGAGGTCATCGGCGTCGAGCTGACCGGTGATCCCATCGTGCTGCCGAACGGCGCCGAACTGTTTTTTCTCGGTACCAACGCGCGCACTGCCCAGGGCTACCATGGCAATTTCTACTTCGACGAATTCTTCTGGACGTTCAAGTTTGAGGAGCTGAACAAGGTTGCGTCGGGTATGGCGATGCACAAGAAGTGGCGCAAAACCTACTTCTCGACGCCGTCTACCATGGCCCATGAGGCCTACACCTTCTGGACGGGCGAGCGCTTCAACAAGGGCAAGCCGGCGGCGCAACACACCAAAGTCGACGTATCCCACGGGGCGCTCCAGCAGGGTAGGTTCTGCGAAGACCGGCTGTGGCGACAGATCGTCACCATCCTCGACGCGGAGCAGGGCGGTTGCGACCTGTTCGACATTGAAGAACTGCGGCGGGAGTACAGCCCGGAAGCGTTCGCCAACCTGCTCATGTGCGAATTCGTCGACGACGGCGCGAGCATTTTCCCGCTGACGGTGTTGCAGCCCTGCATGGTCGACAGCTGGGTCGAATGGGCCGAGGACTATAAGCCGTTTGCGATGCGGCCGTTCGGCGACCGCCAGGTGTGGGTGGGTTATGACCCGGCGGAAACCGGCGATTGCTCGGGCCTGGTGGTGGTCGCACCGCCTTTGGTACCAGGGGGCAAGTTCCGGGTACTGGAGCGTCACCAATTCCGAGGTATGGACTTCGCGGCGCAGGCGAGCGTGATCAAAGCCGTCTGCGACCGCTACTGGGTGACGTACATCGGGATCGATGTCACCGGTCTGGGCAGCGGCGTGGCGCAGCTGGTGCGCCAATTCTTCCCCAATGTCACCACGTTCAGCTATTCGCCTGAGGTCAAGACCCGACTGGTGCTGAAGGCCTACGACGTGATCCACCGGGGCCGGCTGGAGTTCGACGCCGGCTGGACCGACATGGCGCAGTCGTTGATGGCGATTCGCAAGACCATCACCGCAGGCGGTCGCCAATTTACCTACACCGCCGGCCGCAACGACAACACCGGCCACGCCGACTTGGCGTGGGCGCTTTTTCATGCATTGCACAACGAACCGCTGGAAGGGCAGACCACTGCCAATACCGGGCGGATGGAGATTTTTTGATGTCAAACCGCCGCAGAAATACCAAGCAAGTGGCCCAGGCTTCCACGGTTGTAACGCAGGAGTTTATTCCTCGCAGTGAAAGCAAGATGGAGGCGTTCAGTTTTGGTGACCCGTCACCGGTCCTGAGTGGCCGGGAGGTGTTTGATTATCTGGAGTGCTGGTTTAACGGGCGGTGGTACGAGCCGCCGCTATCGCTGGACGGTCTGGCACGGTCTGTGGGTTCCAGCGTGCACCTTCACTCGGGGCTGATGTTCAAGCGCAATTTGCTGAGCAAAACCTTCATTCCACACCGGCTGCTGTCGCGGGCAGCGTTTGAACAGTTCGCCCTGGACTTCCTGTGCCTGGGTAATGGCTATCTGGAAGGACGGCGCTCGATGCTCGGCCCGGTGCGCGAGCTGGTACCGCCATTGGCGAAGTACATGCGCACGGGCAAGGACGGCCGGCAGTTCATGGTCCAGGGCTGGAAGGAAGAGCATGAATTTGAACCGGGTACCGTTTTTCACCTGCGGGAAGCGGATCTGCACCAGGAAGTGTATGGCCTGCCCGAGTGGATCAGCGCCTTGCAGTCGGCGTTGCTGAATGAATCGGCCACGCTGTTTCGCCGCAAGTATTACGAGAACGGTAGTCACGCTGGCTTCATTCTCTACATGACCGACGCCGCGCAGAACGAAGCGGATGTCGATTCACTGCGCAAGGCGCTGAAAGACTCCAAGGGGCCTGGCAACTTCCGCAACCTGTTCGTGTACTCGCCGAACGGCAAAAAGGACGGGTTGCAGATCATTCCGGTCAGTGAAGTGACGGCCAAGGACGAATTCAACTCGATCAAAAACCAGACCCGTGACGACGTGCTGGCAAGTTTGCGTATTCCGCCGCAGCTGATGGGCATCGTGCCGCAGAACGCGGGAGGGTTTGGGTCGATCAGGGAGGCGGCGCAGATCTATGCAGCCAATGAACTGGAGCCGATTCAGGCGCGTATGGCGCAGGTAAATGACTGGCTCGGGGATGAGGTCGTGCGCTTCAAGCCCTATGAAATTCCCGTGGGGGCCTAAAACCCTGCGCAGCAAACGAGGCGACGAACCGGTGCGTCAACACCGGTTCGACGCTGGGGCATTCCACTTGATGATATGTTCAACCGTGGGCGAGGTTTTTTCTTATTTCAAACTCTTCATCTATGCTGATCATTAATCTTTGATGTGCCCTCATTAAATGTTGTGCATCAGTTCCCCAAAATTTTGAATTCTTTTTCATTGTCGCTGGTAATGCCGCAATCCACTTATCGGCCTCGTCAGCAACAAAACTATGCCCCATAAGTTTGTCGTCAAGTACGTCTTGAGCGACGTGTGCCATAGTGAATCGTCTTCCCTCAGGGGTGTTGACGGCTTGAATGCATTTTGTAATCGAACTTTCTAAACTGCTCTCACCTCTTTTATGTGATTCCAAGAGCGACTCAAAAGTGTTGATGGTAAGGAAAATCACGTCGGCAAAAGGGATTGGGGTTTCATTGAATTCGTCCTGTGTTTCCTTGGCAAGCTCAGGATCAACATATTTGGAGATGTCTTCACCTGTCGCAAACCAAAAATCTTCGTGGGTTATAATGACTAGTACGAATTTTTCGTTTTTATAGTTTTCTGTTTGCTTTAGGTTGTACGCTGTTCTCTGACCTTGTTTTATCGATTTTATTAGGCTGGCGGGCAGGCTGCGTTTTAACAATGCTTGGTCAGAAGTTGACTGAACTATTTCTCCTGGCTCAATGGCCTTGCTTTCAAAAATTATGTTTGTATCGTTGCTGTATAAAAAGTCGCATACCTTTCCTTTTAAGCCATTTTTCTTATAGATTTCTTCTATGTTTTTTTCGTTGAGGACTTCAATTTTTGCGTCTATAAATAACTTTGCAATGTAATTTTCCAAATCGATGCCAAAGCGAGCTTTGTAATCAGCCGCTAATTTTTCTTTTAGAAGAGTTGGGATGAAAGTCGCTAGTCCTCCAGTACAGACCATAGAGTTAAAAATGTAGACTCTATCTCCATCTATCAGCAAAGGCCTTTTTCTAAACGTAGCTGGCTGAAAATATTCCCCTTGAGGCTCATCGGCAAGTTCGTTCTCCTTGAAAAAATCTGGAAGGTCATTAATCCGAATGCCGGTGAGAATAAAGTAATTTCTAATATGAACGGCGGGGATGCTTGGACAAAGGGAGTGAAGTAAACTAAGTATGTTTAGCTCAGCGACCCCGTTTTTTGCGTCGTTACACGCGTATAGAAAAACGAATAAGCTTATAGTTATGTAGGAGTCGATAGAAAGGCCGGTAATGCGAGAAAATTCAATGTCATAATAATCGTTTTCTGCGAACCAAAGCCTTTGGCGAAAGATTGTGTACCAGTCCCAATGTGAAGGGCGCTGGTACCAAGCTTGCTGCATTATCATTGGACGAAGGACGGGTATAGGGTCTCCATTTTTTAAATCAACAGCTAAGTGTTGCATTTTATAAATGTTGTTTATGATTTCTCTGAAGTGGTTTTTTGTTATTTCACGTTTCCCGATTGCCCCCTCAATCATTGAAAGTTTAATAGAAAACATAGTGATCCACGGCATTGACTCACTTGGTCTCTCGGAGTCGTTGAATTCGCCAAGGTAACTTATTCCTTCATTTAGTACTGATAGTGGACAGAAAGACGAAAGTTCAGACTTTATGTTGCGTATCTCTCGCTTGTACTTTGTTGTGCTCATTATGAAGGCGTCCTTGGCGATTTAATTGCGGCTTTGGTGAGTTGCCGGAGCTGATGACAGAATTTAACCGAAGATGTTTTTAATATGATAGGAGTCGTATCCCGGTGTGTTTTAGGTTGGCAGGATTAAACTGTCTTCCTTTGCTCTCACGTTACCCACCGCGCTGCTGACCTTGAACCATTCAAAGGCCTCGGCCGGCTCGCCCTGGTGCAACACCATCTGCTCGGCGCGTTCTTTTGGCGTTGCCGGGTCAAGCCATTCGCGGGCAAGGTCCGGCGTCAGTACCACAGGCCTGCGGTCGTGGATGTCCACCATGCCGCCGGCACTATCGGCGGTGATGATCACAAAGCCGTCATGCTCGCCTGGGCCTTCATCGGCGTCTGGCAACTGGCCGATGGCCGCGCACAATACCGGCGCGGCGTCCCGTCTGCGGATCAGATAGGGTTGTTTCTTCGGACCGCCTTCATCCACCCACTCAAACCAGCTGTCGATGGGCGTGATTGCTCGGTGAGGCCAGATCGCCCGGAAGAACGGGCTGTGGGCGACCTTCTCGACACGAGCATTGATCGGCGCGGCGCGGTCCTTCGCCCAATGCGGTCGCCATCCCCAAGTCACCGGATCTGCGTGCAGCAAGTCTCCTTGCATGTGTAACAGCGCAACTTGGGTCGTTGGTGCGACGTTGTAGCGCTCGATGGGCTGGTCTCCCACAGAGTTGACCAGGGCATTGGGCATGCTCAAGGCCGCGACAAAGTCATGAATACCTCGGTACTGCGACAGTCTTCCGCACATGGCTAAGCCCTCTCTCGGTTTGATCTTAGACAATCGTGGTCGGTCGAGGCCTCATTTCATTGACGATCCGTCGCAACTCTTCCGCTTCTCGCTTGTTCACGTAGTTCGACGTGGTCAGGTCTGAGATCTGCTTTCGCATTGCTGCGGCTTCGGCACCGCGCTCTCGGAGATAACCAGCGAACTCGCTGTTCTTGGCTTGTGTTTCCAACAGCATCTGGCTGATCCCGAAAACGTCTGCCCGCGCTTTGCGTAATTGCGCGTTCAGTTCCTGGATCTCATTCTCCAGTAGGCGGCAGTGTTGTCGGTACATCTGTAGTGGAGAAGGGAGGCCGAGCCATCCGAGGGTGTCGCCATCATTGTTCATACGTTCGAACTCAATACTGTATGCGCATACAGTAAATGACGTTTTTCCATGACGCGATTTGAGGCGACGAGCTGTAGGGGAAGAGGGGATTGTGGGTCAGCAAAGTCAGCTGGGATAGATGAAAGTTTGCCCTTCAGCAGCATGAAAAAACTCACTCCAACATAGCATTTGCCGGATGTAGCGGCAAGCGTGAGCGGCTGTACGCCCAATAAACACGGGGCTTGCGGCACATTCGGGTACTACTCAGCCAGGCCTGAGACAGCGGCTGGTATGCCGTCATCGGCGCGGGGTATTGGCGTGCTAAATGCGGGGGTTGACGTGCCACATCGGGGCATTGACGTGCTTCATCACCCGGCGCGCGCCGTCGTCCCCCCACCTCGCCTGCGGGCTAAATGGGTCTCTTTTTCCGCACTTCTGCACTCCCTCCAAAACTAGTGCGGCTGGGGGCTGTCGGGACGTTTCAATACTGTCAAAAGCCTGCGGAAACCTGCGAGGGTGGGTGCGTTTCAATGATGCTCATGCGAACGAACAGCCAAGTATATTCGGGAGTCGGCTCGGGAAAGGGGGAGGGCGCTGGCCGAGGTCCATCAGAAGTTGTGCACGCACGTTGCTGCACAAACACTCCCGGGATTTCAGTAATTGTCACCAAAACTGTCACCAGCTTTGCGCAACGTCACATCGGTACCGCTGGAAGCCTTGAAAATAGTGGAGCAGGTGAAGGGAATCGAACCCTCGTTATCAGCTTGGGAAGCTGGTAGCGAGAGTCCGTAATAATTTAGCTTTGAATTTTTAACAGGGTCTTTACACGGGAATACCCTTTCGATTGGAATCGAAGTGCCATGATCTAATCTTTGATAAAAACTCCCACACGTCACCTGTGGTTGGTTTGATATAGCCAGTAGACGATGGGTCTTCACCCATCTTTTCGAACACTTCAATGAGCCATGATGGTCCGTGCCCAGTTGCTTTGGTTTCGGGTAACCAAGATTCTAACTCACCCTTAGGGACTGTGAACATTCCATATTCTGAAAGTTGACTTAGAAGATTCAATGCCGCCTCTCTCTCTTCTTCATTTAAAATGTCGACTCCTCCATCTCTTTTCATGTTCTTACCCGTGTCGTCCATTGCCTTTTTAACGGCCCCCCTCATCGATGCTAGTGAGTTATGCGATATTTGTGGGACATTCATGCTTATAAGCATGTTTGTCCATGTACTGCCGCCATCCTTTAATACGTCAATATCCACTATGCCCGCTGCCGGTATGCCTAATTGTCTTAATGGTCTAATTATTGTTTGAATTGTTTGTTTGTTTTGGGCGTTTATGAATAAGCAGTTTGGAATTCCTTGTTCGGGAGAGAATCGGAGCAAACGCTCGTTTATTTCCTGATAAAATGCACGGTCTGCGTCGGATTCTGTAACAATCACAAATTCATAGAATAGGCCGCTTAGAACTCCAGTTGAACGCAAAAGAGGGTTTCTCATTAACTCAAGGATGTCTCCGCTCGGTAATACTCTCGATGTTGCGAATCCGCCTCTATAAGTCAGTCTAATTATATTTACCGGTGCTCCTGAGTGGACACATCCCATTACAAACGCTGGGCTATGTGTAGATATGAATACCCGTTTGTTTTCAGAAAGAGCCGCACGCGAGATCTCCAGCCCTAGCTTAGAGGCGAGTGATGGATGAAGGAAAGCTTCTGGCTCGTCAATCAGAATGACTTTGGGATCTCCCGCAATGAGCTCAGTTATAATTCCAGTGAAAGCTTTAACTCCGTCGCTTGCTGCATCTATCAGAAGTGCTTTTGAATGGAAATCGACAGCCTCTGCGTGTATACCTCGTTCCTCAATGTCGTTTAGTGGGGCACGCTTCGAGAGGCGAATCCGTAATTTTCCAAGTAATGTTGGGTCAACCACAAAGTGGGTATCAAAAGCTTCACGAACTATTCGTCTAACCTCATGTCGCTTAGTATCGTCTCGAAGTAATACTTGAAGGCTAGTGTGTGGCGGCTGCTGCAGATCCCCGGCAGGTTGCTCGTTTACAAGATTAATACGGCTGCTGCCGTCCAGCATTAAGGTGGCGTGTGTCAAAAACCATGTGCAAAACGCCCTGGTATTAGAGTCTGGCGATATAATGAATTGTTTTAAAGTTTGAGAGTCGATATTGTTTCTGACGCGAGGTGTTCCGAATATTATAGAGCCTGGGCTAAGTAGGTCGCCTGGGGAAGGTTCTAGGGTGTACTTGCTAATTTCCTTTAAGGCATTTTCTTCGTTATTGTTTTCGAAAGTTAATTTATTTAAAATTAATGTGTTAGTTGAAAGGATTCCAGTGTGGCAATATGAGGCTATCTCAGATATTACTTTGCTTTTCCCAGAGTTGTTAGGTCCTACAAATACAGTTATAGGTGGAATGGAGATTTCTTCAGGTTTGGAGGTTGGAGTACGTCCAAACTTAAGCTCTATATTTTTTATCATTCGACCGTCCACTGGTTGAGTTTGTTTTTCGATTTAATTACTACGGAGAGGGAAGTTGGCTAATTTCAGAACTTCAAACCTCATCTGTAGTCACCCCAGTTACTTATGATTTTCGGTTTTTAGTCGTGCCAAGCCTTGTTTAATGTGCCCGGCGTTTTCACCTATGGTTTCGAGTGCCCCCCGGATATTTTGGCTCACAGTCGATGCGTTTTGCTGCTCTGCCCACAGAGTCAATTCCATCAGAGCAGCTTCCAAGGCCAGTTGGTTTTGATAAAAGCGTTCTAAAACTTCTGCCAGTGAATATTCGTCTGCCACTATTTCCTGCTCCCTCTGAAAATAGCTCAAGCATAGCATTGGGAATGATCCGGAACGCTGTCGCCCACAGAAAGGATAGGACGCGTTGGTACTAAAGTGGTACGTACAGAGGAAGATTGGGCTGCAACTGGCGTGTTATATGGCTTACAGACTTAGTCATTCCAATCCATCATGGGGGCGATGGAGAAGCGGCGCGAGAGGGATCGCGGTGGGGCTAGGTCTGAGGGCTTTGGGATCTGGAACGGATAATGCGAAGGGTCGGCAGTTTATCAGGAATGGGTCAGAGGGGGCTGTGTCTTGATCGTGCGACGCGAAACCCAGTGTTAAGCAAATCTGTCCCCTTTTTTCTTGCACCGAGGGGGCTTTCCCGAAAGGTCTGGAGGCATTGCTGTGCAGGCAGAGGGGGGGTATTTCAAAAAGAGTAATTTCAGTAACCACGTTTGGGTAATGGGCTGGAGGCCGCATATTCCGCAGGGTTCGGTGTTACAAAAAGGAGTAACAGAGAAGTAATTGAAAAGGTAATTTTTTTCCAACTTGTTGTTTTTAAATGGTTTTTATAAAAATGAGAATTACATTTATGAAGAGTAATCAGATTACTTCAATATTACTTAAAAATTACCTTTTGGCCTGAATATAAAACCATTTAAATTCAACGGGTTGAGTGTGAAAAACGGTCAAGATTACTTATGTTACTCTTTTTTTTGCCCCCCTCTAGATTTCGAATCTCGACCCCCTTCGCATGTGATGCGCGCGTAACGCGGTGCAATCTGAGGTCCGTGGGAATGGCTTGGGAACACTTTTGCGCAACCGGCACCGCTGGAGCCCTTGTATTCCGGGTCCTCGGCCGAGCGATCGAGGGTGCGGGTACTTTCGAATCTCTCCTTCACCGCCAAATTCGATGTAAACAAAACCCCTGGTTTCGAAAGAAACCAGGGGTTTTGTGATTTCCGGGGTTTGAAAAACTAACCTCTGTCAAATCACGCAAGTTGGCGAACCGGAATAATAACGGACAAAAACCGGCAGACTCGAAAGTCTCCCCCACACCCGTCATCAATGCCGATGCCGATGATGCACATCCGGAAAATGCGCATGGCTATGCCTCAGCGGACTGTGCACATGCACATGGCTATGGGGTTCCGCTGGATCCCACTCAAACCCATGCTCATGCTGATGATGTTCATCATGCACATGCCGATGCCCGTGTTCCGTCGCGTCATGCTGATGATCATGGGCATGCCGTTCCGTCAGGTGCAGCCAAACGCCCACGGCCATCAACGCCGATGCAATCCAGAAGGCCACTGTCACGGACTCACCCAACATCAGCACCGCAATCGCGGCACCCAGGAACGGCGCGGTGGAAAAATAGGCGCCCGTGCGTGCACTGCCCAGTCCGCGCAACGCCAGCACGAACATCACCAGGCTGATGCCATAGCCCAGAAAACCAACCAGCAAGATCGGCGCCAGCTGCGCCATGCCCGGGATCTGCGCCCCGAGATAAAGCGCCAACCCACTATTCACCAGCCCCGCAATCAACCCTTTGGCCCCGGCGATAAACAGCGCGTCCGACGCCGATACTTTGCGGGTCAGGTTGTTATCGATCCCCCAGCACAGGCACGCCACGGCAACCGCCAGCGGCCCTGTCCAGTCATGGTTGGTGCCACCGCCGTCGGCCCCTGACAACACCACGCCGCCCAGCACGATGGCGATCATCCCCAGGACGATGCGACGGTCGGCGTTTTCCCTGAACACGACCCAGGCGATGACGGCGGTCAGTACCGCTTCCAGGTTGAGCATCAGGGAGGCGGTTGCGCCGGCCGTGCGTGTCAGGCCGAACATCAACGCGACAGGCCCGAGGATGCCGCCGAATGCGATGGCGCCGAGCAGCCAGGGCCATTCCGATGGGCTCAGTCCGCTGGGTTTCCAGCCACGATCACGGATCAGGCGCACGCCGGCGAGGCCGACGCCACTGCCGAGGTAGAGCAGGCCGGCGAGCAGCACGGGCGAGAGGCCCAGGCCGAGGTTTTTGGCGAGCGGGGTGCTGGCGCCGAACAGGGCGGCGGCGGCGAGTGCGTAGACGATACTGAGGTTCATGGGCCATCCTCGAAAGGTTGGCCCATGATACGTCGCGGGTTTAGGTGAAAGCCCGAGCGAATTTACTGCGCGGTTTTCAGCTTGATCACATCACCGGAAATCTTGGTGGTGTAACCGCTGAGCACCCAGGCCCAGAACCAGTTTTCCTGTACTTGGGTGTTGATCAGCGCATCGCCGCCTTTTGCTTTGATGGCGGCATCCTGGGCGCGCACGAAACGGCTGTTCTGGCCGATCGGGATCACGCCGAACAACATGATGCCGGTGGCGCTGGCTTCACTGTGGCCCAGGACGGTGTATTGGCTGCTGTCGTATTGCGGGGATTTGATGGCGGTGCCGGTGCAGCCTGCAAGCGTGAAACCGAGAACTGCTGCTGCAACCACTTTACTGATGTACTTCACTGGGAAACTCCATGGACTAAAGCCCGAGATTCAATTCTCGGGGGCCGCACTTTAATCGCTCCGGCAAGGGATTGAAATCAATCTTCCCTCGTCAGATGTGCAACCACGCCAGGCTACCTAGCACCACCGCCACACCCGCCGCCGCATACGACATGCGCTTCAACCACTCCCTTCTCGTCAACAACGTAATCGCTGCCAGCGAAATCGCGATCTGAATCGCGGTCATCGCCTGGGCCCAGCGATGGTGCTGGTGCAGCGCTTCTTCGGACTTCTGATCCCACTCCCGTGAGGTGGCCTCGAGCTTTTCGGCCTGCTGGCGCACGTCTTCCTTCTGGTGCTTGTAGCGCTCGACTTCTTCCTTGTAATGCGCCGCATCCACCCCCGGAATATGGGTGGCCAGTTCCGCCAGGTTCTGCCGGCTGGACTTGGCCTGGTAGTAGCTCCATTGGTTGGCGGCTTCGGTCTTGATGATGGCCGCGTTGTTCTTGTCCATCGCCGCCTCGCTCTCGGTGGAGCCGGCCTGGTAGCTGAGCATGGCGCCGAGGGTGGCCATCAGCGCGGTCATGACGGCGATGCGACTGGCGAAATTATCCCCACGGCCGTGGGCATGTTCGGTGGTGTGTTCAAGGTGTTTTTCGTGAGGGCTGGGAACTTCGAAGGCTTCGGACATGGGGCGCGCCGGTGAAGGGACTGGGGGAGTCTGATTCTTCACCAGTGAAGCTGTCTCAAGCCTGTCCGTAACGCCGGATCAGGCGCACATACACTGCGATATTGATCGCCAGCACCAACGCGCCCAGGCCCAGTTGGATCTGTGGGGTCAGCCCGGCCGGGTAGATCAGCGTGAGGATGTAATGCTCGATAAACCCACCGCCATAACCGTCCTGCCCGGCGAGGTGGCGAAACAGGTTTTCCCAGCGGGTCAGCGGGCAGGGCAGGTGAAACACTTCGACCGCTACACCCCACGCAGCGGCGGGCAGGTGCAGCCAGACAACCGGGCGCCATTTCAGGGCCAGCAGCCCACCAAACAGTACGAACAGGATGAAACACAGGTGGAACAGCACGAGGCTGTCTGCGGCTAGACGATAGAGCATTGCGCGCGCTTCGAAAGGAGGGGGCGCACAGTCTAAAGGGTTGCTAGCGGGCAAGCGTGGCCGTTATTGTGCTGAATCCTTTTAGTCCTTCCTCCAGGGTTTGTTGTGATGAATGCACCGCGTACCGCAGTCGGTCCGATCAAGGCCGTGATTTTCGATATGGACGGGTTATTGCTGGATACGGAAGGCATCTACACCGAAGTCACGCAGATCATCGCTGAACGCTACGGCCGAACCTACGACTGGGGCATCAAGCAGCACATCATCGGGCGCGGTGCCCAGGATTTGGCCGACTATGTGGTCAAGGCACTGGACCTGCCGATTACTCCGGCTGAATTTCTCGAAATTCGCGAACCGCTGATGAGCGAGCGCTTTCCCAAGGCTTTGGGCATGCCTGGCGCGGAGGCGCTGGTGCGGCACTTGAAGGCGCACAACATTCCGATTGCCGTGGGCACCAGTTCGTCGCGCAATTCGTTTGGCCACAAGACCACCTTGCACCGCGAGTGGTTTGCCTTGTTCGGCACCATCGTCACCGCTGACGACCCGGAAGTCGGCGCGGCCAAGCCCGCGCCGGACATCTTCCTCACCGCTGCGCGCCGCCTGGGCGTTGCCCCTGAGGATTGCCTGGTGTTCGAGGATTCGCCGTTTGGTGTAACGGCTGCGAAGGCCGCCCGTATGACCGCCATCGCCGTGCCCGATGAAGCCATGGCCGACAGCAAGTACCAGCATGCCGACCAGATCATCCGCAAGCTTGCGGACTTCGACCTGGCGGCCTATGGCCTGCCGCCAATCTCCTGACCCTACTTGGTAAAAAATGTGGGAGGGGCGGTGCGACGATTCGACTTGCCCCTCCCACATTGGGTTATGCGCTGAACCCACCATCGATGGTCAGGCTGGCACCGGTGATATACCCCGCTTCCGGCCCGGCCAGGTAGGCCACAAAACTGGCTATCTCTTCCACATGCCCGTAACGCCCCACCGCCATCAACCCGATCAGGCTCTCGGCGAAATCGCTGTTTGCCGGGTTCATATCGGTGTCCACCGGCCCAGGTTGCACATTGTTGATGGTGATGCCACGCGGCCCCAAGTCCCGCGCCAGACCCTTGGTCAGGCCGACCAGCGCCGCCTTGCTCATCGCGTACGGGCCACCACCGCCAAACGGCATGCGTTCGGCATTGGTGCTGCCGATGTTGATCACTCGGCCGCCTTCGCCCATATGTCTGGCGGCTTCCTGGGTGGCGATAAACACGCTGCGCACGTTGATCGCCAAGGTCTGGTCGAAGTCTTCCAGCTTGAAGTCTTCCAGCGGTGCGATGGCCAGCACGCCGGCGTTATTCACCAGGATGTCCAGGCGGCCAAAGGCTTCCACGGTGGCGTTGACCGCGTTGCGGATCGCCGTGGCGTCGGCGCTGTCGGCGTGAATCGCCAGGGCTTTGCCGCCTTCGCTGATCACGCTGTTCTGCAGGGCTTCAGCTTTGGCGGCAGAGCTGACGTAGGTAAAGGCAACGGCTGCACCCTGGGCTGCCAGACGCTTGACGATGGCGGCGCCGATGCCGCGGGAACCGCCTTGGATCAAGGCGACTTTGCCGCTGAGGTTGTGTGTGGTCATGTCGATCTCCGAGTCATTCAAGGCCCAATGCCCTGTTGTTGGAGCCGAGTATCGACCTCACTCACCGCTGCCGGTAGACCGTGATTGCTATAGTCTGTGTAAACCAAAAGTTTAGAGTGGGCCAATATGGAGAGCTTTGGCAGTATCGAATGCTTTGTGCGCAGCGCCGAAGGTGGCAGCTTTGCCGAGGCGGCCCGGCACCTGAGCCTGACCCCGGCGGCGGTCGGCAAAAGCGTCGCCAAGCTGGAGGTGCGCCTCGGCGTGCGGCTGTTCCAGCGCAGCACCCGGCGTCTGGCGCTGACCGAAGCCGGCAAACTGTTCCTGGCCGAAGTCAGCGGCAGCCTCACCACCATCCAGAACGCCGTGGCCAACCTGGCCAGCGCCGAAGGGCGGCCGGTGGGCACGCTCAAAGTCAGCATGGGCACGGTGTTTGGCAATCGCTATGTGGTGCCGTTGCTGGGAACGTTCATGGCGCGCTTTCCGGACATCAGCCCGGACTGGCATTTCGACAACCGCCAGGTGGACCTGATCGGCCAGGGCTTCGATGCCGCCATCGGCGGCGGTTTTGAGCTGCCCCAAGGCGTGGTGGCGCGTAAGTTGACGCCGGCGCATCGGGTGCTGGTGGCTTCACCGGGTTACCTGGCGCAACGCCCAGCGGTGCGCGAGCCCGAAGACTTGTCGCGGTGCAACGGTATCCTGATCCGCTCGCCGCAAACCGGGCGTATCCGTTCCTGGCAGTTGACCAGTGTCGAACGTGAACACCGCCCGCTGGTGCTCAAGCCCGGCATGACCATGAGCGACTCCGAAGCCGCCTGCTGCGCCAGCGCCCAAGGCCTGGGGGTTGCGCTAGTGAGCATGCCCATGGCCGTACCGTTCCTCGACAGCGGCGAGGTGGTCAGGGTGTTGCCCGACTGGTACGTCGACGACGGCAATATTTCCATCTACTACGCCGAGCACAAACTGCTGCCCGGCAAGACCCGGGCGTTTGTGGATTTCATCATCGAGCAGTTTGCCGAAAAGAACCTGGGGCAAAGGTTCAGCGCAATCTAAAACCAGGCGCAGATCAAAACGTGGGAGGGGGCTTGCTCCCACATTGGATTTTCAGCGGCCGAACCGGGTCGGCCAACCAATGACCTTCTTCGGCCGAGGCGTTGCGTACGTCCGGATCTTCGACGTGGAAAGCCCCAACCGCACCAGGGATTCGGCAATGGTCACCGCCGCCGTCACGCCATCCACTACCGGCACCCCGGTGCGCTGGCGAATCTGCTCATCCAGCCCGGCCATGCCGCCGCAGCCCAGGCAGATTACTTCGGCCTTGTCCTCGCTAATGGCCAGTTCCGCCTGGCGCACGATGGCTTCCATGGCGGCCAGCGGGTTTTCTTCCAACTCCAGCACCGCCATGCCGCTGGCGCGCACCGAGGCGCAGCGCTGGTAAAGGCCGGCGAGTTTCAGGCGGTCTTCGATCAGCGGCACGGTGCGGTCCAGGGTCGTCACCACTGAATACGCATGGCCCAGGAACATGGCGGTGCTGGCCGCCGCTTCGGTGATGTCCACCACCGGCACATTCAATAGCTCCTGCAGACCTTCCCGGCCGTGCTCGCCGTAGCCCGCCTGGATTACCGCATCGAAGGGTTGGTCGTAAGCCATCACCCGGTCCATCACGGCGATGGCGGCCAGGTAGCTTTCAAAATTGCCCTCCACCGATTCCGCGCCGAAGTACGGGGTAAGCCCGACAATCTCAGTGCCCGGCGAGGCCACGGCCCGCGCTTGCTGGGCGATGGTTTCAGTGATGGATTCGGTGGTGTTGACGTTGACCACGAGGATACGCATGGAAGGTCCTTACTCAGTGACTGACGTTATCGACGGCAATGCTTTCGCCGCTGACATCGGCGTAGAACGGCTGGCGCTTGGCGATCAGCAGGTACAGCAACCCTGCAATACCGGCGCCAAACAACCAGGAAAACGGTGAGACGCTGGCAAATCCCGGCAACAGCGCCAGCAGGATGGCGATCACGGCTGCAGGAATAAACGCCGCCACTGCGCGCATATTCACCCCACGGCTGTAGTAATAAACGCCATTCGGATCTTCGCTATACAGCTGCGGAACGTCCACCTGGCTTTTACGAATCAGCCAGTAATCGACCATGATCACCCCGTACAACGGCCCCAGCAGCGCGCCCAGGCCGGAGAGGAAATACACGATCACCAACGGGCTATTGTAGAGATTCCACGGCAGGATCAGCACGGCCACGGTGGCGCTGATCAGGCCGGCGCGGCGGAAGTTCAGGTACTTGGGCGCCAGGTTGCTCAGCACAAAGGCTGGCGCGACAAAGTTGGCCATGATGTTCACCGCCACGGTGACGATCAGGAATGCCAGGCAGCCCAGCACGAGAAAGAAGGTATTGGGGATGGCGGCGATGATTTCAGTCGGGCTTTCGATCACCCGGCCATTGAGTTGGAATTGCCCGCCGCACAGCAGCACGGTGATCGCGGCAAACACCAGGATATTCACCGGCAGGCCCCAGAAGTTGCCGACCAGGATGGTCTTGCGGCACGGCGAAGAGCGTGCGAAGTCGCAGAAGTTGAGGATCAGCGTGCCGTAGATCGCCAGCCACAGCGCGCCCCCGGCGAAGATATTGCGCCACATCTCGCCGCCGCTCAGCGGTTCGCGGATCGACCAGGCAATGTTGCCGCCGGCCTGGAAGTACATCCAACCGGCCAGCGACGCGACAGTCAGCAAAATCACCGGCCCGGCAAAGCCTTCATAACGGCGCACCATCTCCATGCCATAGGCCAGGATCACCAGTTGCACGAACCAGATCGCCACAAAACACACCCAGCCCAAGGTGGATAACCCCAGGATCGAGTTGTGGTCATAGTCGGCAAATCCTGGATGAATCGCCGTCAGCAGTACGCGGAAAACCACCGACGCCAGGTAGGTCTGGATACCAAACCAGGCAATCGCGATCACTGCGCGGATCAACGCCGGAATCTGCGCGCCGTGAATGCCGAAACTGATGCGGCTGATCACCGGAAACGGCACGCCGGTCTTCTGGCCCATATACCCGGACAAGTTCATGAAGAAGTACACCAGCGCCGCACCGATGCCCAGGGACAACAGGATCTGCCAGCCGCCCAGGCCAAGCGCATAGAGGCCGATGGCGAACGAATAGTTGGCGATGTTGTGCACGTCATTGGTCCACAGCGCGAAGATGCTGTAGCGCCCCCAACGTCGGCCTTCGACCTTGGTCGGCGCCAGATCCTTGTTGTGCAGGCGTGGGCTGAGCACCAGGGGACCGGGGCTCGCGGCGTCTGGGTTCAGGGCGGAGGAGGGCAGATCCAGTGCGATGTTATTCGAGAGGCTTGTACGCATTCCGGCAGGCTCCAGCACATCTGCCGGGAAGCCGCAGATGGCAAAGTGTATGTAGGTTTTGTATTTATTGTATACAAAGAACATTCCACCTTAAGCCACATGCGTGCCAGTTTTGGATCTATGAAAGTCCTGGGTAATTTGATCTTTATAGGTTGGTTAAATAACTGGCTGAATTTGAAGAAATATAAATTGACCGTTTGAACAGCTATTTATTTTTTGGGCGGTCAGCGTGCGATTCGCCAGGCCAACCCGGGGGAGGGGAGAGGTGTTACGTTATGGTGCGGCTGAAGAAAAATTGCACACATAAATGGCACCAATGGTTACATTTGTGTGTACATTTCCAACACTCAACACAAAAAAAATGTGGGAGGGGGCAAGCCCCCTCCCACATTTTTTTACAGCATCAACTTCAAGCCTTGCTGATGATATTCCCCGCATGCAGCCCGCATTCCTTCTGCGTGGCTTCTTCCCACCACCAACGACCTTCGCGCTCGTGCTGGTTCGGCAGCACAGGACGGGTGCACGGCTCGCACCCGATGCTGATAAAACCGCGCTCATGCAGGCTGTTGTACGGCAGCTCCAGCATACGGATGTAACCCCAGATCTCCTCGCTGGTCATCTGCGCCAGCGGGTTGAACTTGTACAGGGTGCGTTCCGGGGTGGAGAAGGCCGTGTCGATTTCCAGCGCCGCCACCTGGCTGCGGGTGCCGGGGCTCTGGTCGCGGCGCTGGCCGGTGGCCCAGGCGCTGACGCCGGAAAGCTTGCGGCGCAGCGGCTCGATCTTGCGCACGCCGCAGCATTCGCCATGGCCGTCCTTGTAGAAGCTGAACAGGCCTTTCTCCTTGACGAAGGGTTCCAGCTTGCTCTGGTCCGGCGAGATCAGTTCGATATCGATCTTGTAGAAATCGCGCACCTGCTCGATAAACCGGTAGGTCTCCGGGTGCAGGCGGCCGGTGTCGAGGCTGAACACCTTGACGTTCTTGTTCAGCTTCCAGGCCATGTCCACCAGCACCACATCCTCGGCGCCGCTGAAGGAAATCCACAGGTCATCACCGAACTGGCTGAACGCCAGCTTGAGAATGTCCTGGGCAGACTTGTTGGCATAAGTCGTGGCGAGTTCAACGACGTCAAAGGCTTGGTTCATCAGGACGGTTCCTACAGGTCAATGGCGCTGAGCGCTCTATAGGGGAGCGATGGTATCAAAATCCGCCCTGCGTTGCGGCGGCGGGCTTGAATCGCTAGAGTTCGGCAGTCCTTTTGCTCGCTCAACTAACAACATCTAATGGGAGTGTCTTGTGGAAATTGCCTGTCTCGACCTGGAAGGGGTGCTGGTCCCGGAAATCTGGATCGCCTTCGCCGAAAAAACCGGTATTGAATCCCTGCGGGCCACCACTCGGGACATTCCCGACTACGACGTGCTGATGAAGCAGCGCCTGCGCATCCTCGACGAACACGGGCTCAAGCTCGCCGACATCCAGGAAGTGATCGCCACCCTCCAACCGCTGGACGGCGCCATCGAGTTCGTCAACTGGCTGCGCGAGCGCTTCCAGGTGGTGATCCTGTCCGACACCTTCTACGAATTCTCCCAGCCGCTGATGCGCCAACTGGGCTTCCCGACCTTATTGTGCCACCGCCTCATCACCGACGAAAACGACCGCGTGGTCAGCTACCAACTGCGCCAGAAAGACCCCAAGCGCCAGTCGGTATTGGCGTTCAAGACCCTCTACTACCGCGTGATCGCCGCTGGCGATTCCTACAACGACACCACCATGTTGGGCGAGGCCGACCGTGGGATTCTGTTCCATGCGCCGGAGAATGTGATTCGCGAATTCCCGCAATTCCCGGCGGTGCACACGTTTGAAGATTTGAAGAAGGAATTCATCAAGGCTTCGAATCGGCCGTTGAGCCTGTAATTTCTTTCGGTCCGGCTGAGGGCCCTATCGGGAGCAAGCCCCCTCCCACATTCGACACCATTCCAACAGATAAACGAGGTCGAATGTGGGAGTGGGCTTGCTCCCGATGGGGAAGGTAGCGCCACTACCAATGTTCCTGTCAGTCCCCTGCAAGCAATCGCTCATAAGGAATACTCAAGCCTTCATGCAGTCGCTTGATCATCGACAGGCTCAGCTTGCGCTTGTGATTCAGCACTTCGGATACACGTCCGCTCGTCCCGATGAAAGGCTCAAGATCCCGGGTGGTCATGCCTAGCTGCTCCATGCGAAATTTAATCGAGAGGAGATGCAATCTCGGAAGTATTTCCTGACGGGTAGGCAGTCGCTTCATGTGATCCTTCACAGACGGCGGGCGGACGGTTGAAGCCGGACGCTATCCTCCGACGTTCAACTGCGTCTACTGTGGGTCTGATTCAGGTTTTTTCTACTGCTTGGCTCTGCGTCTGAGAGCCAGGAAGGAACTGCGCGCTACAGGTTTTCCAGCGTTTGTAACAACACCCGTACCTTCGTCAGTGACTCCTGATACTCCGCTTCCCACTGCGAATCCGCCACGATCCCACCGCCGCCCCAGCAACACACCTGGCCATCCTTGACCAGCAAACTGCGGATGGCGATGGAGCTGTCCATCTCGCCGCGCACATCCAGGTACACCAACGAACCGCAGTACAGCCCGCGTCGGGTCGGCTCGAGTTCGTCGATGATCTGCATCGCGCGAATCTTCGGGGCGCCGGTGATCGAACCGCCGGGGAAGCTGCCGGCGATCAGGTCGAGGGCGTCTTTGTCGTCGGCCAATGTGCCGGTCACGCTACTGACCAAGTGATGCACGTTGGGGTAGCTTTCCAGGCTGAACAGTTCCGGCACGTTTACCGAGCCAGTGCGGCAGGTGCGGCCGAGGTCGTTGCGCAGCAGGTCGACGATCATCAGGTTCTCGGCGCGGTCCTTGGGGCTGGCCAGCAGTTCGGCGGCGTTGGCGGCGTCTTCTTCCGGCGTGAGGCCGCGCGGGCGGGTGCCTTTGATCGGGCGGGTTTCGACGTGGCGCTCGCTGATGTGCACGAAACGCTCCGGCGACAGGCTCAGTATCGCGCCGTCGTCCGGCAGGCGCTGGAACCCGGAAAACGGCGTCGGGCAGGCTTCGCGCAGGGCGCAGTAGGCTGCCCAGGGATCGCCCATGCATGGCGCGCGAAAACGCTGGGCGAAGTTGACCTGGTAGCAGTCGCCCGCCTGGATGTAGTCCTGGATGCGCACGATGGCCAGGCGGTAGGCCTCGGCGGTGAGGTCGGGCGCCATCGGGCCCTGGAGTTTGAACGTCGCGCAGGTGTCGACAGCCCCCTGGCTGAACAACGCGATCAGCCGTTGCCGTTCGCTATCTGCCAGCGAGGGATGAAACACCAACTGGCTGCTCTGCGCCTGGTGGTCACTGATCAGCGCCCAGGCGTACAGCCCGAAGCGCGCGTCCGGCAGGTGCAGGTCATCCACCGCCAACTGCGGCATGTGCTCCAGGTGCCGACCGAAGTCGTAGCTCAGGTAGCCGATCAAGCCGCCGGCGAACGGCAACTGCAAGCCGGCCGGGATTGCGGCTTCACCCAATCGCGTCAGGTTTCCCCGCAAGCGTTGCAGGAAAGCAGTGCCGCTTTCGTCAGGGGCTACCGTCAAGGTCGCTTCGGGCCAGGCGCTGAGCAGGTCGTAACGCCCACGCTCGGCCGCCGGGCGGCCGCTGTCGAGCAGTACCGCGCCGGGAGCATGGCGAATCGCCGCAAAATACTCGGCGGGGTTGGCCCGGTAGGGCAATGGGTGTACGGAGCAGGTCGACATGCGGGGCCTTGGCGGCAGCGGCAAGCTTCAAGCTTTCAGCTGCAAGTTAAAAAACGGTTGCACATTCTTGCAGCTTACAGCTTACAACTCGTAGCTGTTTTTCTAGCCTTCCACGGGCGGAATATGCCCGAACATCTCCTGCACAAACTTCACCCGCTCTTCCGGGGTTTCCGTCACGCCGGCGGCCTTCAGTTCTTCCAGTCGTGCCTCCACCGCATGGGTGCGCAGGGTCAGGCCGCAGTCGTTGGCGATCTGGATATTGAGCCCTGGCCGCGCATTCAGCTCAAGGATCAGCGGGCCTTTTTCCTGGTCGAGCACCATGTCCACGCCGATATACCCCAGCCCGCACAGCTCGTAGCAGCCGGCCGCGAGCTTCATGAACCCGTCCCAGTTGGGCAGTTGCACGCCATCCACCGCGTTGGTGGTGTCGGGGTGCTTGGTGATGATGTTGTTCAGCCAGGTACCGCGCAGGGTCAGGCCGGTGGCGAGGTCGACGCCCACCCCTATCGCGCCCTGGTGCAGGTTGGCCTTGCCACCGGACTGGCGGGTCGGCAAGCGCAGCATCGCCATCACCGGGTAACCCATCAGCACGATGATGCGAATATCCGGCACGCCTTCGTAGCTGATGCTCTTGAAGATCTGGTCGGGCACCACGCGGTATTCGATCAACGCACGGTCGCGGTGGCCACCCAGGGAATACAGGCCAGTGAGGATGCTGGAAATCTGATGTTCGATCTCTTCATGGCTGATGATCTTGCCCGACACCGTGCGGTAGCGCCCCTCAAAACGGTCCGCCACTACCAGGATGCCGTCGCCGCCGGCGCCCTGGGCCGGTTTGATCACGAAATCGCTGCGCCCGCCAATGATCTCGTCGAGCTTGTCGATTTCTTTCTCGGTGGAGATCACCCCGTACATTTGCGGCACATGGATGCCGGCGGCGATGGCCCGTTCCTTGGTGATGATCTTGTCATCCACGATGGGGTACAGGCTGCGCTTGTTGTACTTGAGCACGTAGTCGGCATTGCGCCGGTTGATGCCCATGATCCCCCGCGCTTCCAGGGCTTTCCAGGTCTTCCAGAAGCCGAACATTACGAGTCAGCCTTGAGGAAGGCCTTGAACCGCACCAGTTCGGTCAGGCGGTAGCCGCGATAGCGACCCATCGCCAGCATGAAGCCCACCAGGATCAGCAGGATCGCCGGGAAGGTGAATACAAAGTAGATCAGCTCCGGCACGCTCATGATGATGTGCGCCAGGGAAGCGGCGAACAGCGTACCAATCGCCACCTTCATGGCATGGCCACCGCCGCGCTCTTCCCAGGTGATCGACAGGCGTTCGATGGTCATGGTCAAAATCACCATCGGGAACAGCGCCACCGACAGCCCGCGCTCCAGCCCCAGCTTGTGGCTGAACAGGCTGATGGCCGCGATCAGCACCACGACGAAGGTCAGCACCACCGACAACCTCGGCAGCATCTGCAACTTCAAGTGTTCCAGGTACGACCTGAGGGACAGGCCCAGCGCCGTGATAATCGTAAACAGCACGATCCCGAAGCCCAGCTGCGTCTCGCGAAATGCCAGGGCAATCAGCACCGGGGTAAATGTGCCCAGGGTCTGCAGGCCGATCAGGTTGCGCAGGATCAGGATCACCAGCACGCCAATCGGGATCATCACCATGATCATGAAGGTCTGCTGGGTTTGCAGCGGCAGGCCGTACAGCGAGTACTCGAGGAAGTTGGCGTCGGTGTTCTCGTCGGTCAGCTTGGCCAGGCGAATCGCGTTCATTTCGCTGTTGTTCAGGCTGAAGGTGACCATGGCTTTCTTGCCGCCATCGACGGTGATCAGGTTTTCATCGCCGGTCCACCACAGCAGGCGGTCGGTGGGCAGGCCTTGCTCGCCGGTTTCCGGGTTGAAGTACAGCCAGTCGTTGCCATTGAAGCTACGCAGCCACAGTTCCGGGGTTTGCGGCTGGTCGGCCACCAGGCGGATGGTGTGGACCTTTTCCACCGGCACATGGGCGATGGACAGCAGCAACTCGACGATCTTGGCCTTGTGCGGCGTGGATGGATCGCCCGCCAGCAACAGCTTCACATTGTCGTCGTTGAGGTTGTTGGTGCGCTTGATGGCTTCGGTGATAAAGGTCTCGACGTCGGCCGAATGCTGGCGGATCGGCGCCAGCAGGGCTTCGGCGGCAATTTTTTCCGGGCCTTCCACGGCGATACTGTCGCGGAACGTCGGGCCCTTGATCTTGGTTTTTTCGCCGCTGTAGCGCTTGGTCAGCACCAGGCGGTAATACAGGGTCTGGTTGCCTTTGGCGCGGCGTGCCGACCAGGTGACCTTGCGGTTGCCGTCGATGCGGTTGACGCTCACCCCGTAGTTATTCGAGATAAAGCTCTCATTAAGGCTGACGAAGTCGCGGCTCAACGGCGGCACGAACATCTGGATCTTCACCGGGTCTTTCGGGTTGGCGACGAACTCGACCTTGGCGTCGATGTTCCACAAGTCGTCGGTGGCGTCCTCGGTGACGGGAATGCCCAGCACGAAAATCTGGTAGGCGGTGACCGAAATACCCAACACCACCAGGATGGCGATCAGGATTCTCAGGTGCAGGGTTAGAGAGCGCATTCGGTTTACTCGGCGGTATGAGCGTCGGCGGCGCAGGCAGGTTTGCCTGCTGCGTATTTAAGACTGGGGTCGACCAGCGCATCAAAGCGTTTGAGCGCTTCGGAGCCGATCAGCAGCGGGTATTGGAAAGCGCTGCGGTCAGTCAAGTTCACTTCGATGCTGCGTAAAGCGGTGCCCATGCAGATGTCCAGGGCAATCACTGGGCGGGCGGTGTAGTTCTTGTCCTCATCGGGGTCGTAGTCACCGGCGCGTCGCTTGATCTTGCTGACGCGGGCCAGGGGGCGTTCGATGGGGTGGGAATGGGCGGTGTCGATGGCCAGGTAGAAGCGCACCCAGGATTCGCCGTTGCGCTTGAAGCGCTTGATGTCGCGGGCGCTGAGGGAGGCGGTCTTGGCGCCGGTGTCGAGCTTGGCGGCCACTTCCAGGTCGATGCCGGCCAATTGGGCGTATTCGTTGAGGCCATACACGGTCTTCTCGGCGGCAGCGCCAAGGCTCGGTATGGACAATAGGCAAAACAATAGGGGGAAGGGCTTGAGTCTCATAGATCCTGAGGCGGTGCAGTGCGATGTTCAATTCAAGGCGACTGGCATTGCTGCGCAAACTCCCTTCGTGCGCCGTTTCATCAAGCGATGTCAGGCAAATGCGGGCGGCATTCTAACATGATGCTTTTTCGGCGCCAGCGCTGGCAGCCGGCCATGCCCCGGTGGAGTGCAGTAGGGGTTATTAGACGATTGTCGACAATGTTGATTTATTCTTTGACTATTCGGGCCTGATTGGCTAGTTTTTGCGACATTGCTTTTAAAGGTGTCGACAATATGCTCGATCAAGCGGAAGCCCCGGTGGCACCGTCAGACGAATCCCAGACCATGTCGGAAAACGTCTTCCGGCGTATCCAGGCCGCCATCGTCAAGGGCGAGATTGCCCCCGGCAGCAAGATCTCCGAGCCGGAACTGGCCCGCACCTACGGCATCAGCCGTGGCCCGCTGCGCGAGGCGATCCACCGCCTGGAAGGCCAGCGCCTGCTGGTGCGCGTGCCCCATGTAGGCGCCAGGGTCGTGTCCTTGAGCCACGCCGAGCTGATCGAACTCTATGAAATCCGCGAGTCCCTGGAAGGCATGGCCTGTCGCCTGGCCGCCGAGCGCATGACCGACGTGGAGATCGAAGAGCTGCGTCAGGTGCTGCACACCCACGAGCGCGACGCAGCGTTCCAGGCGGGTGTCGGCTACTACCAGCAGGAAGGCGACTTCGATTTTCATTACCGGATAATTCAAGGTGCGGGCAACCGCACCCTCACCCAAATGCTCTGCGGCGAGCTGTACCAACTGGTGCGCATGTACCGTATCCAGTTCTCCGCCACCCCCAATCGTCCACGCCAGGCCTTTGCCGAGCATCACCGCATTCTTGATGCGATTGCCGATCGCGACGGTGAACTGGCCGAGTTGTTGATGCGCCGGCATATCGGTGCTTCCAAACGCAATATTGCCCGTCATTTCCCAGGCGGCGCCCCTGATAGAGGTGAGTCATGAGTTCGAACAATAAAAGCACACCCGGCCAGCGTTTCCGTGACGCGGTCGCCAGCGAGCACCCCTTGCAGGTGGTGGGTGCAATCAATGCCAACCATGCGCTGTTGGCCAAGCGCGCCGGCTTCAAGGCGATCTACCTGTCGGGTGGCGGCGTAGCGGCGGGTTCTCTCGGCGTGCCGGACCTGGGCATCACCGGCCTGGATGACGTACTCACCGACGTGCGCCGTATCACCGACGTCTGCGACTTGCCGCTGCTGGTAGACGTGGACACCGGTTTCGGCTCCTCGGCGTTCAACGTCGCGCGCACGGTCAAATCAATGATCAAGTTCGGCGCCGCCGCGATTCATATCGAAGACCAGGTCGGCGCCAAGCGCTGCGGCCATCGTCCGAACAAAGAGATCGTGTCCCAGCAGGAAATGGTCGACCGCATCAAGGCCGCCGTGGATGCGCGCACCGATGACAGCTTCGTGATCATGGCGCGTACCGATGCCCTGGCCGTCGAGGGCCTGGAGTCCGCGCTGGAGCGTGCCGCCGCCTGCATCGAAGCCGGCGCTGACATGGTGTTCCCGGAAGCCATCACTGAACTGGAGATGTACAAACTGTTCGCCGCCCGTGTGAAAGCGCCGATCCTGGCCAACATCACCGAGTTCGGCGCAACTCCCCTGTACACCACCGAACAGTTGAAATCTGCCGATGTTTCCATCGTGCTGTACCCGCTCTCGGCCTTCCGCGCCATGAACAAGGCCGCCGAGAATGTCTACACCGCGATCCGTCGCGACGGCACTCAACAGAACGTGATCGACACCATGCAAACCCGCATGGAGCTTTACGACCGCATCGACTACCACACCTTCGAGCAGAAGCTTGACGCGCTGTTCGCCGCGAAAAAGTGACGAACACGCCTCCCTGAATAACGACAAAATTGGAGAAAAACCATGGCTGAAGCAAAAGTACTGAGTGGCGCCGGCCTGCGTGGCCAGGTAGCCGGGCAGACCGCACTGTCCACCGTGGGCCAGGCCGGTGCCGGCTTGACCTACCGTGGCTACGATGTGCGCGAACTGGCCGCCGATGCGCAGTTTGAAGAAGTTGCCTACCTGCTGCTGTACGGCGAACTGCCGACCCAGGCCGAACTGGCCGCCTACAGCGCCAGGCTGAGTAAGCTGCGTGACCTGCCGCAAGCGCTGAAAGAAGTGCTCGAACGCATCCCCGCCGACGCCCACCCGATGGACGTGATGCGCACCGGTTGCTCGTTCCTCGGCAATATCGAGCCGGAAAAAGACTTCAGCGTGCAACGCGACGTGACCGACCGCCTGCTCGCCGCGTTCCCGGCGATCATGTGCTACTGGTACCGCTTCAGCCACGACGGCAAGCGCATCGACTGTGTGACCGACGAGCCGAGCATTGGCGGCCACTTCCTGCACCTGCTGCACGGCAAGAAGCCGAGCGAACTGCATGAAAAAGTCATGAACGTGTCGTTGATCCTTTACGCCGAGCACGAGTTCAACGCCTCGACGTTCACCGCGCGGGTGTGTGCCTCGACATTGTCCGACCTGTATTCCTGCGTCACCGCCGCCATTGGCTCCCTGCGCGGCCCACTGCACGGCGGCGCCAACGAAGCGGCGATGGAAATGATCGAGCGTTTCGGCTCGGCGGAGGAAGCCGTCGAAGGCACCCTCGGCATGCTGGCGCGCAAGGACAAGATCATGGGCTTCGGCCACGCGATCTACAAAGACAACGACCCGCGTAATGAAGTGATCAAGGGCTGGTCGAAAAAACTTGCTGACGAAGTGGGCGACACCGTGCTGTTCCCGGTCTCCGAAGCCATCGACAAGACCATGTGGGAACAGAAAAAACTGTTCCCCAACGCCGACTTCTACCATGCCTCGGCGTACCACTTCATGGGCATCCCGACCAAGCTGTTCACGCCGATCTTCGTCTGCTCGCGGCTTACAGGCTGGGCCGCGCATGTGTTCGAGCAGCGCGCCAACAACCGCATCATCCGTCCAAGCGCCGAGTACATCGGCGTCGAACAGCGCAAGTTCGTGCCAATCGAACGTCGCTGAATGGGAATACCGACGATCCCGAAGTGGAAACCGGACCAAGTGTGGGAGGGGGCAAGCCCCCTCCCACATTTGCATCGCATTCCAGCCCCGGATCAGCCGGCTCCGTTTGTAATCACCGTGACCGAGTCCTGACGATGAACACTGAGTTTCGCAAACCGCTCCCCGGCAGCCGCCTGGATTACTTCGACGCCCGCGCGGCAGTCGATGCAATCAGCCCCGGCGCCTACGCCACCTTGCCCTACACCTCTCGTGTGCTCGCCGAGAACCTGGTGCGCCGCTGCGACCCGGCCACCCTCAATGCTTCCCTGAGCCAACTGATCGAACGCAAGCGCGACCTCGACTTCCCTTGGTTCCCGGCCCGCGTGGTGTGCCACGACATCCTCGGCCAGACCGCGCTGGTCGACCTCGCCGGCCTGCGTGATGCCATCGCCCTGCAAGGCGGCGACCCGGCCCAGGTCAACCCGGTGGTGCCGACCCAGTTGATCGTCGACCACTCCCTGGCCGTCGAAGCCGGTGGTTTCGATCCGGACGCGTTCGAGAAAAACCGCGCCATTGAAGACCGTCGCAACGAAGACCGCTTCCACTTTATCGAGTGGACCAAAAAGGCCTTCAAGAACGTCGACGTGATCCCGCCGGGCAACGGCATCATGCACCAGATCAACCTGGAGAAAATGTCCCCGGTGATCCAGGTGCGTGACGGCGTGGCCTTCCCGGATACCTGCGTCGGCACCGACAGTCACACCCCCCACGTGGATGCCCTGGGCGTGATCGCCATTGGCGTCGGTGGCCTGGAAGCCGAGAGCGTCATGCTTGGCCGCGCCTCGTGGATGCGCCTGCCGGAAAGCGTTGGTGTCGAACTGACCGGCAAGCTGCTGCCGGGCATCACTGCCACCGACATGGTGCTGGCCCTGACCGAGTTCCTGCGTCAACAGAAAGTGGTCGGCGCCTGGCTGGAGTTCTTTGGCGAGGGCGCGTCCAAACTGACCCTCGGTGACCGCGCGACCATCTCCAACATGGCCCCGGAATACGGTGCCACGGCGGCAATGTTTTATATCGACCAGCAGACCATCGCCTACCTGAAACTCACCGGCCGCGAAGACGAACAAGTCACCCTGGTCGAGCAATACGCCCGTCAGACCGGCCTGTGGGCAGATGACCTTAAAGGCGCGCGATACGAGCGTGGCCTCACCTTCGACCTGTCCAGCGTCGTGCGCAACATGGCTGGCCCGAGCAACCCGCACGCCCGCGTCGCCACCCGCGACCTGGCTGCCAAGGGCATCTCCGGGCAGTGGGATGACGTGCCGGGGCAAATGCCCGACGGCGCAGTGATCATCGCCGCCATCACCAGCTGCACCAACACCAGCAACCCGCGCAACGTGATCGCCGCCGGGTTGCTGGCGCGTAATGCCAACAAGCTTGGGTTGACGCGCAAGCCGTGGGTCAAGTCGTCCCTGGCTCCGGGTTCGAAAACCGTGGCCATGTACCTGGAAGAAGCCGGCCTGGGCCATGAGCTGGAAAAGCTCGGCTTTGGTGTGGTGGCATTTGCCTGCACCACCTGCAACGGTATGTCCGGCGCGCTCGACCCGGTGATCCAGCAAGAGATCATCGACCGCGACCTGTACGCCACCGCCGTGCTCTCGGGTAACCGTAACTTCGACGGGCGTATTCACCCTTACGCCAAGCAGGCGTTCCTGGCTTCGCCGCCGCTGGTGGTGGCCTATGCGATTGCCGGCACCATCCGCTTCGACATCGAGAAGGACGTGCTCGGCCTCGACGCCGACGGCAAGGAAATCCGCCTGCAGGACATCTGGCCGAGCGACGAAGAGATCGACGCGGTGGTCAAGGCCTCGGTCAAGCCGGAGCAGTTCCGCGCGGTGTATATCCCGATGTTCGCGATCCACGAAGACACCGGCCCGAAGGTCGCGCCGCTGTACGACTGGCGCCCGCAGAGCACCTATATCCGCCGCCCGCCATACTGGGAAGGCGCGCTGGCCGGTGCGCGGCCGCTCAAGGGCATGCGCCCGCTGGCGGTGCTGCCGGACAACATCACCACCGATCACCTCTCGCCGTCCAACGCGATCATGCTCGACAGCGCCGCCGGCGAATACCTGGCGAAAATGGGCCTGCCGGAAGTCGACTTCAACTCCTACGCCACTCACCGTGGCGACCACCTGACCGCGCAGCGCGCGACGTTCGCCAACCCGAAACTGTTCAACGAAATGGTGCGGGAGAACGGCAAGGTCAAGCAGGGCTCCCTGGCGCGGATCGAACCGGAAGGCAAGGTCACGCGGATGTGGGAAGCCATCGAAACCTACATGGAGCGCAAGCAGCCGCTGATCATCATTGCCGGCGCCGACTACGGCCAGGGCTCGTCCCGCGACTGGGCCGCCAAGGGCGTGCGCCTGGCGGGTGTGGAAGCGATTGCCGCCGAAGGTTTCGAGCGCATCCACCGCACCAACCTGGTAGGCATGGGCGTGTTGCCCCTGGAGTTCCTGCCGGGCACTGACCGTCACACCTTGCAGATTGATGGCAGCGAAACCTACGACGTGATCGGCCAACGCACCCCGCGTGCGCAGTTGACGCTGGTGATCAATCGCAAGGATGGCGAACGTGTCGAGGTGCCGGTGACGTGCCGCCTGGACACCGCCGAAGAAGTGTCGATCTACGAGGCGGGCGGCGTGTTGCAACGTTTTGCCCAGGATTTCCTGGAATCGGCGACCACCGCCTGAAGAGGATGACCATGGCACACGCAGCGCAAATCAAGATCCCCGCCACCTATATGCGTGGCGGTACGAGCAAGGGCGTATTTTTCAACCTCAAGGACCTGCCCGAGTCGGCGCAGGTGCCGGGAGCGGCGCGGGATGCCTTGCTACTACGGGTGATCGGCAGCCCCGATCCCTACGACAAGCAAATCGACGGCATGGGCGGTGCTACATCGAGCACCAGCAAAACCGTGATCCTCGCCAAAAGCACCCGCGCCGATCACGACGTGGACTATCTGTTTGGCCAGGTCTCCATCGACAAACCTTTTGTCGACTGGAGTGGCAACTGCGGCAACCTGTCGGCGGCGGTGGGTTCGTTCGCCATCAGCGCGGGGTTGGTCGATCCGGCCCGCGTGCCCCGCAACGGCGTGGCGGTGGTGCGGGTCTGGCAGGCGAATATCGGCAAGACCATCATCGCCCACGTGCCGATCACCGACGGCGCGGTGCAGGAAACCGGCGACTTCGAGCTGGACGGCGTGACCTTCCCGGCTGCTGAAGTGCAGCTGGAATTCATGGACCCGGCAGCGGAAGAAGAGGGCGGCGGCGGCTCGATGTTCCCCACCGGCAACCTGGTCGACGACCTGGAAGTGCCGGGTGTCGGCACCTTCAAGGCGACGCTGATCAACGCCGGTATCCCGACGATTTTCATCAATGCTGAAGACCTCGGTTACACCGGCACCGAGCTGCAAGGCGCGATCAACAGCGACCCCAAGGCCCTGGCGATGTTCGAGACCGTACGGGCCTATGGCGCGTTGCGCATGGGGCTGATCAAGCACCTCGACGAAGCGGCCCAGCGCCAGCACACGCCGAAGGTTGCGTTTGTGGCCAAGCCTGCGGATTACATGGCGTCGAGTGGCAAGGCGATCAAGGCCGGCGATGTGGATTTGCTGGTGCGCGCCCTGTCCATGGGCAAGCTGCATCACGCGATGATGGGCACGGCGGCGGTGGCGATCGGCACGGCGGCGGCGATTTCCGGCACCTTGGTCAACCTCGCCGCGGGCGGCATTGAGCGTAATGCCGTGCGCTTCGGGCATCCCTCCGGCACGTTGCGCGTGGGGGCTGAGGCCACCCAGGTGAACGGTGAATGGGTGGTGAAGAAAGCCATCATGAGCCGCAGTGCAAGGGTGTTAATGGAAGGTTTCGTTCGCGTCCCCGGCGACTCTTTCTAAAGTCCAACACCAATCCCCTGTGGGAGGGGGCTTGCCCCCGATAGCGGTGTGTCAGTCGACACATTCATCACTGATCCACCGCCATCGGGGCATAGGTATCTACACATCTTGAGCCGAGCCCCCTGCGTAGATACCGTCTTATCCAGCACCGCGTAAAACCCCGTAGCAGCTGCCGAGCCCCGGCGAGGCTGCGTTGGCCGCGACTCGAGCTTGAATCGGCAGCGCGCCTGACGCAGCCTCGCTTGCGCTCGGCAGTTGCTACGGGGGGAGGCCTTGATGGGGTTGGCATTCGTAGCAGCTGCCGAGCCCCGGCGAGGCTGCGTCGGCCGCGACTCGAGCTTGAATCGGCAGCGCGCCTGACGCAGCCTCGCCGGGGCTCGACAGCTGCTACGCGTTATCCTACTGACGTTGTGTAGATACTTATGCTCATCGGGGGCACCTCAGTGTGTCAGTCGGGTTCACAGCCCTTGAGCACCAACCGAATAATCGTCTGCGCCGCCGCTTCATAATCAGCCTCATCCAGCTTGGCCTTGCCGGTCACCGCCGAAATCTGCCAGTCGAAATCCGCATACGTCTGCGTCGCCGCCCAGATGCTGAACATCAGGTGATTGGGGTCGATCGCCGCGATCAACCCGCGATCCACCCAGCTCTGGATGCAGTCGATATTGTGCTTGGCCTGGGCGTTGAGTTGTTCGACCTGATCGGCACTCAGGTGCGGCGCGCCATGCATGATTTCGCTGGCGAACACCTTGGAAGCGAAGGGCAGGTCGCGGGAGATGCGGATTTTCGAGCGGATATAATTGCTCAGCACTACCGAAGGCTCACCCTCGGGATTGAACGGCGTGGAAGCCGCCAGGATCGGCTCGATAATGCTTTCGAGCACCTCGCGGTAGAGGTTGTCCTTGGACTTGAAATAGTAATAGACGTTGGGCTTGGGCAGCCCGGCCTTGGCGGCGATGTCGCTGGTTTTGGTCGCGGCGAAGCCCTTGTCGGCAAACTCCTCGCTCGCCGCCCGCAGGATCTTTTCTTTGTTGCGCTCGCGAATGGTGCTCATAAAATGCTCAGTCTCACAGATACTGTTTCTTTTTGACGGCGTCTATTGCCGCCATTCTGCGTCGCCGCTCCTCCCCATAGCGAGCTATGAGTCGTCGCGGCTCCTTGCCTGACGACAACAGCCACTCGCCAAAAGAGAAACGTATCTATGAAACTGAGCACGGGAGGTTTCCTTGCCAGGACAGGCGGTTGCGCATGGTAGCACCGGCCATCCGCGGGCCTCAACAATGTGCCCGCAAAGCTCTGCGCCACGTTATGCTCGCCCTATCTCCCCCTTACGGATGTCCGATTCATGGCAGGAAGCAGCTTGTTGGTGTTGATTGATGATATCGCCGCGGTACTCGATGACGTTGCCCTGATGACAAAAGTGGCCGCGAAGAAGACCTCCGGCGTGCTGGGTGACGACCTGGCGCTTAACGCCCAGCAAGTTTCCGGTGTGCGCGCCGAGCGGGAAATTCCCGTGGTGTGGGCGGTGGCCAAGGGCTCGTTTGTTAATAAGCTGATCCTGGTGCCGACGGCGCTGTTGATCAGCGCCTTTGCTCCCTGGGCGGTGACGCCCTTGTTGATGCTCGGCGGTGCGTACCTGTGTTTCGAAGGCTTCGAGAAGCTCGCGCATAAATTCCTGCACAGCAAGGCTGAAGACCAGGCCGAACACACGCAATTGGTCGAAGCCGTGGCCGACCCGGCGATTGATCTGGTGGCCTTCGAAAAGGACAAGATCAAAGGCGCGATCCGCACCGACTTCATCCTCTCGGCCGAAATCATCGCCATCACCCTCGGCATCGTGGCTGATGCGCAACTGATGCAGCAGGTGATCGTGCTGTCGGGCATCGCCATTGTCATGACCATCGGCGTCTACGGCCTGGTGGCCGGTATCGTCAAGCTCGATGACCTGGGCCTATGGCTCACCCAGAAGCCCGGCCGGATCGCGCGCAGTGTTGGTGGCGCTATCCTGCGTGCGGCACCGTACATGATGAAGGGCCTGTCGGTGATCGGCACGGCGGCCATGTTCATGGTCGGCGGCGGCATCCTCACCCATGGCGTACCGGTGGTGCATCACTGGATTGAGAGCGTGAGCCAGGGCGCCGGCGGCATCGCTTGGTTGATGCCGACCTTGCTGAACGCCATGGCGGGGATTGTCGCCGGGGGGCTGGTGTTGATGATGGTGTCGCTGGTTCGCACGGTATGGCAGCGCACCAAAAGCTAGGCGTGGCATTCATCGTCACGCGCGCTCCCCGTTCCAGCGATTTACCGAGTTTGGATACATAAAAATTATTCCGACGTTATCGGAATAATTTTTATGGAGGCGGCCAGTATTGCGTTCAGGACGCCATAGGGCCGTCAGCATCAGCGTAGCGCTGCTTATCTTGGACCGGGTTGCAGCCCTGGATAGCCTTGTTCGATGAAGCGCACAAGCATGCTCGCTTCGGAATTCCAAAGATGCATCTGGCCGTTGTTCGGCGTTGAAGAGTTGCGCGCGGACGGGGTTTTAAAACCAGTGTCTATGCGGTCGTTGTTGGGCGTCGAAAATGCATGTGGGGTGCTATCAATGTATGTAAGTACCCGCAGGGCATTGGCTGCGATGTTAGCGCGGTCGTAGGGCGTGAGTTTATGCAGATCATGCTGGGGCACACCGCCGACTTTGATGAAAAAATCCTGAAGTTGGGCTTGAGTGAGCACGGAGGGGGTGGTGCTAGTGCCAAAAATCGAACTAAAAAGAGGCGCTTTGTAGAGGTCGTGGTGGCTACGATGGTCACCCTTGTCCCTCCCGGTATTTTGGGTTGGGGGCATGTGCTTTACTTCGTTCTGATGTGTGGACGTAGTCGTAGGAATCGTTTCCACGTTTGAGTTTGTTGCTGGAGGGCTGGATAACAGCATCTGTGTCGGCCTTTAAAATAGAGCGTCTGATGGGATGTTTTCAGGTAGGTGATCGTCAGGTGCTTCAGGCATTAACTGAACCTGATAGGCACGCTCTTAGTATTGAGTTTTTTTCTCGGATAGTTCCCAGGCGAAGTGCGCGCACTGTGTGGGAGATGCTTGAGTCTGTTGTGCGAAAAAAAAGGCCATCCAGATTATCTGGATGGCCTTTGAATGCTGCTGGAGATGGCTACTCGGCAATCTGCAACTTGCGCGACTCGGTATAGATATACCGCACCTTCTCATACTCGAACGGCGAGTTCATCTGGCCATAACGGAAGCTGGTCTGGTAGCGCTTGTCCACCGCGCGCAGGGCCCAGATTTCCGGGTGGTTGGAGCTGACTTCGGAGACGTTCAGGAAGTTGATCTGCGACTCGGCGGTGTAGTCCACCAGCAAACCGCCGGTGTCGCGCAGGTTCGATGGGCCGAAGATCGGCAACACCACGTAGGCGCCACCGGGCACGCCGTAGAAGCCCAGAGTCTGGCCGAAGTCTTCGCTCTGGCGCGGCAGGCCCATGGCGGTCGCCGGGTCCCACAGGCCGGCGATACCGACGGTGGTGTTGAGCAGCAGGCGCCCGGTGGTTTCCAGGGAACGGTGGCCCTTGAGTTGCAGCAGGCTGTTCAACAGGTTGGGCACGTCGCCCAGGTTGTTGAAGAAGTTGCTCACCCCGGTGCGCAGGAAGCTTGGCGTGACGTAGCGGTAACCGTCGACCACCGGCAGGAACACCCATTGGTCAAAGCGGTAGTTGAAGTGGTACACGCGGCGGTTCCACGATTCGAGCGGGTCATACACGTTGAGGGCGTTGACGGAGGAGCGTTCGAATTCGCGCTGGTCCAGGCCCGGGTTGAACTTGAGTTTGCTCAACGGCTCCTTGAAACCATCGGAGTCCATCACCACAGGGGCGTGAGCCTTGCTGTTGTCGGCATTGGCTACGCCCGCACACATCAGGGCGGTGAGCAGCAGAAGATATTTAGCCACGGAAGAACTCCAGCATGGCGTCGGCGTTGACGCGGTAATTGAGGTTGCCGCAATGGCCGCCCAGCGGGTAGACGGTCAAGCGATCGCCGAAGGTTTTACGCAGGAAACCGAGGTCGCCCGGGCCGAGGATCACGTCGTCGGCGTTGTGCATGACCGCGATTTTCGGGCTCGCGTGCAGGTAGTCCTTGAGGGCGTACAGGCTCACCTGGTCGACCAGTTGCAGCAGGCTGCCGCCGTCGGAGCGGGCGCGCCACATCGGGATCACTTGTTCGGTGAGGTAGCAATCGAAGTCGCATTGCAGCGCACGCTTGAGGAACGGCGTAAGGCTGGTGCCTTCGCTGATCGGGTACTTCGGCGGGATGATCAGGCCACGGCGGTTGATCAGGTCCGAAGTAAAGGCGATGTCGGCCGCCGAGAAGCGGAACGAGGTGCCGATCAGCATGGCCATCTGTTCGTTGGTCAGGTGCTGCTTGGATTGCTGGAAGTCGTAGAGCAGGGCGTCGTTGAGGTCGATGTAGCCCTTTTGCTGGAAGTAACGGGTCAGCTTGTTCAACACCAGTTCATAGAACGTGGTGGTGTTGTTGATGCCCTTGACCTCGGTTTGTACCAGCTTGTCGAGGTTGGTGATCGAGGTGTAGAGATTGACCGGCGGGTTGAGCAGCAGCACTTTCTTGAAGTTGAAGCTGCGGCGGGTCTCGTCGAGCTTGCTGACAAACGCCGCATCCAGCGCACCGAGGCTGTAGCCGGTGAGGTAGAAGTCGGTCACCGGCAGCGAGGCATTCTGTGCGCGCACGGCCTGCATCACACGGTACATGTCTTCGGCGTCTTCCTGGCTGATGCCGGGGGTGGCGAAGCGCGACGCTGAGGCGATGAAGTCGAAGCTGGTGGGCGACGACAGTTGCACCACGTGGTAGCCGGCCTGGTAGTACAGTTTTTTCAGGTATTCGTTGATGCTGCTGTCAAACCGTGCACCGGTGCCCGCGATCAGGAAGATCAGCGGCGCGGCGCGGTCTTGCTTGGCGATGCGGTAAGTGAGCTTCTTCACCGCCCAGAAATTGTCCGGCAGGCTGAACTCGCGCTCGGGGCGCATATTCAGGGTGTAGTCGGACTGGTTGATCTCGTCATCGGTCGGCAATGTAGGCCGAAGGTCAGGCGGTGTGGTGGCGATGGTCGCTTCGAACGGGTTGGTCAAAGGGTAGCCATAGCTGGCTTGGTCGATATCGACGGCCAGTGCTGACGCACTCAAAAAAAGGCTGCCCAGCAGAGCAGCACAGCGCAAGGAACGGAGCATGACTTAATCCCTAAGAGGAAACGTGCTTAATGAAGTTCGCAGGCTATGACCACCGCGTTGCCACCGAAGTGCCAGCCTTCGGCACGAAAAGTCGGAAAATAACGTCGGAATCGGGGTAATAGTAGCGAGACGATACACTTTGCCATGCATTAGTGAACACTAATTGTGTGTATGCACCTTGCTAACGGCCACTGGCGCATTAAGCTGAGCGCCGTTTTTGCCTATCGGAGTGCTCCATGTCCCGCCGCTTGCCGTTGATTCTGCTGCTTATTGCCCTGCCGTTATGGCTGGCTGCCAGTTATGGCGCACGTTACGGCTTTATGGAAGATGGCCAGTGGGTCGGCATCTGTGCCGACGAGGCCAGCCGCTGGGAATGCCAGGTGCGTTCGAACCTGGGCTTGATGATTCACTTCAAGGTGCTGGGCTGGGCCGCGCTGGTGACTTCGGTGCTGGGGTTTTTCGTGCCGGGTCGCGCGGGCTGGGGCTTGGCGGTGCTGGGGCTGGTGTTTGGGTTTCCTGCGCTGGCGTTGTACAACACCACGTTTGCGGTGTTTGCAGTAGTGATTGCGGGGTTGCGGTTGGTCAGGCAGCCGCGGGGCGGTCTCAAGTCCTGCGCATCCGCAAGCACCGCCACAAAGCCACCACCATCAACACGCTGACCAGCGCCCAACCCCAAGCCTGTTGGTTCAGCAAGCCTTCTCGGTACAACTGCGGCGCAATGCCGGCACCGATAATGAAGGTCAGCAGCGCGATCTCCCGGCGCGGCCCGGTCACCGGGCGAACCAGGTACACCAAGGCCGGCAGCAGCAGTGCCGCGCTCGGGAAGCTGCGGTAGCGTGGGTCAAACACCAGTGCGAGCATCATCACCGCACCCGCGAACCCGGCGATTGCCACCAGCCAGCCTGCACGTTGTTCCAGCCAGATGAACACCCGTTCGCGCCAGCCTTCACGGGCACTCAGGGCCAGGGCCGCGTGAGTCAGCACCAGCAGGTTCAGCGCCACCAGTAAACCGGCCCACACCCACTCATCGTTGAAGCGCGCAGTCACGCGGGTCAGTTCAGCCCAGGTGCCGATGGAGCAGGCAGCCACTGCACCCAGCAGTGGCAGGGTCAGCGCGGCGCGAGTGCTGCGAACGCGACCACCGAGCACCAACGTGCCCAGCAGGATGAGCCCGCCCACCCCCAGCCACAACGGCCAGTACGGCACGTTGGTGACGGGACCGGCGAGGATGCCCTTGTCCTGGCGATCGGCATCGAACAAGCCCCAGTAACCCCCTACTGCGCCTTCACTGGCGCGCTTCCACGGCTGGTCAAACGCTTCGATCAGGTTGTAGTGCCAGCCATTGGCTTCGGCCATGGCCACGAAACCACGCATGAACTTGGCTTCGTTGACCCGGCTCGGCACCGCGGTTTCGCGCTGGCGGCCTTCGCTGGGCCAGCCGGTCTCGCCGATCAATATGTCCTTGGGCGCGAATTTGTTGCCAAAGGTCTGGCGTACATCGCCCACATGCTTGAGGGCCTGGTCGATGCCGGAGGGGTCATCTTCCCAGTAAGGCAGCAGGTGGATGGTCAGGAAGTCCACCGCCGGGGCGATTTCCGGGTGCTGCAGCCAGAACTCCCAGACGTCGGCATAGGTGACCGGTTGCTTGATCTGGCTTTTGACTGTGTGGATCAGCGTCACCAGCTGTTTGGCGGTGACTTCCTTGCGCAGCAGGGCTTCGTTGCCGACGATCACCGAGGTGATCACGTCGGGGTTGGCGTTGGCCGAGGCGATCAGCTCGTCGATCTCCTTTTCGGTTGTCACTGGGTCACTGCTGACCCAGGCACCTGCCATCACCTTCAACCCATGCTTGCGCGCCAGGCCCGGCAAGGCTTCCAGGCCGGTCATGGAGTAGGTGCGAATGCATTCGAAGCGGGTAGCCAGCAGGGCCAGGTCGGCGTCCATGCGCTCGGGGCGCAGTTTGAAGGGTTGGTCGAAGGGCGATTGGTCCTTGTCGAACGGTGTGTACGACGCGCATTGCAGCTTGTGGCTGGCACTGGCGACATCCGGCAGCACCACCGGCCGGCCGAGGCCATACCAGTAACCAGTCAGGGCCAGCAGGCCGAGGATCAAAGCGAGGCAATAGGGCAGGGCAGGAAAGCGGGCAGTCGCGGGCATGGTCGGCTTAATCTGGGGGAGCAAAGGCGCGCATCTTACCCGGATTTGCGCTATCCCAGTGGGGCTGCATAATTTTGACATGCAAAGTTCAGGCGGGATTGTGGGGTTAAGTCCTACAAAAAGTCCTGCTGGCGATGTGATGTCGTTTCTTGCTTGCATGAGGTCGCTGACAGAGCAGGTCGAAGGCCCCGGCAGGTTGATGATCGACGTGTCAGCACTCCACTGATGTCGCAGCAGCCGGATCGATGCGCGTGAAGGGGGCGCGGTGCACCACATAACAACAGGTTGACGTCGCTCGGCATCCGCCGGGCGCAGCACTTTCGGGGAAGTACGATGAAGATGCGACGACTCTTGGGCGCAGCTGCCACTCTGGTAGTTGCGATGAGCTCCACACTGGCCAGCGCCGACAGCAAAACCCTGAGCATCGGTTATGTAGATGGTTGGTCCGACAGCGTTGCCACCACGCACGTGGCGGCAGAGGTGATCAAGGCCAAGCTCGGTTATGACGTGAAACTGCAAGCGGTCGCCACCGGGATCATGTGGCAGGGCGTGGCCACCGGCAAGCTCGATGCCATGCTTTCCGCCTGGCTGCCCGTGACCCACGGTGAGTACTGGGCCAAGAACAAGGACAAGGTGGTCGACTACGGCCCCAACTTCAAGGATGCGAAGATCGGCTTGATCGTGCCGGAGTACGTCAAGGCCAAGTCCATCGAAGACCTCAAGACCGATACCACCTTCAAGAACAAGATCGTCGGCATCGACGCCGGTTCAGGCGTGATGCTCAAGACCGACGAAGCCATCAAGCAGTACGGTCTCGATTACAAGCTGCAAGCCAGTTCGGGCGCCGCCATGATCGCCGAACTGACCCGCGCCGAAGACAAACAGGAATCCATTGCGGTCACCGGCTGGGTGCCACACTGGATGTTCGCCAAGTGGAAACTGCGTTTCCTGGACGATCCAAAAGGGATTTATGGTGCTGCTGAAACCGTCAACAGCATCGGCAGCAAGGGCCTGGAGAAGAAAGCGCCGGAAGTCGCGGCCTTCCTGAAGAAATTCCAGTGGGCCTCCAAGGACGAAATCGGCGAAGTCATGCTGGCTATCCAGGAAGGTGCCAAGCCTGATGCGGCCGCCAAGGACTGGGTTGCCAAGCACCCTGAGCGTGTAGCCGAGTGGATCGGTAAATAACGCCCCAATGCCTTGATACAACCCCTGTGTGAGGGGGCTTGCCGCCGATAGCGGAGTGTCAGTCAGCTTATCTGTAGCTGACTCACTGCCATCGGGAGCAAGCCCCCTCCCACATTATTTTCGTCACCCGTAAATGTTTCTGCGCCCTCTCAATCCCTCGCTACACTCCCTCTACTACTAAGGTCGTCTGGAACCTGTTCCGCAGCCGCATACAGTGGATACGTTCCAATAATAAAAAAGCTGTGCTGCGAGGATAAAAACAATGAACGACAGCATTTACCTCTCGATTCAAAACAGCCCGCGTTTCAAGGAGCTGGTGAGAAAAAGGGAAAGGTTCGCCTGGATTCTCTCGGCGATCATGCTCGGGCTGTACTCCGGATTCATCCTGTTGATCGCCTACGGGCCACAAATACTGGGGGCTAAACTCAGCCCCGGCTCATCCATCACCTGGGGCATCCCCATCGGGGTCGGGCTGATTGTCTCGGCCTTTGTCCTCACCGGCATCTATGTGCGACGCGCCAACGGCGAATTCGACGACCTGAACAATGCGATTCTCAAGGAGGCTGCGCAATGATCCGTCGTCTATTGGCTGTATTCGGCGCTTCGGTCTTCGCGCCCGCTGTTTGGGCCGCGGATGCATTGACCGGTGAAGTGCACAAACAACCGCTGAATATCGCAGCGATCCTGATGTTCGTGGCCTTTGTCGGCGCGACGTTGTGCATCACCTACTGGGCGTCCAAGCGCAACAAGTCGGCGGCCGACTATTATGCGGCCGGCGGCAAGATCACCGGTTTCCAGAATGGCCTGGCGATTGCCGGTGACTACATGTCGGCCGCGTCCTTCCTGGGTATTTCCGCGCTGGTGTTCACCTCTGGCTACGACGGCCTGATCTACTCGATCGGCTTCCTGGTGGGCTGGCCGATCATTCTGTTCCTGATCGCCGAGCGCCTGCGTAACCTGGGCAAGTACACCTTTGCCGACGTGGCGTCCTATCGCCTCGGGCAAACCCAGATCCGCAGCCTGTCGGCCTGTGGTTCCCTGGTGGTGGTGGCGTTCTACCTGATCGCGCAAATGGTGGGTGCGGGCAAGCTGATCCAGCTGCTGTTCGGCCTCGACTACCATGTGGCGGTGATCCTGGTCGGGATCCTGATGTGCATGTACGTGCTGTTCGGCGGCATGCTGGCGACCACCTGGGTGCAGATCATCAAGGCAGTGCTGTTGCTGTCCGGTGCCTCGTTCATGGCGCTGATGGTGATGAAGCACGTCAACTTCGATTTCAACATGCTGTTCTCCGAGGCGATCAAGGTTCACCCTAAAGGTGAAGCGATCATGAGCCCCGGCGGCCTGGTGAAAGACCCGATCTCCGCGTTCTCCCTGGGCCTGGCACTGATGTTCGGTACCGCCGGCCTGCCGCACATCCTGATGCGCTTCTTCACCGTAAGCGACGCCAAGGAAGCGCGTAAGAGCGTGCTGTATGCCACTGGCTTCATCGGCTACTTCTATATCCTGACCTTTATCATCGGCTTCGGCGCTATCCTGCTGGTCAGTACCAACCCGGCGTTCAAGGATGCTGCAGGTGCCTTGCTGGGCGGTAACAACATGGCGGCGGTGCACCTGGCCAACGCGGTGGGCGGCAGTATCTTCCTGGGCTTCATCTCGGCTGTGGCCTTCGCCACCATCCTGGCAGTGGTTGCCGGTTTGACCCTGGCGGGTGCTTCGGCGGTGTCCCATGACCTGTACGCCAGCGTGATCAAGAAAGGCAAGGCCAACGAGAAGGATGAGATTCGCGTATCGAAGATCACCACCATCGCCCTGGCAGTGCTGGCAATCGGCCTGGGTATCCTGTTCGAAAGCCAGAACATCGCGTTCATGGTCGGCCTGGCGTTCTCGATTGCCGCCAGCTGTAACTTCCCGGTACTGCTGCTTTCCATGTACTGGAAAAACCTCACCACCCGTGGCGCGATGATTGGCGGCTGGTTGGGCCTGGTCAGTGCCGTTGGCCTGATGATCCTGGGTCCGACCATCTGGGTCTCGATCCTGCATCACGAAAAAGCCATCTTCCCGTACGAGTACCCGGCGCTGTTCTCGATGATCATCGCGTTCGTCGGCATCTGGTTCTTCTCCATCACCGACAAGTCGGCGGCGGCAGAGAAAGAGCGTGCGCTGTACTTCCCGCAGTTTGTGCGTTCGCAGACTGGCCTGGGGGCAAGTGGGGCGGTGAATCATTGAGGAGTTGCAAGCTTTAAGCTACAAGCTGCAAGTTAGAAGCAGTGTTGTGTAGAGAAATACCCCTGTCGTGAGGCAGGGGTATTTTTTTGCCTGTAGCTAATAGCTTGAAGCTTGCAGCTCACTAAATCCCAGCCAAAAAAAACGGCCTCATAAGGAGGCCGTTTTATTTGGCTGGGATTTAGTGCCGATCTTCCAGCTTGGTAATGTCACGCGACTCGTAGCCGGTGTACAGCTGGCGCGGACGGCCAATCTTGTACGGGCTGGAGAGCATTTCTTTCCAGTGGGAGATCCAGCCCACGGTCCGCGCCAGGGCGAAGATCACGGTGAACATGCTGGTTGGAATGCCGATCGCCTTGAGGATGATCCCCGAGTAGAAGTCGACGTTCGGGTACAGCGAGCGTTCGATGAAGTACGGGTCGGTCAGGGCGATCTCTTCCAGGCGCATGGCCAGTTCGAGTTGCGGATCGTTCTTGATGCCCAGTTCCTTCAACACTTCGTCGCAGGTCTGCTTCATGACGGTGGCGCGCGGGTCGCGGTTCTTGTAGACCCGGTGACCGAAGCCCATCAACTTGAACGGATCGTTCTTGTCCTTGGCCTTGGCGATGAACTTGTCGATGTTGGACACATCGCCGATTTCATCGAGCATGGTCAATACGGCTTCGTTCGCACCGCCGTGGGCAGGGCCCCACAGTGCGGCGATACCGGCGGCGATACAGGCGAAGGGGTTGGCACCCGAAGAGCCTGCCAGACGCACGGTAGACGTCGAGGCGTTTTGCTCGTGGTCGGCGTGGAGGATGAAGATCCGGTCCATTGCCTTGGCCAGCACCGGGCTGATCGGTTTGATCTCGCACGGGGTGTTGAACATCATGTGCAGGAAGTTTTCCGCGTACGTCAGGTCGTTGCGCGGGTACATCATGGGTTGGCCCATGGAGTACTTGTAAACCATTGCGGCCAAGGTCGGCATCTTGGCAACCAGGCGGATCGCGGAAATTTCGCGATGCTGCGGGTTATTGATGTCGAGGGAGTCGTGATAGAAGGCCGACAGGGCACCAACCACGCCGCACATGACGGCCATCGGGTGGGCGTCGCGACGGAAGCCGTTGAAGAAGGTCTTCAACTGCTCGTGAACCATGGTGTGGTTCTTCACGGTGCTGACGAACTGGGCTTTTTGCTCGGCTGTTGGCAGTTCGCCATTTAGCAGCAGGTAGCAGGTTTCCAGGTAGTCCGACTGTTCAGCCAGTTGTTCGATCGGGTAGCCGCGGTGCAGCAGGATGCCATTGTCGCCGTCGATATAGGTGATCTTCGACTCGCAAGAGGCGGTCGACATGAAGCCTGGGTCGAAAGTGAAACGGCCCGTGGCCGTCAGGCCCCGTACGTCGATAACATCGGGACCAACGGTGCCGGTTAAAATGGGCAGCTCGACGGGGGCTGCGCCCTCGATGATCAACTGCGCTTTTTTGTCAGCCATGTGGCCTCCTATTTATGCTTCAAATCATCAGACAGACCCCCCACGCAGGGCCCGCACCACTATAGTGAGATAAATTCAGATGTCAATTTGCCTAAAGTCTTGCCCCAGAAGGCTTTAACCGTACTTTTTCCTCGAAATTGCCTGCCATTTACGCCTTTTATCCCGCCAGCGCAATCCGCTATTAGGGTGAGGAGCGCGCGTTGTCATTAGTAACCTAACTGTCTATACTCGGCCACCGACCGCCAAGGGCTTTTGGGCTTGCTTTCATTGGGGGTCGCACTCCCTGGGTGGTGCTTACCTGACCAGTCGCACTCCCCAACAACTTTGCCCTGATTGTTAGGGGCTCTTCAGTGTGAAAAAAAGCCGTGAATAGCCAACGACCTGTAAACCTAGACCTAAGGACCATCAAACTCCCCATCACCGGCGTTACGTCGTTCCTGCACCGTGTTTCCGGCATCATCCTGTTCCTGGGCTTGGGCATCATGCTTTATGCATTGAGCAAATCCCTGGGTTCCGAGGAAGGATACGCCGAGGTGAAGGCATGCTTGACCAGCCCGCTGGCCAAGTTCGTAGCATGGGGCCTCCTGTCCGCTCTGCTGTATCACCTGGTAGCCGGTGTGCGCCACTTGATCATGGATATGGGCATCGGTGAGACGCTGGAAGGCGGCCGCCTGGGCTCGAAAATCATCATCGCCATTTCCGTGGTGCTGATCGTTCTGGCAGGAGTTTGGATATGGTAACCAGCGTTACGAACCTATCGCGTTCGGGCCTCTATGACTGGATGGCACAGCGTGTGTCTGCGGTCGTTCTCGCGGCTTATTTCATTTTCCTGATCGGATACCTCATCGCAAACCCGGGCATTGGCTACGAGCAATGGCACGGGCTGTTTTCCCACAATGCGATGCGAATCTTCAGCCTGCTGGCCCTTGTAGCCCTGGGTGCTCACGCCTGGGTCGGCATGTGGACCATCGCGACTGACTACCTGACGCCGATGGCGCTGGGCAAGTCCGCGACCGCAGTCCGTTTCCTCTTCCAGGCAGTATGCGGCGTCGCGATGTTCGCTTACTTCGTCTGGGGTGTGCAGATTCTTTGGGGTATCTGATTCATGGCTAACATTCCAACTATTTCCTTCGACGCCATCATCATTGGTGGCGGCGGTGCAGGCATGCGCGCAGCGCTGCAGCTGGCCCAGGGCGGTCACAAGACTGCCGTGATCACCAAGGTGTTCCCGACGCGCTCCCACACTGTATCGGCCCAGGGTGGCATCACCTGCGCCATCGCGTCCGCCGACCCGAACGATGACTGGCGCTGGCACATGTACGATACCGTCAAGGGGTCCGACTACATCGGTGACCAGGACGCTATCGAATACATGTGTCAGGAAGGTCCGGCCGCGGTGTTCGAGCTGGACCACATGGGTCTGCCGTTCTCCCGTACCGAACAAGGTCGTATCTACCAGCGCCCATTCGGCGGCCAGTCGAAGGATTACGGTAAAGGCGGGCAGGCTGCCCGTACCTGCGCCGCGTCCGACCGTACCGGTCACGCGCTGCTGCACACTCTGTATCAGGGCAACCTGAAAGCCGGCACCACGTTCCTCAATGAGTACTACGCGGTTGACCTGGTTAAGAACGCACAAGGCGAGTTCGTCGGTGTGATCGCCATCTGCATCGAAACCGGTGAAACCACCTACATCCGCGCCAAGGCTACTGTTCTGGCGACTGGCGGTGCAGGTCGTATCTACGCGTCGACCACCAATGCCCTGATCAACACCGGTGACGGCGTCGGCATGGCCCTGCGCGCCGGCGTGCCGGTGCAAGACATCGAAATGTGGCAGTTCCACCCGACCGGCATCGCCGGCGCCGGTGTACTGGTCACCGAAGGTTGCCGTGGTGAAGGTGGTTACCTGATCAACAAGCACGGCGAGCGTTTCATGGAGCGTTATGCTCCAAACGCGAAAGACCTGGCAGGTCGTGACGTTGTTGCCCGTTCGATGGTTAAGGAAATCATCGCCGGTAACGGCTGTGGCCCGAATGGCGACCACGTACTGCTGAAGCTCGATCACCTGGGTGAAGAAGTACTGCACAGCCGCCTGCCGGGTATCTGCGAACTGTCCAAGACCTTTGCCCACGTTGACCCAGTGGTTGCTCCGGTTCCGGTTGTTCCAACCTGCCACTACATGATGGGCGGTGTTCCGACCAACATTCATGGCCAGGCGATCACCCAGAACGCCGACGGCGTGGACGAGATCATCCACGGTCTGTTCGCGGTAGGCGAAGTGGCTTGCGTATCGGTACACGGTGCCAACCGTCTGGGCGGCAACTCGCTGCTCGACCTGGTGGTATTCGGCCGCGCGGCTGGCCTGCACCTGGAAAAAGCCCTGACCGACGGCATCGAATACGATGACGCCACCGACGCCAACATCGAGGCCGCCCTGGCGCGTCTGAACGCTCTGAACGAGCGTACCGATGGCGAAGACGTGGCAACCCTGCGTCGCGAGCTGCAGAACTGCATGCAGAACTACTTCGGTGTATTCCGTACCGGCGAATACATGCAGAAGGGTATTGCCCAGCTGGCCGATCTGCGCAAGCGCATCGCCAACGTCAAGATCAACGATAAGAGCCAGGCGTTCAACACCGCTCGTATCGAAGCCCTTGAATTGCAAAACCTGCTGGAAGTGGCTGAAGCGACCGCAATCGCCGCCGAGGTTCGTAAAGAATCCCGTGGTGCACACGCTCGTGAAGACTTTGAAGATCGCGATGACGAAAACTGGTTGTGCCACACCCTGTACTTCCCGGGTGACAAGCGCGTAACCAAGCGTGCCGTGAACTTCTCGCCGAAGACGGTTCCGACGTTTGAACCGAAGATTCGGACTTACTAAGGGTGGCTGCCATGTTGAAAGTCAGTGTTTATCGCTACAACCCTGATCAGGACGCTGCGCCGTTCATGCAGGAGTTCCAGGTCGATACCGGTGGTAAAGACCTGATGGTGCTGGATGTATTGGCACTGATCAAAGAGCAGGACGAAGGTTTCTCCTATCGTCGCTCTTGCCGTGAAGGTGTGTGCGGTTCCGACGGCATGAACATCAACGGCAAAAACGGCTTGGCGTGCATCACGCCGCTGTCCGCCGTTGTTAAAGGCAACAAGCTGATCGTTCGTCCCCTGCCAGGTTTGCCGGTTATCCGTGACCTGGTCGTCGATATGAGCATCTTCTACAAGCAATACGAGAAAGTTAAGCCGTTCCTGCAGAACGACACGCCGGCTCCGGCCATCGAGCGTCTGCAGTCCCCTGAAGAGCGTGAAAAGCTCGACGGTCTGTACGAGTGCATCCTGTGCGCTTGCTGCTCGACCTCGTGCCCGTCCTTTTGGTGGAACCCGGACAAGTTCCTGGGTCCAGCTGCCCTGCTGCAAGCGTATCGCTTCCTGGCAGACAGCCGTGACACCAAGACGTCCGAGCGCCTGGCTTCGCTGGATGACCCGTTCAGCGTATTCCGCTGCCGCGGGATCATGAACTGCGTCAACGTATGTCCCAAAGGCCTGAACCCGACTAAGGCTATTGGTCATATCCGTAACATGCTTCTGCAAAGCGGCGTGTAACTGACGTTGTAACAAGGCAGGACCGTTGTGCCCGTAAATGCTGCGGCGCAGGCTTCAACCGGCGCCGTAGTTTTAACTTGAGCAGCGACTTACAAAGCCGCGGCTCTTATTTTGAAGAAATGAGACAAGCAGGGGCATTCGGGTTGGTACCCGAACTATCAGCGTGATCCTAAGTGGCTTGTTTTGGTCGCTGCACTTGGCCTTTTGCAAGCAAACTCGGTGTTTTCGCCGGTGGTGTCCCCAAATCGAGGGTGACCAAGCATGCAAGAAAGCGTGATGCAGCGCATGTGGAACAGCGGCTATCTTTCAGGTGGTAACGCTGCCTATGTGGAAGAGCTTTATGAGCTCTACCTGCACGACCCTAACGCTGTGCCAGAAGAATGGCGCACCAAATTTCAGACGTTGTCTTCAGACGGCAACGCTGCCACCGATGTATCGCATGCAACAATTCGCGATCAGTTCGTGCTGCTGGCAAAGAACCAGCGCCGCGCCCAGCCGGTTTCCGCCGCAAGCGTGAGCAGTGAGCACGAGAAGAAGCAAGTTGAAGTACTGCGACTGATCCAGGCCTACCGGATGCGTGGCCACCAGGCGGCCCAGCTTGACCCGCTGGGGCTCTGGCAGCGTCCTGCACCTGCTGACCTGTCGATCAATCATTACGGCTTGACCAATGCCGATCTTGATACGACCTTCCGTGCCGGCGACCTGTTCATCGGCAAAGAGGAAGCGAGCCTACGCGAAATTCACGAAGCGTTGCAGCAGACATATTGCCGCACCATCGGCGCTGAGTTCACGCACATCACCGATTCCGAGCAACGCCACTGGTTCCAGCATCGCCTGGAAGGCGTGCGTGGCCGTCCGGTGTTGTCCGCCGACGTGCGCAGCCACCTGCTTGAGCGCGTGACCGCAGCCGAGGGCCTGGAAAAATACCTGGGTACCAAATACCCGGGCACCAAGCGTTTCGGCCTGGAAGGCGGCGAGAGCCTGATTCCGATGCTCGACGAGCTGATCCAGCGTTCCGGCTCCTACGGCACCAAGGAAATCGTGATCGGCATGGCCCACCGTGGTCGCCTGAACGTGTTGGTCAACACCTTCGGCAAGAACCCGCGTGAGCTGTTCGACGAGTTCGAAGGCAAGAAGAAGGTCGAGCTGGGTTCCGGTGACGTTAAATACCACCAGGGCTTCTCGTCCAACGTGATGACCACCGGCGGTGAAGTTCACCTGGCCATGGCCTTCAACCCATCCCACCTGGAAATCGTTTCTCCAGTGGTCGAGGGTTCGGTCCGTGCTCGCCAGGATCGTCGTAACGACACCACCGGTGAAAAGGTCCTGCCGATTTCCATCCACGGTGACGCGGCATTCGCCGGTCAAGGCGTGGTCCTGGAAACGTTCCAGATGTCGCAGACCCGCGGCTTCAAGACTGGCGGTACCGTTCACATCGTCATCAACAACCAGGTTGGCTTCACCATCAGCAACCCGTTGGACGCGCGTTCCACCGAGTACGCCACCGACGTTGCCAAGATGATCCAGGCGCCGATCCTCCATGTGAATGGCGATGATCCGGAAGCCGTGCTGTTCGTGACCCAACTGGCTGTCGACTACCGCATGCAGTTCAAGCGTGACGTGGTGATCGACCTGGTTTGCTACCGCCGTCGCGGTCACAACGAAGCCGACGAACCAAGCGGCACCCAGCCGTTGATGTACCAGCAGATCACCAAGCAGCGCACCACCCGTGAGCTGTATGCCGAAAGCCTGACCAAGGCCGGTATCGTTGACGATGCACGTGTTCAGGCGAAAATCGATGAATACCGCAACGCGCTGGACAATGGTCTGCATGTAGTAAAAAGCCTGGTCAAGGAGCCGAACAAAGAGCTGTTCGTTGACTGGCGTCCGTACCTGGGTCACACCTGGACGGCGCGTCACGACACCTCGTTCGATCTGAAGACCCTGCAGGAACTGTCCGCCAAGCTGCTGGAAATCCCGGATGGCTTCGTGGTGCAGCGCCAGGTTGCGAAAATCTACGAAGACCGTCAGAAGATGCAAGCCGGCGGCCTGCCGATCAACTGGGGTTACGCCGAAACCATGGCGTACGCGACCCTGGCGTTCGAAGGTCACCCGATCCGCATGACCGGCCAGGACATCGGCCGTGGTACGTTCTCGCACCGTCATGCGGTATTGCACAACCAGAAAGACGCGGGCACCTACATCCCGTTGCAGAACCTGTACGAAGGCCAGCCGCGTTTCGACTTGTACGATTCGTTCCTGTCCGAAGAAGCCGTACTGGCGTTCGAATACGGTTACTCGACCACCACGCCGCAGGCGCTGGTGATCTGGGAAGCCCAGTTCGGCGACTTCGCCAACGGTGCCCAGGTGGTGATCGACCAGTTCATCACCAGCGGCGAGCACAAGTGGGGCCGTCTGTGCGGTCTGACCATGCTGCTGCCACACGGTTATGAAGGTCAGGGTCCGGAGCACTCCTCGGCCCGTCTGGAGCGTTACCTGCAGCTGTGCGCCGAGCACAACATCCAGGTGTGCGTGCCAACCACCCCGGCGCAGATCTACCACTTGCTGCGTCGCCAGGTAATCCGCCCGCTGCGCAAGCCGCTGGTAGTGCTGACCCCGAAATCGCTGCTGCGTCACAAATTGGCCATCTCGACCCTGGAAGATCTGGCGGACGGTTCGTTCCAGACCGTGATCCCAGAGATCGATACGCTGGATGCGGCCAAGGTCACTCGCCTGATCCTGTGCAGCGGCAAGGTCTACTACGACCTGCTGGAAAAACGCCGTGCCGAAGGCCGCGAAGACATCGCCATCGTGCGTATCGAGCAGCTTTACCCGTTCCCGGAAGATGACCTCATGGAGATCATCGCGCCTTACACCAACCTCACCAATGTGGTGTGGTGTCAGGAAGAACCGATGAACCAGGGCGCGTGGTACAGCAGCCAGCATCACCTGCGTCGCAGCATCGGTAACCACAACAAGGCCCTGGGCCTGGAGTACGCCGGCCGTGATGCTTCCGCTGCACCTGCGTGTGGTTATGCGTCGATGCACGCCGAGCAGCAGGAAAAACTGCTGCAAGATGCTTTCACTGTTTAACGCCTTCGCGCTGACTGAAACCGAATTTTAAGGACCCACAGATAATGGCTATCGAAATCAAAGCCCCGTCATTCCCGGAATCGGTTGCCGATGGCACCGTTGCCACCTGGCACAAGAAACCAGGTGAGGCCGTCAAGCGTGACGACCTGATCGTCGACATCGAGACCGACAAAGTCGTGTTGGAAGTGTTGGCCGAAGCTGACGGCGTGCTGGGCGCAATCGTTGCCGAAGAAGGCGCTACCGTTCTGTCGAACCAGGTACTGGGCTCGATCGAAGAGGGCAGCGCTGCCGCTGCTCCTGCTGCCGCTGCTGCACCGGCCGCTGCCTCGGCGCCTGCTGCCGCTCCGGCTGCGGGTGGCGAAGATCCAATCGCTGCACCGGCTGCTCGCCAGTTGGCGGAAGAAAACGGCATCAACCTGGCTTCCATCAAGGGCACCGGCAAAGACGGCCGTGTGACCAAGGAAGATGTGGTTGCTGCTGTTGAAGCCAAGAAAAACGCTCCGGCTGCTGCGCCTGCCAAGGCTGCTGCCCCGGCTGCCGCTGCTCCTGTGTTCGCTGCCGGCGACCGCACCGAGAAGCGTGTACCGATGACCCGCGTTCGCGCCACCGTGGCCAAGCGTCTGGTTGAAGCACAGTCGAACATGGCGATGCTGACCACGTTCAACGAAGTCGACATGACCGAAGTCATGGCCCTGCGTTCGAAGTACAAGGATCTGTTCGAGAAGTCCCACAACGGCGTGCGCCTGGGCTTCATGTCGTTCTTCGTGAAAGCGGCCACCGAAGCGCTGAAACGCTTCCCGGCAGTCAACGCCTCCATCGACGGCGGCGACATCGTTTACCATGGCTACGCAGACGTCGGCGTTGCCGTGTCCAGCGACCGTGGCCTGGTGGTTCCGGTCCTGCGTAACGCCGAGCTGATGAGCCTGGCCGAAATCGAAGGCGGCATCGCCGGCTTCGGCAAGAAAGCCCGTGACGGCAAGCTGACCATCGACGAGATGACCGGTGGTACCTTCACCATCACCAACGGTGGTACCTTCGGCTCGATGATGTCGACTCCGATCGTTAACCCGCCACAAGCCGCGATCCTGGGCATGCACAACATCATCCAGCGTCCGATGGCCATCAACGGCCAAGTCGTGATCCGCCCAATGATGTACCTGGCGCTGTCGTACGATCACCGCCTGATCGATGGTAAAGAAGCCGTGACTTTCCTGGTGACCATCAAGAACCTGCTGGAAGACCCGGCTCGCTTGCTCCTGGATATTTGATTGGAGCAGCTTCAAGTTGCGAGCTGCAAGCTGCAAGTAAATGCAGTTTGGCTTGCAGCTTGAAGCTTGACGCTTGAAGCTAATAGAGGATCTATTTTCATGACACAGAAATTTGACGTCGTAGTGATTGGTGCAGGTCCTGGCGGCTACGTTGCCGCCATCAAGGCCGCACAACTGGGCCTCTCGACTGCTTGCATCGAAAAATACACCGACAAGGAAGGCAAACTGGCACTGGGCGGTACTTGCCTGAACGTTGGTTGCATTCCTTCCAAGGCGCTGCTGGACAGCTCCTGGAAATTCCACGAAGCCCAAGACGGCTTCGCGATCCACGGCATCAACCATGCTGGCGTGACCATGGACGTGCCAGCAATGGTCGGCCGTAAAGCCAACATCGTTAAAGGCCTGACTTCCGGCGTTGCGACCTTGTTCAAGGCCAACGGCGTGACTTCCCTGCAAGGCCACGGCAAACTGCTGGCCGGCAAGAAAGTTGAAATCACCAAGCCGGACGGTTCGGTAGAAATCATCGAAGCCGAGAACGTGATCCTGGCCCCAGGTTCACGTCCAATCGACATTCCACCGGCTCCGGTTGACCAGAACGTGATCGTTGATTCGACCGGCGCCCTGGAATTCCAGGCTGTGCCTAAGCGCCTGGGCGTGATCGGGGCTGGCGTGATCGGCCTGGAGCTGGGTTCGGTCTGGTCCCGCCTGGGTTCCGAAGTGACCGTGCTGGAAGCCCTGGAGACGTTCCTGCTGGCTGCCGACACCGCAGTGTCCAAGGAAGCGCTGAAAACCCTGACCAAACAAGGTCTGGACATCAAGCTGGGCGCTCGCGTGACCGGCTCGAAGGTTAACGGCGAAGAAGTCGTCGTGACCTACACCGACAAGGATGGCGAACAGACCATCACTTTCGACAAGCTGATCGTAGCCGTTGGTCGCCGTCCAGTGACCACCGACCTGCTGGCTTCCGACAGCGGCGTGAACATCGACGAGCGTGGCTTCATCCACGTTGACGATCACTGCGCTACCACTGTTCCTGGCGTCTACGCCATTGGCGACGTGGTTCGCGGCATGATGCTCGCGCACAAAGCTTCCGAAGAAGGCATCATGGTTGTCGAGCGCATCAAGGGCCACAAAACCCAGATGAACTACGACCTGGTCCCATCGGTTATCTACACCCACCCGGAAATTGCATGGGTCGGCAAGAACGAACAGCAGTTGAAAGCTGAAGGCGTTGAAGTTAACGTCGGCACCTTCCCGTTTGCCGCTTCTGGCCGTGCCATGGCAGCCAACGACACCGGTGGTTTTGTCAAAGTCATCGCTGATGCCAAGACTGACCGCGTATTGGGCGTCCACGTGATTGGCCCAGGCGCAGCAGAACTGGTTCAGCAGGGCGCGATCGGTATGGAATTCGGCACCAGTGCCGAGGACATCGGCATGATGGTCTTCTCCCATCCGACCCTGTCCGAAGCGCTGCACGAAGCCGCGTTGGCAGTGAATGGCCATGCCATCCACATCGCCAACAAGAAGAAGCGCTAAGCGAGATAATAAGAAACCACGGCGGAGTTGCCCGTCGTGAGCCTTGCGCGCAAGACTCACCGCGGAATATCCGCTGGACGCAGTCTTGCGCAGCTTTACGGGCCTTGAGCCCCGCAAGTTGCGCAAGCAGCAGTCACAGGTGGCGCGGCACTCATAATGAGCGCAGCGCCGAATGCGCAGTACCTAACGAAGACGGTAAAAAGCATGAATCTTCACGAGTATCAGGGTAAGCAGCTGTTCGCTGAATACGGCCTGCCAGTTTCCAAGGGCTACGCAGTAGACACCCCGGAAGCAGCAGCAGAAGCTTGCGACAAAATCGGCGGCACCGAGTGGGTTGTCAAAGCCCAGGTCCACGCTGGTGGTCGCGGTAAAGCGGGCGGCGTTAAGCTGGTTCGCAGCAAAGAAGACGCCAAGGCCTTCGCACAGCAGTGGCTGGGCAAGCGTCTGGTGACTTACCAGACTGATGCCAATGGCCAGCCAGTCACCAAGATCCTGGTTGAATCGTGCACTGATATCGCTAAAGAGCTGTACCTGGGCGCTGTCGTTGACCGTTCGAGCCGTCGCATCGTGTTCATGGCTTCCACCGAAGGTGGCGTGGACATCGAGAAGATCGCTCACGAAACCCCAGAAAAAATTCTGAAAGCCACTATCGATCCACTGGTTGGCGCTCAGCCATTCCAGGGTCGCGAGCTGGCTTTCCAGCTGGGTCTGGAAGGCAAGCAAGTTGCCCAGTTCGCCAAGATCTTCGTAGGTCTGGCCAAGCTGTTCCAGGATCACGATCTGGCCCTGCTGGAAGTGAACCCGCTGGTGATCAAGGCTGACGGCGATCTGCATTGCCTCGACGCCAAGATCAACATCGACGCCAACGCCATGTACCGTCAGCCTAAGCTGAAGACTTTCCACGATCCGTCGCAAGACGATCCGCGCGAAGCGCACGCTGCCAAGTTCGAACTGAACTACGTAGCCCTGGAAGGTAACATCGGTTGCATGGTCAACGGTGCTGGCCTGGCCATGGGTACCATGGACATCGTCAACCTGCATGGCGGCAAACCAGCCAACTTCCTCGACGTAGGCGGTGGTGCTACCAAAGAACGCGTAACCGAAGCCTTCAAGATCATCCTGTCCGACTCCAACGTCGCTGCAGTACTGGTCAACATCTTCGGCGGCATCGTTCGTTGCGACATGATTGCCGAAGGCATCATCGGTGCAGTGAAAGAAGTCGGCGTTAAAATCCCGGTTGTTGTTCGCCTTGAAGGCAACAACGCTGAACTGGGCGCTAAAGTACTGGCAGAAAGCGGTTTGAACATCATCGCGGCTACCAGCCTGACCGACGCTGCTCAACAAGTTGTCAAAGCTGCGGAGGGCAAATAATGAGCGTCCTGATCAATAAAGACACCAAAGTTATCTGCCAGGGTATTACCGGTTCGCAAGGTAGTTTCCACACCCAGCAAGCCATCGAATACGGCACCAAGATGGTTGGCGGCGTAACTCCGGGCAAAGGCGGCACCGAGCACCTGGGCCTGCCAGTGTTCAACACCGTGAAAGATGCTGTAGCTGCCACTGGCGCCACCGCCAGCGTGATCTACGTTCCAGCTCCTTTCTGCAAGGACTCGATCCTGGAAGCAGCATTCGGCGGCATCAAGCTGATCGTTTGCATCACCGAAGGCATTCCTACCCTGGACATGCTCGACGCTAAAGTTAAGTGCGACGAGCTGGGCGTAGTCCTGATCGGCCCTAACTGCCCAGGCGTGATCACTCCAGGCGAATGCAAGATCGGCATCATGCCAGGTCACATTCACTTGCCAGGTAAAGTCGGTATCGTTTCCCGTTCCGGCACCCTGACCTACGAAGCTGTGAAGCAAACTACTGACGCCGGTTTCGGTCAGTCGACTTGCGTCGGCATCGGCGGTGACCCGATCCCAGGCTCCAACTTCATCGACATCCTGAAACTGTTCCAGGAAGACCCGAAGACCGAAGCGATCGTGATGATCGGTGAGATCGGCGGTTCGGCTGAAGAAGAAGCGGCTGCCTACATCAAGGCACACGTGACCAAGCCGGTTGTTTCCTACATCGCTGGTGTGACTGCCCCTGCGGGCAAGCGCATGGGCCATGCTGGCGCAATCATCTCTGGCGGCAAAGGCACTGCAGACGAGAAATTCGCTGCACTGCAAGACGCAGGCGTTAAAACCGTGCGTTCGCTGGCAGACATCGGCAAGGCCTTGGCTGAGCTGACCGGTTGGGCTGTCAAGTAAGCCTCGCGCTTAGCTGACGCTTCACCACACAAAGGCCACCTTCGGGTGGCCTTTGTGCATTCTGAAAGTGAGTGAAAGCTCAATGTGGGAGGGGGCTTGCCCCCTCCCACAATTTTGTTTGTATTGCCAAATTAAGTATGAAAACGCGACATTCAGATGTCGCTTATCGGACAGTGCGCCCCGCAACAGTGCGTTTGTCAGGCTAATTCTGTACCCTAGCCGCCTCTTTATGCGTCCGCCTCCCAAAAGGAAGCTGCGCGCTAGACCGGTCGGTGCCCATAAGGGCCGGCGGCATTTCCCTCATCCATAGGGAATCCCTCTCTAAATTCCGATTCAGTAGTGTGGTATTTCCTCAAATGAAAGTGTTGAAAAGCCAGGACATCCTGGCGTTGGGCTTCATGACCTTCGCCCTGTTCGTGGGCGCCGGCAACATCATCTTCCCGCCTATCGTTGGTTTGCAGTCCGGGCCTCATGTCTGGATGGCGGCGCTGGGCTTCCTGATCACCGCCGTCGGCCTGCCGGTGGTCACCGTGATCGCCCTGGCCAAGGTCGGCGGCGGTATGGACGCGTTGAGCAGCCCGATCGGCAAGATCGCCGGTGGCCTGCTCGCGGCGGCGGCGTATCTGGCGGTAGGGCCGCTGTTCGCCACCCCGCGTACCGCGACCGTGTCTTTTGAAGTGGGCCTGGCACCGCTGACTGGCGAAAGCCCGCTGGCGTTGTTTCTCTACAGCTCGGTGTATTTCCTGGTGGTGTTCTTTGTCTCCCTGTACCCAGGCCGACTGCTGGACACCGTGGGTCGCTTCCTGGCGCCCCTGAAGATCATCGCGCTGGCCATCCTCGGCATTGCCGCGTTTGCATTGCCGGCCGGTGAGGTGGGTGTCGCCACCCCGGAATACGTCGCCGCACCGTTCTCCCAGGGCTTTATCAATGGTTACCTGACCATGGATACCCTGGGTGCGCTGGTGTTTGGCATTGTGATCGTCAACGCGATCCGTTCCCGTGGTGTCGAGTCGCCCAAGCTGATCACCCGTTACGCGATCATCGCCGGGTTGATTGCCGGTGTAGGTTTGGCGCTGGTGTACATCAGTCTGTTCCGCCTTGGGGCGGGCAGCCATGAAGTCGCTGCCGGCGCTGCCAATGGCGCGGCTGTATTGCATGCCTATGTGCAACACACCTTCGGTTCCCTGGGCAGTGGTTTCCTGGCGGTGTTGATTTCGCTCGCATGCCTGGTCACCGCCGTCGGCCTGACGTGCGCTTGCGCCGAGTACTTCAGCAAAATCCTGCCGCTGTCCTATAAGACCCTGGTAGTGATCCTGGCGCTGTTCTCGCTGTTCGTGTCGAACCTGGGCTTGACCAAGCTGATTGCGTTCTCGATCCCGGTACTCACCGCGATCTACCCGCCGTGCATCGTGCTGGTGGCCTTGAGCTTCTGCAAAGACTTCTGGCAGGAGCAGGGCCGTATCGTCGGACCGGTGATGCTGATGTCGTTCATTTTTGGCTGCATCGACGCGCTCAAGGGCGCCGGCCTGGCGGGCTGGATGCCTTCGCAGCTGGCGAACCTGCCGCTGAGCGAGCAAGGCCTGGCCTGGCTGGTGCCTTCGGTGATGACGCTGGTTGTGGCGGTTGTGATTGATCGTATGCTGGGTAAGCGCAGCGAAGTCACCGCGTAACAGGCAGGTTTCATGCAGTGCAGAAATGCCCCGTATCAATCGATATGGGGCATTTTTTTTGAGCGGCGGGCAGTGTCTTTTTCTTTGCGCTAACGTCGAACAGACGCGAAAAAGTTTTTCAATCTTATTTCTGCAAGGACCCGCATGTCGTTCGTCGAAGCCAATCAGATCCACCTGCTCGCTGCCCTCTGGTTCATCCTGTGCTGGGGCGGCTACACCCGTTATGCCACCTGGAAGGCGCGGGACACCGCGTGCCTGGCCAGCGTGCTGCATTTGTATCGCGAGGACTGGATGCGCCGCATGTTGCTGCGTGACAACCGGATTGCTGACGCCAGCGTGATCGGCAACTTGGAGCGTAATGCCTCATTCTTCGCCTCCAGCACCTTGATCATCCTCGCCGGCATTCTTACGGTGTTGGGTGCCTCCGAGCGGGCGGTGTCATTGCTGGCGGACATCCCCATGGTGCAGCAGGCCTCCCAGGGCATGTCGGAGATCAAGCTGCTGTGCCTGGCGCTGGTCTTCGTCTATGCCTTCTTTACTTTCAGTTGGTGCATGCGCCAGTACAACTTTGCAGCGGTGCTGGTAGGGTCGGCGCCGATGATTGGTGAGCGGCATGTGTCGGAGCAGGAACGCAAGGCGTTTGCCCTGCGTGCGGCGCGTGTGATCTCCATGGCCGCCAACCAGTTCAACTTTGGCCTGCGTGCTTATTATTTCGGCATGACCATGCTGGCTTGGTTCGTCAGCCCTTGGTTGTTCATGTTGATGAGCAGCGGGGTAGTGTTGGTGCTGTACCGTCGGGAGTTTCATTCCGATGTACTGCAAGTGATGGTGTATACACAGACTGATACGCCGGTATCGGAACCCGCCAAAGAGGCGGCTTAGTCCGATCCGGGCACTTACGCGGCGAATAAAAAAGCAGACAAAGTAAAGCCCGCTATTTAAGCGGGCTTTCTTTTTGCAGCGAAGCTATTTCATGCCGCGGTATCAAGAACCGGTGGCAGGGGTAGCAGGTGCTGCTTCTTTTGCGGCGGCGTCGTTCGATTCAGCCTGAGCTTTGGCAGCATCGGCGTTTTCTTTCGCAGCGTCGTTCACTTTATCCTGAGCTTTCGCCATGTCTTTTTGAGCTTGCTCAGAGTGCGCTGCGGCGTCTTGGGCTTTGTCTTCGGATTTTTTGTCGCAAGCAGCGAGACCGAGGGCAGCGGCCAACATCATGGAAATAGCTAAAGTCTTACGCATGGGGTGTTTCTCCTTAGTGAAGATATCTACTGGCCTTTCGAGCGTAGGGGTTCAGCATTAGTTCCTTTTATTCCACAGATATATAAACAACGGCTTCAAAGGAACTTTCGCCGGTACCGTCTATTTCGCACATCAACACTAATAAGAGTCTGCAACGAATGACCGAAAATCCCTTGTTAGAGCGCGCGAAGCGCTTTGTCTCGGCCTTGCGCCATTGCCAGGTGCTGGGTATTGCCGCTCATCATGCCAGCGAGGAGGGCATCACCTTGGTCATGCCTTACGCCGCACACCTGGTGGGTGATCCCCAGACCGGCGTGATCCATGGTGGCGCTTTGACCTCTTTAATGGACACTGCCTGCGGTATGGCCACCCTGTGTGTCCTGCCGGAGTTCGAGGTGTGCCCGACCCTGGATCTGCGCGTCGACTATATGCATCCCGCCGAGCCGCATAAGCCGGTGTATGGCTTCGCCCAATGCTACCGCGTGACGACCGACGTGATCTTCACCCGTGGTGTTGCCTACCAGGACGACCCGCAACAACCCATCGCCCATGTGGTCGGCACTTTCATGCGCATGGGCAAGCGTCTCAAAGGCACCCACGGATTGGGTAGCGCCATCAAGGGAGAGCAGGCATGACACATCGATTCAAGACTCGTCTGGAGCAGGCCCACCAGCGCGGCAACTACGAGGCCCTGCTGGACCTTATCCCGTACGCCAAACTGATCGGTATCGAATGCACCCGGTTGGGGGATGAGTTGCTGTTTCGCCTGCCGGCCCACAAGGACAATATTGGTAACCCCATATTGCCGGCGCTTCACGGCGGGGTGATTGCCGGCTTTATGGAACTGGCAGCGGCGTTGCACCTGCTGGTGTTTACCGGAGCGCCGGGCATCCCGAAAATCATCGATTTTTCGCTCGATTACCTGCGCGCCGGCCAGTTTCGCGACACTTACGCCAAATGCCAGGTGTGGCGCCAGGGCCGACGGGTGGCGAATGTGGCGATCACCGCCTGGCAAAGCACCGCCGCCGAACCGATTGCCACCGCCCGTGCGCATTTCAAGATCGAGGAAGGCAGCCGCCCTTGAAATCCTGGTCTTAGCCCCCAACTTTGATGACAACCCGCCGCCAACCCTCAAGGGCGCGGCCACTGCCATCCAATTGGAGTTTGATGACCATGAGTGTGGAAACTCAAAAGGAAACCCTGGGCTTCCAGACCGAGGTGAAGCAACTGCTGCACCTCATGATCCATTCGCTGTATTCCAACAAGGAAATCTTCCTTCGCGAATTGATCTCGAACGCCTCTGACGCTGTCGACAAATTACGTTTCGAAGCCCTGTCCAAGCCTGAACTGCTGGAAGGTGGCGCGGAACTGAAAATCCGTGTGAGCTTCGACAAAGACGCCAATACCGTCACGCTCGAAGATAACGGTATCGGCATGAGCCGTGACGATGCGATCACCCACCTGGGGACCATCGCCAAATCCGGCACCGCCGACTTCATGAAAAACCTGTCTGGCGACCAGAAGAAAGATTCGCACCTGATCGGCCAGTTCGGCGTGGGCTTCTACTCGGCCTTCATCGTAGCCGACAAGGTTGAAGTGTTCAGCCGTCGTGCCGGCCTAGACGCCAGCGAAGGCGTGCACTGGTCTTCCAAAGGTGAGGGCGAATTCGAAATCGCCACCATCGAAAAGGCTGATCGTGGTACCCGCATCGTCCTGCACCTCAAATCCGGTGAAGACGAGTTCGCCGATGGCTGGCGCCTGCGCAATATCATCAAGAAGTACTCCGACCATATCGCCTTGCCGATCGAGCTGCCGAAAGAACAAGCGGCCGTCGAAGGTGAAGAGAAGCCTGCCGAGGAATGGGAAACCGTCAACCGCGCCAGCGCCCTGTGGACCCGTCCGCGTACCGAAATCAAGGACGAGGAATACCAGGAGTTCTACAAGCACATCGGTCACGACTACGAAAACCCGCTGAGCTGGAGCCACAACAAGGTCGAAGGCAAGCTGGAATACAGCTCGCTGCTCTACGTGCCGGCCCGTGCGCCGTTCGACCTGTACCAGCGTGAAGCGCCGAAAGGCCTGAAGCTGTACGTGCAGCGCGTGTTCGTGATGGACCAGGCGGAGTCCTTCCTGCCGCTGTACCTGCGCTTTATCAAGGGCGTGGTCGACTCCAATGACCTGTCGCTGAACGTGTCGCGGGAAATCCTGCAAAAAGACCCGATTATCGACTCCATGAAGTCGGCGCTGACCAAGCGCGTACTCGACATGCTGGAGAAACTGGCGAAGAACGAGCCTGAGCAATACAAGGGCTTCTGGAAAAACTTCGGCCAGGTCATGAAAGAAGGCCCGGCAGAAGATTTCGCCAACAAGGAAAAAATCGCCGGCCTGCTGCGTTTCGCTTCCACCTTGGGTGAAGACGGCGAACAGGTCGTTTCCCTGGCCGAGTACCTGGCACGTGCCAAGGAAGGCCAGGACAAGATTTACTACCTGACCGGCGAAACCTACGCACAGGTCAAGAACAGCCCGCACCTGGAAGTCTTCCGCAAGAAAGGCATCGAAGTGCTGCTGCTGACCGACCGTATCGATGAGTGGCTGATGAGCTACCTCAACGAGTTTGACGGCAAATCCTTCGTCGACGTGGCCCGTGGTGACCTGGACCTGGGTAACCTGGACTCCGAAGAAGAGAAGAAAGAAGCCGAAGAAGTCGCCAAGGCCAAAGAAGGCCTGGTTGAGCGGATCAAGGCATCCCTGGGCGATGCCGTCAGCGAAGTGCGGGTTTCGCACCGTCTGACCGATTCCCCGGCGATCCTGGCCATCGGTGAGCAGGACCTGGGCATGCAGATGCGCCAGATCCTCGAAGCCAGTGGCCAGAAGGTCCCGGACTCCAAGCCGATCTTCGAATTCAACCCGGCTCACCCGCTGATCGAGAAACTCGACGGCGAGCAGAGCGAAGAGCGGTTTGGCGACCTGTCGCACATCCTCTTCGACCAGGCGGCCCTGGCCGCTGGCGACAGCCTGAAAGACCCGGCCGCCTACGTGCGCCGACTGAACAAGCTGTTGGTTGAACTGTCGATCTGACACCGTTGTAGAAAAACCCGCTTCGGCGGGTTTTTTTGTTTGTAGGAACTAGGCGTCCCCCTCGCTCCTACAGCCCATTTCCGTTCTACTGATCTTCAACTGGAGTAAATGATGAGCCAAGTCACTGTGCGTTCCGTGGTCTATCAGATTGATGGCCAGTCTTATGAAAGCCGCCTGGCGTTCGATGCCAGCCAGAAGAACCCACTGCCCGGCCTGCTGATGGCGCCGAACTGGATGGGTGTAAGTGCGGGTGCCGAAGAGATCGCCAAGAGCGTTGCCGCCAAGGGCTACGTGGTGCTGATCGCCGACCTCTACGGGCAAACCGTGCGCCCGTCGAATGGCGATGAAGCCGGTGCGGCAATGATGCCGTTGAAGAATGATCGCCCGTTGCTGAACAAGCGCATGCAGGCTGCCCTTGAGCAACTGCAGGGCCAGACCGAAGCGGCGGTGGATACCTCGAAACTGGCCACCTTTGGTTTCTGCTTCGGCGGTTGCTGCTCCCTGGAACTGGCGCGTACCGGTGCGCCGTTGAAGGCTGCCGTATCGTTCCACGGCACTCTGGATACGCCGAATCCGGCAGATGCGAAAAACATCCAGGGTTCAGTGCTGGTGCTGCACGGGGCTTCCGACCCGCTGGTGCCGAAAGAGCAACTGCCGGCGTTCGAAGATGAAATGAACGCGGCCGGCGTGGATTGGCAATTGCTGAGCTACGGCGGTGCGGTGCATTCCTTCACCGACCCGGATGCCAATGTGCCAGGCAAGATGATGTATGACGCGAAGACTGCTGCACGGGCCTTCCGGTCGATGCATAACTTGTTGGATGAAGTGTTCAAGGGCTAAATCTTCAGCGTCTGTTCCGGCCTCATTGGGGGGCAAGTCGAATCGTCGCACCGCCCCTCCCACATTTGGATCTTCATACATCAGTTACCGACATCAGCCCCTAAATCCGCTTGAAGCTGGTGCGTTTCCATAACAGGAAATCCGTGCGCATGCCCTTGGGCCAGACGCCAACGGATCGGCAGTTTGGTCACCATCATCCGCGTATTGAGGGATCGAGAGATGTCAGTCGCTACCAGCCGTATCGAAGATACCCAGGTGCATGAAACGCTTTATCAGTTCGACGAAAGCCCGCTGCTGGCCCGCCAGCGCCAGCAGGAGTCCAACGCCCGCAGTTACCCACGGCGCATCCCCCTGGCGCTCAAGCGCGCCAAGGGGATCTACGTGGAAGATGTGGAAGGCCGCAGTTTCATTGATTGCCTGGCCGGCGCCGGCACCCTGGCGTTGGGGCACAACCACCCGGTCGTGATCCAGGCCATCCAGCAAGTGCTGAACGACGAATTACCGTTGCATACCCTGGACCTGACCACGCCGGTCAAGGACCAGTTCGTGCAGGACCTGTTCGGCCTGCTGCCGGCGGAACTGGCGCGGGAAGCCAGGATCCAGTTCTGCGGCCCCACCGGTACCGATGCCGTGGAAGCGGCGTTGAAGCTGGTGCGCACCGCCACGGGGCGCAGTACGGTGCTGTCGTTCCAGGGCGGTTATCACGGCATGAGCCAGGGCGCGTTGAGCCTGATGGGCAGCCTGGGGCCGAAAAAACCCTTGGGTGCCTTGCTCGGTAATGGCGTGCAGTTTTTGCCATTTCCCTATGACTACCGTTGCCCGTTCGGTCTCGGCGGTGCAGAAGGTGTGCGGGTCAACCTGCATTACCTGGAAAACCTGCTCAACGACCCGGAAGCCGGGGTGTTGCTGCCGGCGGCGGTGATTGTCGAAGTGGTGCAGGGCGAGGGCGGGGTGATCCCGGCCGATCTCGACTGGCTGCGCGGCCTGCGGCGCATCACCGAGCAGGCGGGTGTGGCCTTGATCGTCGATGAGATCCAGAGCGGTTTCGCTCGTACCGGCAAGATGTTTGCCTTCGAACACGCCGGCATCATTCCGGATGTGGTGGTGATGTCCAAGGCCATCGGCGGCAGCCTGCCGTTGGCGGTGGTGGTGTATCGCGACTGGCTCGACACCTGGCTGCCGGGCGCCCATGCCGGGACGTTCCGTGGCAATCAGATGGCCATGGCGGCGGGTTCGGCGGTGATGCGCTACCTCAAGGAGCACGACCTGGCCGGCCATGCGACGGCCATGGGCGAGCGCCTCGGCGAACACCTGCGCATCCTGCAGCGTGACTATCCGCACCTGGGGGATATTCGCGGGCGCGGGCTGATGCTCGGCGTTGAACTGGTGGACCCGGACGGCACCCCGGATATTCAGGGCCACCCGCCAGTGCATCGCCAGCTGGCACCGCTGGTACAGCGCGAATGCCTCAAGCGCGGCCTGATCCTCGAACTGGGCGGGCGGCATGGCAGCGTGGTGCGTTTCCTGCCGCCACTGGTGATCACCGCCGCTGAAATCGACCGCGTGGCCGAGATTTTCGGGCGCGCCCTGGCGGCAGCTGTCGCGAGCCTCTAATTTTTCAGCGTGTTGGTACGTTTCTACCAATATCAGCACTGCGCGTGGTGCGCAGCCAGCCTTTGAACGATGGAGAACAGCAATGACCTCAGTATTTGACCGCGACGACATCCTGTTTCAGGTAGTGGTCAACCATGAAGAACAGTATTCCATCTGGCCCGACTACAAGGCCGTGCCGGAAGGCTGGCGCACCGTGGGCAAGAGTGGCCTGAAGAAAGAGTGCCTGGCCTACATCGAAGAAACCTGGACCGATATGCGTCCGTTGAGCCTGCGCCAGAAGATGGACGGCGCTGCACTGGCCTAATGGTCGGTAGCAGCTGCCGAGCGCAAGCGAGGCTGCGTCAGGCGCACTGCCGATTCAGGATCAAGTCGCGGCCGACGCAGCCTCGCCGGGGCTCGACAGCTGCGGATTTGCGCGGTGTTGGGTAAGACGGTATTTACGCAATAACACATTGCCTAGGCGTTCTTGCCCTTCTCCAACCCACCCGCAGCCCCCGTCACCACCTGCACACTCAAGCGCGGCGTCGCCAGGTCCAGCCCGGCTTCGTCCAGATGACGTTTGAGCGACAAGTTGAACGCCCGCGACACTTCCCACTGTTTGATCGGCGCCGTCTTGAATCGCGCGCGCAGGATCGCACTGCCCGACTCGAAACTTTCCACCCCCTGAATCTCCAGCGGCGACCAGATATTGCGGCGTTGCAGCGGGTCGTTGCGCATTTTCTGGCCGACATCGCGCATCAGCTTGATCGCGTCGTCGATTTCCATGTTGTAGGGGATGGCCACTCGGAAGATTGCGTAGCCGAACTCCCGCGAGTAGTTCTTGATGCTCTTGATCTCGCTGAACGGGATAGTGTGCACGATGCCGTCAATGTCGCGCAGGCGCACGGTGCGGATGGTCAGGCCTTCGACGGTACCGAGGTGGCCGCCGACGTCCACGTAGTCATCAATCGCCAGGGAGTCTTCGATGATGATGAACAGGCCGGTGATCAGGTCCGCCACCAGTGATTGCGCACCAAAACCGATTGCCAGGCCGATCACACCGGCACCGGCCAACAGTGGCGTGACGTTCATGCCCATGTTCGCCAGGGCGACGATGGCGGCGATGATAAAAATGGTCACGAACAGCACGTTGCGGATCAGCGGCATCATGGTTTGCGCGCGGGCATTGGCCAGGCCTTTGCGCGAGCGGGTGAGGGCGTGATGGATCGCGGTGTCGCTGAGAATCCAGATCAGCCACGCAAACAGCAGCGTGCCGCCCAGGCCAAACAGCTTGACGCTGACTTCATGGCCATCGCCTTCGGTAAAGCGAATCAGCGACAGGCCCCAGACCCGCAGCCCCAGTTCGATAAACACCAGCCACACCACCAGATGGGCGAGGGTGTAGACAAAGCTTTTCAGGCGTTCGGAGTACAGCGCATGGCGCTTGTGCCCACGTTGCGGCTTGAGCGCATGGCGACGCACCAGGCCGTTGATCACCATGCACAACACCAGCAACACCGTGCACAACAGCGACTGGCGCAGGGCGGTGCTGGTGTCTCCGGCGGAGACGAAGGTGGCGAACAGCGAGATACCCACCAACAGCAGGGCCGGGATGTACCAGAACGTGCCGATGATCTCGATTGTGTCGCTGAGGGCGCGACGGGTCAGGCGGCGTGATAGGGGCTGGTTGCGGATCAGGTGGGCGATCGGCCGACGGAAACGCAGGATAAACACGCCAGTGGACAGCGCGGCCATCACATTGGCGATGGTCGCTGCCGTGTGGGCCAGGTGCTGGCCGAGCGCGATTACCAACCGTGGATCACTCAAGGCTTCGCCAAAGGCGGCGAAGCTGCCGATCCACCACAGCGGGCGGAAGGCCTGGTGGCGCAGGATATACAGGGCGCGGTGGCGGTGCGGGCCGTCGAGCACCGAGAAGGCAATCACACAGATCGCCGAGAAACAGGTGCCGACCACCAAGGCGTAAGCCAGCACCATCGCCAAGGATTTGCCCAGGGACGAGGGCAGGGCGTAGCTCAGGTAAACGGTGATCACCAGCGCGATCAGCCAGGGCCCCAGTTTGCGCAGGGCGAAGCGCAGCATGTCCCAGGTCCGCGGGTGTTGCGGCAACTCCTCGGGCAGGCCGAAGCGCTCGCGTACCCGGTGGCTCAGCCAGATCAATGCGGCAGCCAGCAGGCTCCACACCGCAAGGATCACCGCAAAGCCGAAAATGATCGGCACCCATTCGCTGGCCGGCAGCATCAACGCACTGAACTCATCCTTGGCCAGGTCGATTTCATTCGACCAGCGCCCCAGCGGGCTGTCGGCGCCGGAGAACTGCTGCTCCAGGCCTGACAGCGTGCTGCCAATCAGCCCGAGCACACCTTGCTCGGCGACGGGCTGGGCTTTCTGGGTGGCGGCGCGCAGCTTCTTCAAGTCGCTCAGCAACTGCGTGCGTTGCTGGTCGTTTTCCAGGGTCTTGATCACCTCGTCCAGCGACTGCCCCAACGGCACTTCGGCCTGGGGCTGGGTCTTGCTGGTACTGCCCAGCAGCCCAGGCAAGCCCACCGCTTGGGCGGGTGTGAGCGGCAGCAGCGTGAGCAGGGCGATCAGGAAACAGCAGGGCAGGGCAAACAGACGGGAAAGCACGAGGCGGTCAACCTTGAAAACGACGGGTTGAGCGAGTGTACGAGGGCAATCGTCATTCGGCCAGTTTGGCGAGGATCTTGTACACCACGGTGCCCAGGATCAGCAGCATACCGATCCACATGCCGAACACGCCCAGGGGCTTGTCGCGAAAATTGAAGCCGACCGCGAGCATGATCATGCCGATCAGAATAGGGATAAGCATGGCGTGGAAAGAGGACATGGAGATCATGGGCGACGGCCTTGTCGGAGTGGGAATACTGACAAGTCTAGGTCGGATTGCGGGAAATGCAGGTGATATAGATCAGGTGTACGTAAAACCAAATGTGGGAGGGGGCTTGCCCTCGATAGCGGTCTGTCAGTCAGCTTGTTTTTAGCTGACCCACCGCATCGGGGGCAAGCCCCCTCCCACATTTCTGGCTGTATTCAGCCTTTTGGATCAGGGCAGGTCGTGGCTGGCGTAGAACGCGCCCAACACCTTCACCAAATGCGCCAGGTCATGGCTGCCGCACAGTTCGCGAATGGAGTGCATGGCAAACGTTGGCAAACCAATGTCAACCGTACGCACACCGAGGTGGCTGGCGGTGATCGGGCCGATGGTCGAGCCGCAGCCCATGTCGCTGCGCACCACGAAGCTCTGCACCGGTACTTCTTCGGCCATGCACAAGTGGCGGAAGAACCCGGCGGTTTCGCTGTTGGTGGCGTAGCGCTGGTTGCTGTTGACCTTGATCACCGGGCCGGCATTGAGCTTGGGGCCGTGGTTGGCGTCGTGCTTGTCGGCGTAGTTGGGGTGTACGCCGTGGGCATTGTCGGCCGACACCAGCAGGGATTTCTGGATGGTGCGTACGAATTCATCGCCTTCAGGCAGCAGGCGACGCAGGGTCTGTTCCAGCATCGGGCCATCGGCACCGCAGGCCGAGCAGGAACCGACTTCTTCGTGGTCGTTGCACACCAGCACGCAGGTTTCGTCGGTCTCACTGGTGAGCAGGGCTTGCAGGCCGGCGTAGCACGACAGCAGGTTGTCGAGGCGCGCGCCGGCGATGAAGTCGCCATTGAGGCCGATCACGGCGGCGCCCTGGGTGTCGTAGAAGCTCAACTCGTAGTCGAGCACCACATCGGCGTTCAACCCATGTTCGCGGGCCAGTTGTTCGGTGAGCACGGCACGGAAGTCCACGCGCTCATCACCGGCAAATTGCGCGAGGATCGGCGGCAACTCGGTCTGGGCATTGATCGCCCAGCCCTGGTTGGCTTCACGGTTCAAGTGAATGGCCAGGTTGGGAATGATGGCGATGGGCAGCTTGAAGTCGATCAGCTGGCTTTCGACCTTGCCGTCACGACGGAAGGTGACGCGGCCGGCCAGGGACAGGTCGCGGTCGAACCACGGCGCCAGCAGCGCGCCACCGTAGACTTCCACGCCGAGTTGCCAGAAGCCCTGGCGTTGCAGCTCAGGCTGGGGCTTGACCCGCAGGCACGGGCTGTCGGTATGGGCGCCGACCAGGCGAATCCCGCCTTGCAGCGGCGAGTGGCGGCCGAGCTTGAAGGCGATGATCGAGGAGTCGTTGCGGGTCACGTAGTAGCGACCGCTGGCTTCGGTGGTCCAGGTTTCGCGCTCGTCGAGGCGCTGGAAACCGGCCGCTTCCAGGCGCTGGGCCAGGGCGGCTGTGGCATGAAAAGGAGTAGGGGAGGCCTTGAGGAAATCGATCAGGCCTTGATTCAACGCTTCGCGCATAAATAGCTCCAGACAGCAATGCGCGGAGTTTACCGTATTGGTTTAACTCGGTGGCGAGAACTGATGCAGAACTAAATGTGGGAGGGGCTTGCCCCCTCCCACATTTGAATGCATTTGCAGCTTTAGAACGGTGCAGGGCACTCAAAGCGCAAGCGCTCACCGCTTTGCGGATGAGTGAAGCTCAGCATGCTCGCGTGCAGGCACAGGCGCGGCCACGCAGCCAGGGCCTGTTCGTGGGCATACAAACCATCACCCAGCAACGGATGGCCGATGGACAACATATGCACACGCAACTGGTGTGAGCGCCCGGTGATCGGCGTCAGCTCGACGCGGCACCACTCGCCACAACGTTCCAGGACTTTCCAGAAGGTCAGCGCGTGCTTGCCGAACTCGTGGTCCACCACGTGGCGGGGTTTGGTCGGCGGGTCGTAGCGCAAGGGCAGGTCGATGCTGCCGCTGTCCAGTTCCGGCTGGCCCCAGGCCAAAGCGGTGTAGGCCTTTTCGGTTTCACGGTCGTGAAACTGGCGGGACAGTTCGCGATGGGTATCGGCGTCCCGGGCCAGCAGGATGATCCCTGACGTTTCCCAGTCCAGGCGATGGACGATGCGGGCTTCGGGGTAGCCGTTTTCCTGCAGGCGGGTGATCAGGCAGTCCTTGTTGTCGTCGGCGCGGCCAGGCACCGAGAGCAACAGGGTCGGCTTGTTCACCACGAGGACAGCGTCGTCCTGATGCAGGATATGAATAGTGGACAGCGGCATTAAACAGCCTCGTAACAAACGCCAACGGCGGCTCGACCACCCGGTTCCCGTAAGGGAATCAAGGTGACCGAGCCGCCGTGGCGGCCGCCTGTTCGATCAACGATCAGGCAGGGTGATATTGAGTTCCAGGATCGAGCAGCTGCCGTCATTTTCCAGGGCGACATGCACGTCATCGTTGCCGATATTGACGTACTTGCGGATCACCTCCACCAGTTCCTTCTGCAAGGCGGGCAGGTAGTCCGGGGTGCTGCGTTGGCCGCGTTCGTGCGCCACGATGATCTGTAGACGCTCTTTCGCGACCGACGCGGTGCTTGGCTTTTTGTTGGCGCGAAAGAAGTCGAGAAATTTCATTGTTTAGTTGCCTCCAAAGATACGCTCGAAGAATCCCTTCTTCTTAACATCGAGGAAGCGATGTTCCACGGTCTTGCCCAGCAAGCGATCAACCGCATCGCTGTACGCCTGGCCGGCGTCGCTCTGGTCGTCAAGAATCACCGGGACGCCCTGGTTGGAAGCCTTCAGCACCGCCTGGGATTCCGGGATCACGCCCAGCAGGGTCACTGCGAGGATGTCCTTGACGTCTTCAACACCGAGCATTTCGCCGTTGCTGACGCGCTCAGGGTTGTAGCGGGTGAGCAACAGGTGTTCCTTGATCGGGTCCTGGCCTTCCTCGGCGCGCTTGGACTTGCTGGCCAACAGGCCGAGCATGCGGTCCGAGTCGCGTACCGACGACACTTCCGGGTTGGTCACCACGATGGCTTCATCGGCGAAGTACATCGCCAGGTGAGCACCGGTTTCGATACCGGCCGGGGAGTCGCACACCACGAATTCGAAGGTTTCCTTCAGTTCGGCAAGAACCTTGCCTACGCCTTCTTTGGTCAGCGCATCTTTGTCGCGGGTCTGGCTGGCGGCCAGTACGTACAGGTTCTCAAGGCGCTTGTCCTTGATCAGGGCCTGCTGCAGGTTGGCTTCGCCGTTGACCACGTTGACGAAGTCGTACACCACGCGGCGTTCGCAGCCCATGATCAGGTCGAGGTTACGCAAACCGACGTCGAAGTCGACGATGACTGTCTTGTGGCCGCGCAAAGCGAGGCCGGTACCGATAGCGGCGCTGGTGGTGGTCTTACCCACACCACCCTTGCCGGATGTAACCACGAGAATCTTGGCCAAGGTGTTTCACCCCTAAGGAAAAAGGACTTTTCAGTCCCTGAAAAACATCTCTTGGAACTCGCCGCAGGCGGACAGCCTTTGTAGGAAAAAGACGGGTTTTCGCAGGAAAAACGCCAACCTTCATGTATTCCTACGCAAGTAATGCCAGTTTCGCTGTGCTATCAGAGTCTAGAGATGCTTGGAAAATGCGGCAGTATCCGTTAAAGACGGATGATGTTCAACACATCGCCCGACAGGCTGACCTGCACCGCGGCCCCCCACAGCGGATCACGGCGCAAATCTTCTGAAACCTTGTACTGGCCTGCGATGGACACTAGCTCAGCGGTCAATTGCTGGCAAAAAATGCGGGCCTTGGTATCACCCTTGATGCCGGCGAGGGCACGTCCGCGCATCGGGCCGTATACATGGATGTTGCCATCGGCGAGAAGTTCCGCGCCGGGACTGACCGAGGCGATCACCACCAGGTCGCCGCCCTGGGCGTAAATCTGCTGCCCGCCGCGTACGGGCGTGGTGATTATCTTTGTAGGCTTGATCGTAGGTTCCGGTGGTTTTTCCGGTTTTTTCGCCACCTCTCCGACCAAAGGTTCCAGTGGACGCTCACGCGCACCAGACGGCGGCAGTACTGGCAGTTCAATGGCGATGGCTGCGGCAATGTCTTCGATACGGCTGGCGCGAATCGCCAGGGTCCGCAGGCCATGGGAGCGGCATACACGCATCAGGCCGGGCAGGTCGATGACGCCTTGGCCGGCCGGCAGTTTATCCAGGGCCAGTACCAGCGGGGCGTTGTTGAAGAAGTTTGGCGCCAGGGCAACCTTGGCGGCGAGCTGGCGGTCCAGGGCGTCGAGGTCGTTGCGGGCCAGTTCCAGCACGGTGATGGCGAGCATGCTGCCTTTCAGCTGGAACACGGGATCTTGGTCTAGCGGTTCGGTTTGGCTCATGGTCGGCAAAAAGCGGCTTGTCACGAAAAGTGTCGAGACTTATAACGAGAACACTCACTGGCCGCAAGCCGAGTCGAACCGTTGTAGAATGCGCGGCCCTGTCTTTCCCGGAATCTGTAATGGATCGCCCGCGTTTTCGAGCTGTATTTTTTCACCCGCGCTTTTGGCTGTTATGGCTGGGACTCGGCCTGCTGTGGCTGGTCACCCAACTGCCGTACCGCGCGCTGCTGACCATTGGTCGCCTGCTGGGTGCGGGCATGTACCGAGTGGCCGGTGAACGTCGCCGCATCGCCGCACGCAACCTGGAACTGTGCTTCCCGGAAAAATCCGCCGCAGAGCGCAAGAAGCTGCTCAAGGAAAACTTTGCCTCCACCGGCATCGCCTTTTTTGAAATGGCCATGAGCTGGTGGTGGTCGCGCCAGCGCCTGGCGCGCCTGGCCCATGTCGAAGGCCTGGAGCACCTCAAGCAGGCCCAACTGGATGGCAAGGGCGTGATCCTCATGGCCCTGCACTTCACCACCCTGGAAATCGGCGCGGCCTTGCTGGGGCAGAAGCACACCATCGATGGCATGTACCGCGAGCACGGCAACCCGCTGTTCGACTTTATCCAGCGCCGTGGCCGCGAGCGGCATAACCTCGATTCCCTGGCGGTCGAGCGCGAAGACGTGCGCGGTATGCTCAAGCTGCTGCGCGCCGGTCGCGCCATCTGGTATGCGCCGGACCAGGACTACGGCGCCAAGCAGAGTATCTTCGTGCCGCTGTTCGGCATCCAGGCCGCCACCGTGCCCGCCACCAGCAAGTTCGCCAAGCTGGGCAAGGCGCTGGTGGTGCCGTTCACCCAGCAGCGCCTGGCGGACGGCAGCGGTTACCGCCTGGTGATCCACCCGCCGTTGACTGACTTCCCCGGCGAAAGCGATGAGGTCGACTGCCTGCGCATCAACCAGTGGGTCGAAGCCTCGGTGCGTGAGTGCCCCGAGCAATACCTGTGGACCCACCGCCGCTTCAAGAGCCGGCCCCCGGGCGAACCCAAGCTGTACGAAAAACGCCGTCGCTAAGACCGACTTCCCCCCTATGGAGTGACGCAATGCGCCCAGCTGAACCGGTTACAGGCTTGATTCTTTCCGGCGGTGGGGCGCGAGCGGCGTATCAGGTGGGGGTATTGGCGGCGATTGCCGAGCTGTTGCCGCCAGGGGCACCCAACCCCTTTCCGGTGATCGTCGGCACCTCGGCCGGCGCGATCAATGCGGTGACCCTGGCCAGCGGCGCCATGGACTTCACTGCCGCTATCGGGCGCCTTACGGCCTTCTGGCAGGGCTTTCGCAGCCATCTGGTGTTGCGCAGTGATTGGCCTGGGGTGATCCGCCAGGCGAGCCGCTTCCTTATCCACAGCCTGCTGGGCATCGGCGCCCAGGTACCGGTGGCGTTGCTCAATAGCTCACCGTTGCGCGACCTGCTGCTCGAGCGGTTGAACCTCGATGGCATCGACGAAGCTATCCGCCACAAGCATCTGCACGCCGTGGCGGTGACGGCCTTCGGCTACGAGTCCGGGCAAGCGGTGACCTTCTATCAAGGTGGCGGCACCATCGACGCCTGGTTGCGCCATCGACGTATCGGCGTGCCGACGCAACTGACGGTTGAACACCTGCTGGCCAGTTCGGCGATCCCCTTGCTGTTTGCCCCGGTGAAACTCGACCAGGAATATTTCGGTGACGGCGCGGTGCGCCAATCCGCGCCCATCAGCCCGGCGCTGCACCTGGGGGCGACCCGCGTGCTGGTGGTGGGCGTCAGCGGCAACCCACGAGGCAATGAGCCGGCGGTGCAACGTACCTACACCGGGCAGGAACCGACCCTGGCCCAGATCGGTGGGCATATGCTCAACAGCACCTTCATCGACAGCCTGGAAAGCGATATCGAATTGCTGGAGCGTCTGAACCAGTTCAGCCATCACCAGCCCGCCGACAGCGCGGCCCGTGGCCTGGCACCGGTGGAAGTGCTGGTGATTGCGCCAAGCCAGCCGATCGACGAAATCGCGGCAAGGCATCGGCAGGAATTGCCGGCGGCGTTGCGGTTGTTCCTGCGTGGGCCGGGGGCGACCAAGACGAGCGGGGCGGGGGTGTTGAGTTACTTGCTGTTCGAGGCGGGGTATTGCAGCGAGTTGATCGAGTTGGGCAGGAAAGATGCGCTGGCCAAGCGTGAAGAGATCACCCGGTTCCTGGGCCTGCCGCCTATCTGAATGTGGGAGGGGGCTTGCTCCCGATAGCAGTGTGTCAGTCAACAAATAGAGTGACTGACACTTCGCTATCGGGAGCAAGCCCCCTCCCACATTTGTCTTGCAGTGGCTTTTAGAAGTGATACTTGACCAGGAAGCTCGCCGTGTCCTGGTTCGTCTTGAACGCGCCCGAATCCTCGATCCCGTACTTGTTCTTCCAGTAGTCGTATTCAAACCCCACATACAACTGCTTGTCGCCCCAATGCAGCGCCTTGCCCAGGTCGTATTTGACCTGCGGGTTGAAGTGCAGGTTGGCGTGGTAAGTGCCACGGGCGTTCTTGTCGTTGTCCACCACCCAATCCATAAAGCCGTCGATCAGGATGTCGGAGTTGCCCACGGGGAGGGTGTACGCCCATACCGGGGTGATCTGCCACACACCGTCACCCGGGCGATTGCCTTCGGTCTGGCGCTGGTAGAAGTTCAGCTGGAAGTAGTCGAAGCCCGGGACGTTCAGGTCAAAGCCAGGGCCGAGCAGGTACGACTCGTTATCGCCCTCGCCGAACTCATAGGTGAAGGCCAGCAACACATCCTTGATCGGGCCGAAGGACAGGTCCTGGTCAAAAATCTTACCGAACGACAGTCGCGGGCTGATCTCGCCGTAATACGTACTGGGGCCGACGTTGCCGTCTTCCTTGCCGTTGTAAAAGATGCGGTCGACGAAGACGAAGTTGTCGCCGTACTTCCAGGCATCGGCATGTTCGAACGTGACGGTTTGCTGGATCTGTGGGTTGACGGTAAAGCTCTTGCCCCACAGATACGTCAGGCTGTTGTTCTGCCACTGCAACAAGTCACCGGCCACGGCCTGGCCGCCGGCCAGCAGGGATCCCGCCAGCATCAGGCCTTTGAACATAGGTTTCATTCGGTTGCTCCCGAGTTAAAGTTTTATGGTTTTTCTTCTACGCAGACGCTCTGGTGCGGCGCCTTTGGGTGGTAATAAAAGTGGTCTGAATGGTCAGCTTTATTGCTACAGCAAGACCCGCGCCAAGGCGGTAAACAACCGTCGATTCAAGCGGGCGCGGAGAATACTGGCTCCCACGTCAGGGCTCAAGTGCGCCGTTACAGCGCGCACAGGGCGACAATGGGGCATGCGTCAGGTGTGTGCGGGGCCGACTACAGGGCGTTCAGCACCGCCGAGGATGTTGAACAGGATATTCAGCGATAGCGCGCTGAGGGTTGCCATGGCGATGCCGCTGTGGGTGATCGGGCTCATCCACAGTGGCAACTGTGCGAAGAACTCCGGGCGTACTACCGGGATCAGGCCCATGCCGATGCTCACTGCCACCAGTAACTGATTGCGACGGTCGGCGATGTCGGCTTCCTGGAGGATCTTGATGCCGGTGGCCGCCACCATGCCGAACATGGCAATCGCCGCACCACCGAGCACCGCCGGAGGAATCGACGCCACCAGGTACGCGGCCTTGGGCAACAGGCTGAGCACAATCAGAAAGGCACCGGCCATGATTGTCACCGAGCGGCAACGCACGCCGGTCATCTGCACCAGGCCGATGTTCTGCGCGAAGGAGGAGTGCGTGAAGGTGTTGAAGAAACCGGCGAAGAACGATGCACCGGCATCACACAGCAAGCCACGACGCAGCATTTTCGGCGTGACGTCCTGGCCGGTGATCTTGCCCAGCGCAAGGAACATCCCGGTGGATTCGACGAAGATGATCACCACCACCAGGCACATCGACAGGATCGGCGCCAACTCGAACGTCGGCATGCCGAAGTGCAGCGGCGTCACCACTTGTACCCACGGCGCCTGGGCCAGGCCGCTGAGGTCGACCATGCCGATGGCGCCGCACAAGGCGTAACCCAGGCCCATGCCGATCAGCACCGAGATATTCACCCAGAAACCGTGCATGAAACGGTTGATCAGCAGGATGGTGGCCAGTACCAGGGCGGCAATCGCCAGGTAAATCGGTGAGCCGAAGGTGGCCGCCGCGCTGCCGCCACCGGCCCAGTTCACGGCCACCGGGAACAGCGACAGGCCGATGGCGGTGATCACGGTGCCGGTCACCAACGGCGGGAAGAAGCGCACGACCTTGGACATGAACGGCGCGATCAGCATGCCGAAGAACCCGGCGGCGATGGTGGCGCCGAAGATGCCCTGCAAGCCGATACCGGGCATGCCCGCCATGGCGACCATACTGCCGACGGCGGCGAAACTGGCGCCCATCATCACCGGCATGCGGATGCCCACCGGGCCTATGCCGAAGGACTGCACCAGGGTGGCGATACCGGCTACCAGCAGGTCGGCGTTGATCAGAAAAGCGATTTCTTCACGGCTCAGGCCCGCGGCCTGGCCAATGATCAGGGGGACGGCGACGGCGCCGCCGTACATCAGCAAGACGTGTTGCAGGCCTACCAGAATCAGTTGCAAGAGGGGCAGCCGCACCATGGCGGGCGCGGCAGGAATCTGCGGTTCGACTAACTCGGTCATGCAACACCTCGGATCTTTTTTATTTTTGTGTTGTTTGGCATTCAATTGCCGGGTGCAACTCAATCTTCAAAACACTGCATGTCCAAATGTGGGAGGGGGCTTGCCCCCGATAGCGGAGTGTCATTCACAACATCATTGACTGAACTACAGCAATCGGGGGCAAGCCCCCTTCCACATTGGAACTATGTGAATCTGTTAGTTGGTCCGCGCCCCCTGGTTGATCCAGGTGCCAATCAAGTCCCGTTCCTGCTGGGTCATCTGGGTGATGTTGCCCAGCGGCATGATCTGGCTCGCCACGGCCTGCGCCTGGATACGCGCCGCTTGTTGCTGGATCTGCGCCGGGGTATCGAACATCACGCCGGCCGGCGCGGTGCTGAACAGCGGGCTGGTGGGCTTGGCCGAATGGCACACGGCGCAGCGTTCCTGGATCACCCCGTGGACCTTGTCGAAATCAATCGTCGCCTGGGCAGGCGCAGCTGCAGCAGGTTCGGTCGCAGCAGGCGCGGCGGGTTTCAAGCCACCGCCCAAGGCGGTTTCCGGCAACGGTTGGTACTCGATGGCCGCAGGTGCCTTGGCAATCGGTTCGGCCGGCTTGGGCCCGGTCACATACGCCAGGCAAATCATGGCCAACGCACCCACCGGCAAGGTCCACGCATACTTCTGGCTGTTATGCCGAGTGTTGAAGTAGTGCCGCACCAACACCGCCGCCACCGCGATCCCGGCCAGGATCAGCCAGTTGTATTGGCTGCCGTAGGTGCTCGGGAAGTGGTTGCTGATCATGATGAACAGCACCGGCAGGGTGAAGTAGTTGTTGTGCCGTGAACGCAGCAGACCCTTGGCCGGCAGGGTAGGGTCGGGCGTGCGGTTCTCGGCGATCGCCGCCACCAGCGCGCGCTGCGCCGGCATGATGATGCGGAACACGTTACCGACCATGATGGTGCCGATCACCGCACCCACGTGCAGGTACGCACCCCGGCCGCTGAACACTTTGCTGAAGCCGTACGCGGCGGCAATCAACAGCACGAACAGGATCAAACCGAGCAGGGCAGGGCGTTTGCCCAGGGCCGAGTCGCAGAGGAAGGAGTAGATGAACCAGCCGGCGAACAGTGAGCCGATGCCCAGCAATACACCTTCGCTGCCACTGAGGCTGCTGCCGGGGGCGAGCAGGTACAGCGTCGGGTTGAGGTAGAACACCACGCACAGCAGCGCAACGCCCGACATCCAGGTGAAATAGGCTTCCCATTTGAACCAGTGCAGGTTGTCCGGCATGGTCGGCGGGGCCAGTTTGTATTTTTCCAGGTGGTAGATACCGCCACCGTGGATCGCCCACAAGTCACCGGACAGGCCGTCCTTGGGGTTGACGCGGTTGAGGTTGTTTTCCAGCCAGACGAAGTAGAACGAAGCGCCGATCCAGGCGACGCCAGTGATCATGTGAACCCAGCGCACGCTGAGGTTCAGCCATTCCAACAGATGTGCTTCCACAGTCTTTACCTCTCGCCTGTCACCCTTGTTGTCGGGTGATCCGGCCTTCTCTTATTGGTGGGGGGCGAGGATCAACCGCTCATCCTCTTTGAAAAAATGCTCATCGCAGTTATTGCCTGTGCCACTGCGATCAACCACCAGGAAGTCATCCCGCTTTTCGATCGTCAGCACCGGGTGGTGCCAGACGCCGCGATGGTAATTAATGCCCTGCCTGCCGTTGGTGACGAAGGCGCGGACCAAGCCTGATACAGGTGCATCGCCAAGTGGCGCGACCACGATCAGAAAGGGGTTGCCGAGCAGCGGAATGAACGCCTGGCTGCCCAGCGGGTGTCTCTCCAGCATGCACACGGTCAGCGGCATATCCAGCGCGTCGGCGCGGAAGATGCTGATGATCGCGTTGTCTTCAGGCTGTGCGGTTTCTACCGTTGCCAGCTTGTGAAAGCGCATGGTCGACCCGTTGTTGATCATGAAGTGATCGCTGCCCTCGGTTTCGATAACGTCTCCGAAAGGGGCGAAGGCTTCTTTGGTCAGGGGTTCGATCATCAGTGTGCGCATGGCTGTCTCTTATCCGGATTCTGTGTTGTGTCATTCAGTTCATGTGGCGAGCGGGGCAAGCCCGCTCGCCACAGGGGTTCACTGCTTACTTCGAAACTTTACCCAGTACGCGCAGGCGGCTCACACCGCCATCCGGGAACACGTTCAGGCGGATATGGGTGATCGGGCCCAGCGCCTTGATTTGCTCGGCAAACGTATGTTCTGCGTGCATTTCCAGTTTCTGCGCCGGCAGCAGTTCGCGCCAGAACAGCGATTGGGTTTCGATCTGGCTGTCGGTACCGCCCTTCACGAAGGCGCCCTGGATCGAGCAGGTGTCCGGGTAGTTGCCCTTGAAGTGTAGGGTGTCGACGATGATCTTCTCGATTTCGCCGGGGTGGCCCAGGGCGACGATCACCCAGTCATTGCCTGGCGTACGACGACGGGCGGTTTCCCAGCCGTCACCCATGTTGACGCCACGGCCTGGGTTGAGAATGTTGCTCATGCGGCCGAAGTGCTCGTCGGAACACGCCAGTGCGCGGCCACCGTTCAGTGCTGCCGCCAGATCGATCTGTTCGTTGTCGCCCACTGCCGACCAGTCGCGGAACGGCACGCCGTATACACGCAGGCGGGCCACGCCGCCATCCGGGTAGATGTTGAAGCGCAGGTGGCTGAACGCCTGGTCGTTGCTGATCTCGTGGTAATGGTGGCTGTTGCCTTGCAACTCGACGGCCGACAGGACTTCCACCCACTGGGTGTTGTCGTCAGGCTCGCCCGAGGCCAGGAAGCAGGCTTCCAGGGACGCCGACGGCGGGTAGTTGCCGGTGAAGAATGAAGTGTCGATGTCCACGCCTTTGATCGAGCCCGGTACGCCCAGGCGGATCACTGCGCTGTCGTAGCCTTCGAAGCGCTTGCGGCGCGACTCCCAGCCGTCCATCCACTTGCCGTTGTCATCGAAAACGCCCTCCTTCCACACGGCCGGGGTCGGCTGGAACAGGCGGTTGGCGTCGGCGAACCAGTCATCCGTCACGGAGATGATCTTGGTGCCCAGGCGGGCGTCGGCCAGGTTGACGAACTTCTCGAAAGGTACGGGTTGCGCTTTCATTCTTCTTGTCTGCCTTAAATAGAGTGGCTGGGGATGGTCGTTTAGAGGGTCAGTAAACGAAACAACGCGATCTTGTTGATCTCGGCCAGCGCGCAGTTGAACTCGGTGTCTACCGAGTGGTGAATGCGCGTTTCGAACGCGGCGAGAATCTGGTGCCGGTTGCTGCCTTTTACCGCCATGATGAAGGGAAACTTGAACTTGGCCTTGTAGGCATCGTTCAGCTCGGTGAAGCGTGCGAACTCTTCGGCCGTGCATTGGTGAATCCCCGCGCCCGCTTGCTCATCGGTGCTGGCTTGGGTGAGTTGGCCCTGGACGGCAGCTTTGCCCGCCAGGTCCGGGTGAGCGTTGATCAATGCCAGCTGACTGGCGTGATCGGCGCTTAACAGGATGTCGCTCATGCGTTGATGCAGGGTTTCGATCTGGTCGATCGAGGCGTCCTGGCCCAGGTCATAGGCCTTTTCTGCCACCCATGGCGAATGTTCGTAGATGTCGGCGAAGGCCAGGACGAAGGCGTCGCGGCTCAAGGTCGAGGGCTTCAGGGTTTGGAAAGCAGTCATTTGGCCGCACCCTGAAAAGGGTGTACGTCATGCCAGTGGCGGGCGATGTCGACGCGGCGGGTGAACCACACCTGGTCATGGCCTTTGGCGTATTCGATAAAGCGCTTGAGGGCGGCGAGGCGCGCGGGGCGGCCGATAAGACGGCAATGCAGGCCGATGGAAAGCATCTTCGGTGCCTCGGCGCCTTCGGCATACAGCACGTCAAAGGCGTCCTTGAGGTACTCGAAAAAGTCATCGCCCTTGTTGAACCCCTGCACCTGGGTGAAGCGCATGTCGTTGGTGTCCAGGGTGTAGGGGATTACCAGGTGCGGCTTGCCGTTGGGGGTGTTGGGTTCCCAGTAGGGCAGGTCGTCGTCGTAGGTGTCGCAGTCGTACAGGAAGCCGCCTTCCTCCATCACCAGCCGCCGCGTGTTGGGGCCGGTGCGCCCGGTGTACCAGCCCAACGGGCGCTCACCGGTCAGTTCGGTGAGGATGCGGATGGCTTCGAGCATGTGCTCGCGCTCCTGGGCCTCGTCCATGTATTGGTAGTCGATCCAGCGATAGCCGTGGCTGCAGATCTCGTGGCCGGCGTCGACCATGGCGCGGATCACATCCGGGTGGCGCTGGGCCGCCATGGCCACGGCGAAGATGGTCAGCGGAATGTCGAATTCCTTGAACAGCTTGAGGATGCGCCACACGCCGGCACGGCTGCCGTATTCGTACAGCGACTCCATGCTCATGTTGCGCTCGCCTTGCAGCGGCTGGGCCGAGACCATTTCCGAGAGGAAGGCTTCGGACTCTTTGTCACCATGCAAAATGTTGCGCTCGCCGCCTTCTTCGTAGTTGAGTACGAAAGACAGCGCGATGCGCGCGTTGCCCGGCCAGTGGGGGTGAGGAGGGTTACTGCCGTAACCGATCAGGTCGCGTGGGTAGTCAGCGCTCACTGCAGTCTTCCTTCTTGTTCGTGGTAGCAAGTGTGTGGCGGCCAGCGGAAAGACTGGGTGGCGTCACAGCGATGGGCTGATTGTATACAACTTGATGGTCACTTTGTAAGCCTGTATTTCCGCATTTTTTCCGCGCGGTTGCCACCGCTTAACGCTGCAAGAAACTTGCCCAGTTGGTCAGTAAACGGACAAAAGGTCTTTTAAAAGCAAGGCTTGCTGGGAAATCGTGCGGATGATCGAGGTGCCGAAGGGCGTGCAAAACTTTGTGATTTTTATTGTGTACAATTTTTATTAAAAGTGTCTTAATCGTTGCGTCCACGGCTTTTTCGCGCCTCGTAAAGGTGCAGCCTATTTCACTTCATGCAAGGGAGCCCCGCCCCATGGGACGACTGACCACACACGTACTGGACGCCGCCCACGGCTGCCCCGGCAGCGCTATCCTGGTTGAGCTGTACCGCGTCGAAGGCGCACAGCTTGAGCTTGTGAGCACCGCCGTGACCAACAGCGACGGCCGCTGCGACGCACCGCTGTTGCAAGGCGATGCCTACCGCAGTGGCGTGTACCAACTGCAATTCAGCGCCGGTGACTATTACCGCGCCCGTGGCGTGCAGTTGCCGGAGCCGGCCTTCCTGGATGTCGTGGTGCTGCGCTTCGGTATCAGCGCCGAACAGGAGCATTACCATGTGCCCCTGCTGATTTCGCCTTACAGCTACTCCACCTATCGCGGTAGCTGAGGCGTCACCTCGTTTCACACCCCCAAGCTCTTCGTTGGTTTTTCGCCCGCCCACACTGCGGGCTTTTTTTTGCTCGCGGCAGCGTTCAACTATCTAACGCCTCATCCGTGTCAGCGCTGCATAGGCTAGGTGTTTTCCTTTATGAAGATACCGCCGTGACCTTACCTGACGACCCCGATGTGCCCGACGACGATGAGTTGCAGGCCATGCGTACCCAGCTGACGCAACGGATCAACGCCAGCCACCCTCCCAGCCTTCTGATCAATCGGCTGGCGATTGCCGACCTGCGCTGTGCCGATTCGCAAAAGTGGCTGTTCCGCCTGATCTCAGGCGCGCCCAAGGTCCTGCGGGTGATTCGCGCCGAGCTGCATAAGGCCTTTGGGCTGGACCCGAACAACGTGCTGTTTACCGAGCCCAAACCGCCGGCCGCGGCGCAAAAAGTCGACAGTTTGACCGACCGCACGTTGCGGCTGCTGGTCCTGCCTTCCGTGTCGATCAACGTCAATCAATTCACGGCGCTCAGCCTCAAGGACGATCCAGCCCGCCGCGTACCCTTTACCCCCCTGGAGGCGTTGCAACGGGTCGTTGCGCTCAATCTGTTTGCGCGGCTCGCCCGTGCGCAGAGTGATTACTGGCAGGCGCTGGTTCCTGGCTCCTGGCTGACACGCAACGAGCGCTGGGTTGAGTTGTACAAGCATCTGTTCGCCGACCAGGCCTTTGTCGCGCGGCAACTGGGCGAGCTGTCGAGTGCGGGACTGGTCATGGTGCAGGCGCTGGTGGATGCGCCGACGGCTGAGGCTCGTCGGCGCGCGGGCGAGCAATGGGCCAGCCTCCAGGTGTGCAAGGTCATGTGGCCAGGAGCGCAGACGCGACTGACCCCGATCCCCGGCGCACTGCACATTTATCGTGAGGGCGACCCGGCGGGTATGCCCCATGTGATGTATCTACCGGGTGTGCACCGCAACTACTACGAGTACCCGTCTTTCGAGCAGTTGCAATGTGGGCTGGTGGCGCTGATCAATAGCGCCTTGTTCGACGACCTGTGGCAGTGCCTGCCACTGCGGCGTCGGCATGAGGTATGCCGGCCTGCTGAGGACGCTGCCGCCACTGGCCTGGCGAATGTTCGCGGTTTGGCATTGAGGGACGACGCGTTGGCGATCAGCGCCCAGGCGGTTCTGGATGGGCAATGGGAAAATGAGTTGGCCTGTGCGTTGTCGATCAACCTCGCGCAGGTTTTTTCTGGCAGGCGCGAGCCTTCAGTGATGAATGCGGCGCGTTTTCTCGCCTACATCCAGGGCACCCGTAAACATTGGGTAGGCAGGGCCCGGTTGGGGAGTATCCGCCGTGAATTGCTGGAATGGGATCAGCATCGGCGACGCCACGAAATTATCTTTGCCAGCACGGCTCCGGGGCTGGCTTTGAACACAGCGCGGCAACAGGTCAAGCGTTATGAACGGGCGCTGATGACTCTCCTCAATCCACAGGATCCCGGTGAGGATACTCAAGCGTTTCGAGAGTTTGTGGCGCTGGAGGATCAGCTCAAGGTCCAGGCGGCTGCCTTGCGCACGTTGATACAGGATGCGCAGTTGCAACTCTTCGACGTGGCATTTTGGGCGGCGCGGCCGACCGGTAAACCTAGGCATGTGACCGCGCTTATCCGCGTATGGATCGACAGGTTGCGCGGTGAAATCCAGTTGCAACACCAACTCAAGTTGATCAGCAAAACCTATCTGGATCTGATGATAGACGTACTGGACAAGCCGCTAGCCAGTAAACGCCAGGGCAGTGAAACGCGCGTGTTATCGGTGCTGGTGGGGGCTGAGCCCGATGCCGACACCTACCACCCCCTGCACAGTGTGTTTGCGGTCACGCTTGCGGCAGCGGTAAGTGATCACAGTCGGCGGGTGCCCGTTGTGTTGTGTGTGCTCGGGCGTGAGGGCGGCGTGGTCACCTTTGGCAGTCTCGGCGCGTTGACCCTTGGCATCCAGGCCAGCCTTGGCAGCCGCGATGAGTCGGTGCTATGGCGCTATGTCACGCGGCAAAAACGCAAGGCCGTGCGTGAGCATGTAGCCTGCCAAACCCTGGCAGTGCGCTACGAACCGATTGAGGGGAACCCTGTGATGCTTGCCGTCAAAAGGCTCCTCAAGAGCTACATTCTTGTGCATCGCAGCATTGATGGCGGCGCGAGTATTTTCAGTGAAACCGATAATGCGCTACTGAGCCGGCTGCTATTGGCGGTCGAGCTGGATGAACACCTGAGCGCGCCAGCCAATGATGCTCTGGTTCAAGCGCGGACTGATTTCGATGTGGTGCGAAAAGCGGCGGCCGCGAAGCAAAGAATGCCGGCCTGGATCACCGATGCGACGGGGGGCCAGCGTAAGCGTTTCAAGTATTTGCAAGGTCGCTATCTGGGCAGTGCCTTAGCGTTTGAAGACCGCCTGGAACAGCGTTTGCCGGATCTGCCGACCTTCGCCCGCGAGCTCTTGATTGCCCGCTTGCGCGAGGACGGCCTGTACCCGCAACTGGACATCGACACGCCCTTTATCGAGATGCCTGACCAGGTCAGTGGCAGGTTCTGTGGTTGGGAAAGTGCCTGTACGGTGGGGGATCGCAAGGAGATCCTGACACCAAGCGATGAGCGTACGCGCTTCAGTCTGCTGCAACTGGCACTGCATAATTTAGACCCGCAGATAAAGCCGACACGGTGGCGTTTCAAGTACGCCGAGTACCTGAAACCGGCCTGGAAACAGCAACTGCCCCCCCAATACTTGATCAGTATGGTGTCTGCGCTGGATATCGGCGGGCGTTATGAGGCGTTGATCAGCAGTGTGTTTTACCCTGCCGACGTCGGTAGGCGCCGGCTAAGCGACTCACGTGTGCCTGAACTGTTGACGCGGGTTTTACAGGCAGGTACCGAGGCTAATCTCTATTCGGCGGTGCAGCAGGGGCTGACGGAGAGTGCACAGAGCCTATTCAATACGGCAATGGCGGCACGCACCCCTCAAGACTTGAATAAGCATGGTCATCAAGTGCAGTTGTATGTGGTTCATCTGGTGGGCCATACCCTCCAGCATGATCGCTACATGGCCGGAATCCTGGTGTTTCATGACCTGCTTTCCCAGCACTGCCTGGTCTACTGGCCCGCCGCTCCGGATGCCAGGAGCATCAGCGAACACGTCAGTCTGCAACACGCTCGGGAGCACCTCAATCGCATCGGCTCATTGCCCGGTAACGTCACGGCATTGGCTCGGCAGGTCGCACCCGGTTGGGCGTTCGAGGTCATCACTCATCATCCTGGTGAAACATTCGAAGAGCCTCTATTCAATCCCCTCTCGCTAATCCCCGGCTTTCACATGTTGCAGGGGATCTGGCGGGGCGTTGAGTTCGTTCGTTCTTTCAAGATCAAACACCTGGTGCCCACGGCACATGTCGATGAGATTGAAAAGCAGACCCTTGAGCAGATTGCCAGTGACCCGCTGAACTGGTTAGCGCTGGTGCCTACCTCACATTGCGATGCCGGGGCCCTGTTGTATCGGGCTTGGATGTTTGAGCTGCAACGTCAAGCGCAGGCAAACAGTAACTCCAACAAGGTCTTGGATAAGTACCGGGAACAGCGCCGGAAGGAAGAACGAGATACTCGCACGCGAGCGTTGTTGTCTATCGGCTCACCACTTTTTGATTTAGGTAACCAACTGTATGAGTTGCTGCTCACCTCGCGACGTTATCACCGCAGTGGTGATCCTCGTGATGCGGTGGACGTGGCGTTTGGTACGATTTTTTTGGCGGTGGAGCTTTTGCTGAACTTTGTACCGGGTCCCAAACCCAAGAGCGGGACATTGGTTCGCCCGAGGATAGGTTCGATAGGCACCGGCCTGAATCGGATCCATCGTGCGGCAGTCTCGCAGGTTGGCCGGGTTTTCGATGTGCCCAAGCCGCCATCAACGATTTCCCGGCTCAAGCCCCTGGAGCGTTTCAGGACCGAGGGTGTACCGCAGGACGCCGTTGCGTTGAAAGGGCCGGGCGAAAAGGGTATCTACGTGAAGGGCGGCGAGTACTTCACCGTAGATGATACGCACCACATCCCCATTTACCGACGAGACAACGAACGGTCTTTTCGCCTGAAGAACAAGGAGGCGCCGGGCGAGGATGAATTGATTTTGAATACTTCTGTGAACAGGGAAGTGCTTGTGACCAGGGAAGTGCTGTTGGGGGCGGATGCGCCAGTGGCCGGTCCAAGTTCTGGGGTACTGCATCCGTGGCGAGCATCGGTCGAGCCGGTGGACTGGCGGCCACCCACTGTCCGTAGTGCTACGGAAAGTCGAATTTATCAGTCATCCGTGTCGGGTACCGATTGGTTCAGTTGGCGCACTCACGCATCCGAGGGCCAGATCGCGGCGCCTTCGGCGCACGGGGTATCCCGTGTACACATAGCGCCTCCAGGATTCAGCTACGACGCTATCTATGTGGGCTCATGGTATGACACTGCGACAGAGTCAGGGGCCGGGCATTACCGGTTGCTCTACCAGGGTGATCAAGCGCCATTGGACAAGATTGCTTTTATCGCCAGGGATGAGCCGCTGGTCTCAAAGGCGCACGTTGATATTGAGCGTTGGACAAGCACCGCTGCCGCTCGTCTTGAGCAGCCTATCCCGGTGTCGCGCGGCCCAACCGGCGAGTGGCAACTCCATGCGCCGCTGTTCCACAGGTCGTTGGAGCACTCTGTGGGCACGGCTTTCCCCACCATGACGACCCACAGCCGCAGATTTTTAGTCGTAAGGATGATTGAGTTGGCAGACGCTTCCCGCCCAGTTACGGCCAGTCATCTGCTGAATATCCGTGCGACGCTGGACAACTGGTTGCCCGCCGCTGCCGGCAGCCTTGGGCAGACGGATGAGGTGCTGCAAATGTTGAGGGCCGTCAAAGTGAAGCCCAATGTTTTCGTCGGCTACGAAGGCAAGGCACCCGGTTTCACTCGCGTTGACTTCAGGCCGTCTGTCGCATTGGACCCGACGCTCAAACCCGGTGGTTCGCAGGTCCTTGCCGCGAGAAATACCGCTCAGCGTGCTCAAGTCAGGACGGTGCTGGAGCAGCAAGGCTTCAACTGCCAGGACGTGCAAGTAAAGCGCGCTAATGTCCTTAGTCATGAGTTGATTGCTACGCATCCCAACTCAAACAAACTCTATTACGTGTCTTACCATTGGATTGAGCACGGGAGCATCAAGTTGATGAGGCGGTTTACGGATGAGTGGTTGAACTACGCAATCAAGAAAAATCCCGATTCACTTGCCTTTACGGGAGTTAGAAGTGCGATGCGAGAACAGCGTTTGACCCGGATCGTGGCAGGTATCCACTGGCCGAAAAAGGGCATGCTCCCTCCCACTGTTTATTTCGTCAAAGTGAGCCCCCTCGCGCCTTGAGCAACGATAGAACCCCGGCGCCACTGAATAACCCGGCACTGATCCGGTTGAACCAGCTCTGGCCCCTTCCGCTGCGCAGATAACGCGCCGCACCATGGGCGCTCAGGCCGTAGGCCAGCTTGCACAGCAGGTCGAGAACGGTCCAGGTGGCGATCATGATCAGCAGTTGGGGCAGGAACGGCTGTTGACTGCTGAGGAATTGCGGCAGGAAGGCGGCAAAAAATAGAATATCTTTGGGGTTGCTCGCGCCCAGTACAAAGGCCCGCCCAAACAATGCGCGAAAGCGTGGTACCGGCGGCGTTTGTGGCACTTCGGCGCCATGGGCAGGTTGGCGAGATTGCTGCCAGCTCTGCCAGGCGAGGTAAAACAGGTACAGCGCGCCGACGATCTTCAAGGCACTGAACAATTGCTCCGACGCCAACAGCAGGGCGCCCAGGCCCAGGGCCGAAGCGCTCAGCAGGCAGATCGAGGCAAACACGCCGCCGAGAAACGCCGGGTATGAACGGCGCAGGCCGTAGTTGAGGCTGTTGCTGATCATCAACAGCGACAGCGGGCCGGGAATCAGGATCACCACCAAAGCAGCGCCGCTGAACAACAGCCAGGTTTCCAGGTTCATTTACAGTTCTCCCTTCATGCAAAAGCCCCACCCGAGGGTGAGGCGGTTTTCGGCCGGTTCCTGCTTACAGGAACATAAACTTGGCGATGAAAATCGCGCACAACACCCACAAACTCACGGAAATCTCGCGGTACTTGCCCGTACCCGCCTTGAGCGCCACGTAGGTGATAAACCCCAGGGCAATGCCGTCGGCGACCGAGAAGGTCAAGGGCATCATGATTGCAGTGACAATCGCCGGAATGCTGTCGGTGGCTTCATCCCAATTGATATGGGCCATGCTCGCCATCATCAGCATCGCCACGTAAATCAGCGCACCCGCGGTGGCATAGGCCGGGATCATGCCCGCCAGCTGTGCGAAAAACATCGCCGCCACAAACAGGATACCCACGGTCACGGCCGTCAGCCCGGTGCGGCCACCGGCGGCGACACCCGCAGCGCTTTCCACATAGCTGGTCACCGGCGGTACGCCGACCATGGCACCCAACACACTCGAAGCGCTGTCGGCCTTCAGGGCGCGGGACAGGTTATCGATCTTGCCATCGGCATTGACCAGCCCGGCGCGTTGCGCAACGCCCATCAGTGTACCTGCAGTGTCAAACATGTGTACAAACAGGAAGGCAAATACCACGCTGATCATGCTGACATTGAACACACCTTTCACATCCATCGCCATCCAGGTCGGTGCCAGGCTCGGTGGCGTGGCGAGAATCCCGTTGTAGTGCACCAGGCCCAGGCCCCAGCCTGCGAGGGTCACGGCAATGATGCTGATGAGGATCGCGCCGAACACCCGGTGATAGCTGAGGATCGCAATCAGCAGGAAACACACCGCCGCCAGCAGCGGCGCCGGCTCGTGCAGTGAACCGAGCTTGATCAGCGTGGCCGGGCTGTCGACGATGATGCCGGCGGTCTTCAGGCCGATCACCCCGAGAAACAGGCCGACACCGGCGCCCATGGCATGGCGCAGGCTTACCGGGATGCTGTTGAGCAGCCATTCACGCACGCGCGAGAGCGTCAGGCCCATGAACAGCACGCCCGAGATAAATACCGCGCCGAGCGCCGTCTGCCAGGTGTAGCCCATGGTGCCGACCACGGTGTAGGTAAAAAATGCGTTCAGGCCCATGCCCGGCGCGAGGCCCACCGGCCAGTTCGCGTACAGGCCCATCAACAGGCAACCCAGTGCGGCGGCGATGCAGGTGGCGACGAACGCCGCACCGTGGTCGATGCCGGCGTCGGCCATGATGTTGGGGTTGACGAAGATGATGTAGGCCATGGTGATGAAGGTGGTGAGGCCGGCAAGCAGCTCGGTCTTCACTGTGGTGCCATGCAGGCGCAGTTTGAACAGGCGTTCCAGCCAGCCGTTCTGTGAGGGTGCAAGGTCCAGCGTCGGGGCTTCGGATTTGCGGCTATCCACAGCGAGTACTCCTCAAGCATTTTATTGTTATGTCCAGCGCGGGGCGCTGTGAGGTACTGGCGGGTTTTGTTGACTGATAGGTCAGGAACTCGCACGAAGCGAATTATGCTTTTGTATACAAAGAAAGCAAATAATGTTTTCTATTTTCTGCGTGAAAAGGATGAAAGGCAAAGCTCGAGCGCTTTTGTTGCGAGCGGGCCAACTCCAGGGGGGTCAGGGCTGGCCTGCAAGCGCCTGGTTCACTGCGAGCCAGCCGTTTACCGCTTCTTCGCCCGCTTCGCTGAACGCGCGCTGCAACAACTTCACCTGTTCACGGCGCAGTGACTGCTCGAAACGCAGGCCTTCCTCGGTCAATTCCAGCAGGCGTTTGCGCTTGTCGGTCTCGGACGCAACGCTGTCCACCAGGTGCATTTCCTGCAATTGGCGCAGCGGCATGTTCAGCGCCTGCTTGCTCACGCCGAGCAATTCCAGCAGTTCCTTGACGCTCAAGGCCGGGTAGCGCGCGATAAAAAACACAATGCGCTGGTGCACTCGGCTCAGGCCTCGGCGTTCGAGCATTTCGTCGGCTTTGGCAGTGAATGCCTGGTAGCCGAAGAAAAACGCTTCCATGGCTTGTTGCTGGCTGCTTTGGTTTTTAAGGTCAAGCATATTGACGTATCCACTCAAGCTGTCGTAATTTCGGTCAACCAGTTTGACGTATTTCCCACAGGCTTCGCTAGCGGTGACCTTATGGCCTTCTCTGAACGTGTTACGCGCCTCAAAAGCTCCTTGATCCGTGAAATCCTCGCGGCCGCCCAGCGCCCGGAAGTGATGTCGTTCGCCGGTGGCCTGCCGGCCGAAGCCATGCTGCCCGCGCTGGACTGGAATGACATGCCGCTGAACATCGGCCAATACGGCATGAGCGAAGGCGAGCCGCAGCTGCGTGAACTGCTCGCCGCCGAGGCGCGCGCGTTGGGTGTGCCGTGCCAGGCCAGCCAGGTGCTGGTGGTCAGCGGTTCCCAGCAAACCCTGGACCTGGCGGCCAAGCTGTATATCGACAAAGGCACCAAGATCCTGCTGGAAGGCCCGACTTACCTCGCCGCACTGCAGATCTTCCAGCTGTTCGGCGCCGATTGCCTCACCGTGCAACTGGAGGCAGACGGCCCCAACGTCACCAGCCTGCGCGCCAACCTCGAGCGCCATCGCCCGGCGTTCATCTACCTGATCCCGACGTTCCAGAACCCTTCGGCCGTGCGCTACAGCGAAGTCAAGCGCGAGGCCGTCGCCGCCTTGCTCGATGAGTTCGGCGTGACCCTGATCGAAGACGAACCCTACCGTGAGCTGACGTTCGATGGCGGCAGCGCGCAGCCCATCGTCGGCCGCCTGAAAAAAGCCAGCTGGATCTACACCGGCACGGTCTCCAAGACCTTGCTGCCCGGTCTGCGCGTGGGGTACCTGATTGCCAGCCCCGACCTGTTCCCGCACTTGCTCAAGCTCAAGCAATCGGCGGACCTGCACACCAATCGCGTCGGCCAGTGGCAGGCCATGCAGTGGATCGGCACGCAGAAATACCAGCAGCACCTGGAGGAACTGCGCAGCTTTTACCGCGGGCGCCGTGACGCGTTCCAGGCTGCACTGGCGCATCACTTCGCCGATTTGGCCGACTGGCAAGTGCCCCAAGGCGGATTATTCTTCTGGCTGACCTTGAAACAGCCGCTCGACACCCGCACCTTGTTGGCACCTGCGCTCGATCAGGACGTCGCGTTCATGCCCGGTGAACCGTTCTTTTCCGAGCCGGACCAGCACTTAGGCTCACTGCGACTCAATTTCAGCCATATCGACCCGGCCCGCCTGGACGAAGGGCTCAAACGCCTGGCCGCGGTGGTCCGTCAAGCACAGCACGCGCAAGCGGCATAAGGGGAGCCCCATGTACAAGGTTTATGGCGATTACAAGTCGGGCAACTGCTACAAGGTCAAATTGATGCTCAACCTGCTGGGCATCCCGTATCAATGGGTGGATATCGACATCCTCAACGGCGACACCGCGACCCCTGAGTTCCTGGCCAAGAACCCCAACGGTAAGATCCCGGTGCTGGAACTCGAAGACGGCACCTGCCTGTGGGAGTCCAACGCGATCCTCAACTTCCTTGCCGATGGCAGCGAATTCCTGCCCACCGAGCCACGCCTGCGCACGCAAGTGCTGCAATGGCAGTTCTTCGAGCAGTACAGCCACGAGCCATATATTGCGGTGGCGCGGTTTATCCAGTTCTACCTGAACATGCCGGAAGATCGCCTGGAAGAATACAAGACCACCCACAAGGGCGGTTACAAGGCCCTGCGGGTGATGGAACGTCAGTTGCAGGCCACGCCGTACCTGGTGGGCGACCAGTATTCGATTGCCGATATTGCGCTGTATGCCTACACCCATGTGGCCCATGAAGGTGGTTTTGACCTGGCGCCTTACCCGGCGGTGCAGGCGTGGTTGCAGCGCGTGGCCAGTCATCCCAAGCATGTGCCGATGATCGACTGATTGATGCGGTCAAAAATGTGGGAAGGGGGCAATCCCTGTCCCACATTCAGCTCGATGTCGTGTCAGATAATTCATCGTTCAACAGGTCAAAACAACGCTGCGCTGCCGGGCTCAGGCCCATGCCGCTGCGACTGATCAACCCGATCTCCCGGTTCACCCCAGGATGGTCAATGTCGATGCGCTTCAACCCCGCCAGGCTGTCCGCCGCCGACTCCGGCAGCACACTGATCCCCAGGCCCTGGCGCACCAACGCCAGCACCGTCGACATGTAGTTGGCCTCCATCCCGGCATTCATCGTCAGCCGCGTTTCATCAAACAGTGCATCCACCTGCTCACGCACGCTGCTGTCGCGACCGGTGAGGATGATCGGCTGGTCCGCGAGTTGCTCCAGGGTCAATTGGCGATGGTGGGCGAGGGGGTGATCCAGCGGCACAAAGGCACACAATCGATCATTCAGGACCGGCACGAACTCCAGGCCATGGCTTAGCCGCGCCCGTACACCAATACCAAAATCCACTTCGCCTGCGCGCACCTGGGCATGAATACGGTGGGCCACCAGGTCTTGCAAACGCACTTCGATCCCGGCAAAACGCTCGCGAAACAGGCGCAGGGCCGGGGGCAGGGCGCCGGCGCAGACCGAGGGCAGGGCCGCGATGGTGACCACGCCACGGCGCAAGGCCGCGAGGTCGCGGGAGCCGGTGACGATGTTGTCCAGGTCCAGCAGCAGTTTTTCCATCGGGCCACGGGCTTCCTGGCCGGCGGCGGTGATGCTCACATGGCGGGGGCTGCGGTCGAGCAGGGCGACGCCGAGCCAGTCTTCCAATTGTTGCACCTGCACGGTGAGCGCCGAGGGCGAAAGATGCAGCTCATTGGCGGCCTTGGTAAAGCTGCCGGTACGGGCCACCGCCAGGAACGCTTGAATATGCTGGATCGAATTTTTCATTGTTGTTTTTCTCGAGCGTTTTGTTTTTACGAATATGACTGGCTGAACATTCCAATTTACAAAGACTAACCCGCTTCCAATACTCCAGGGAAAACAATAACCGGCCACCAAGGCCGCTCTGGAGTAACCCATGCTCGCTACCCTGGGTGTCATTACCATCCTGTGCCTGCTCGCTGCCGTCATGAGCAAACGCCTCTCGCCACTGGTGGCCCTGATCGCCTTGCCGATCATCGCCGCGCTGCTCGGTGGGTTCGGCCTGCAAACCAGTGCCTTCATCATTACCGGCATCAAGAACGTGGCCCCTGTGGTGGGCATGTTTGTGTTCGCGATCCTGTTTTTCGGGATCATGACCGATGCCGGGATGCTCGACCCCATCATTGATCGCATCCTGCGCACGGTAGGGACACGTCCTACACGGATTGTGGTCGGTACCGCGACCCTCGCGCTGCTGGTGCATCTGGACGGCTCCGGCGCGGTGACCTTTCTGGTAACGGTGCCGGCGATGCTGCCGTTGTACACACGGCTGGGCATCGATAAACGCATCCTCGCCTGTGTCTGCGCAATGGCGGCGGGGGTAAACTTCCTACCCTGGACCGGCCCGGTGCTGCGCTCTTCGGCGGCTTTGCATGTACCGGTGGCGGACCTGTTCCAGCCGCTGATCCCGGTGCAGATCGTCGGCCTGATCTTTGTCTTTGCCTGCGCCTGGTGGCTCGGCCGGCGTGAAGAAAAACGCCTGGGCCTGGGCGCCGGCTCCACCGTGGATGCAGTGCCACAACGGGTACTCAGCGACGACGACATCAAGCTACGCCGCCCACGCCTGTTCTGGGTCAACCTGATCCTGACCGTGCTGGTCATGGTGGTGATGATCGCCGGCTGGGTCGATCCGGTGGTGATGTTCATGCTCGGCACCGTGGTGGCGTTGTGCATCAACTACCCGAACGTGGACGCCCAGCGCGCCCGCATCGATGCCCATGCGAAAACCGCCCTGACCATGGCCAGTATCCTGCTCGCCGCCGGGGTGTTCACCGGCATCATGCAAGGCACCGGCATGCTCAAGGCCATCGCCGAAGTGGCGGTAGCGCAGATTCCGGCGGGCCACGGCAAGCTGATCCCGGCAGTGGTGGGCTTCATTTCCATGCCACTGAGCATGTTGTTCGACCCCGACTCCTACTATTTCGGCGTGATGCCGGTGATTGCCGAAGTCGGCAAGGCGCTGGGCGTCGACCCGCTGCAAGTGGCCCAGGCGTCGTTGCTGGGCGTACACACCACCGGTTTTCCGGTCAGCCCGCTGACCCCGGCGACCTTCCTGCTGGTGGGCCTGTGCAAGATCGAATTGGCCGATCACCAGCGCTTCACCATCCCCTTTCTGTTTGCTGCGTCGGTGTTGATGACCCTGACTGCGTTGCTCCTGGGAGTGATTTGAGATGAAAACCTTGCGCATCGGTTCCGGCGCCGGCTATTCCGGCGACCGCATCGAACCTGCCGTGGAACTGGCCGAACTGGGCGACCTGGATTACCTGGTGTTCGAGTGCCTGGCCGAACGCACCATCGCCTTGGCGCAACAGGCGCGAATCAGCGACCCGCAGGGTGGTTATGACCCGCTGCTCAGTGAGCGCATGCAGCGTGTGTTGCCTTACGTCGGCCGCCATGAAGGGCGCCGCCGCCTGCGGGTAATCACCAATATGGGCGCGGCCAATCCGGTGTCGGCGGCCGTCGAAGTACGCCGTATCGCCACGGCGCTGGGCCTGCACCTCAAGGTCGTGGCCGTGGTGGGCGATGATGTTTTGGCGGCCTTGCGGCCCGAGCAATTGCTGGATAACGGCCAGACCGTGGGGGCACTCGGCAAGCGCCTGGTTTCCGCGAATGCCTACCTCGGCGTCGATGGCATTTTGCACGCCCTGCGCGCCGATGCCGATGTGGTGATCACCGGGCGCGTGGCCGACCCGTCGCTGTTCCTGGCGCCGCAGATGTTTGAGTTCGGCTGGGCGGCGGACGACTGGCAGCGCCTGGGGCGCGGCACGTTGGTCGGGCACTTGCTTGAATGTGCCGGGCAGGTCAGCGGCGGTTATTTTGCCGACCCCGGTTTCAAGGACGTGGACGATTTGGCGCGACTGGGTTTCCCCTTGGCCGAGATCGATGCCGACGGTGAGGCCGTGATCACCAAGGTTGCGGGCTCCGGGGGGCGGGTCAGCCGCGGCACCTGCACTGAACAACTGATCTACGAAGTACATGATCCCGCGGCGTACCTCACCCCGGACGTGACCGCCGATTTCTCCCAGGTGGGGTTCGCCGAGGAGGGCGTTGATCGGGTGCGCGCTCAAGGTGCCGATGGCCGCGCACGGCCCGAACAGTTGAAGGTGAGCGTTGGTTATCTGGATGGCTGGATTGGCGAAGGGCAGATGTCCTACGGCGGTCCCGGCGCGGTCGCACGGGCGCAGCTGGCGCGGGATGTCGTACTCAAGCGTTTGGAACTGATGGGGGTGAAGATGCAGGACCTACGCGCCGAACTGATCGGCATGGACTCGCTGCACGGTCCACGCAGCAGCGTAGAGCCCTGGGAAGTGCGCCTGCGCGTGGCTGCCCGCTGTGAAGAACGCAGCGAAGCGGTGCGGGTCGGCAATGAAGTGGAAACCCTCTACACCAACGGCCCGTCCGGCGGCGGCGGTGCGAGCAAGAGCGTGCGGCAGGTGGTGGCGGTGGCGTCGTTGCTGCTGCCCCGTGACGCGGTCAACCCGAGGATCGAAGCATGAAACTGCACACGCTGGCCCATTCCCGTACCGGCGATAAGGGCGACACGTCGAACATTTCGATTATTGCTTACCGGGCCGAGGATTATCGGCTGTTGTGTGAACAGCTTACCGCGGAGCGCGTGGCCGCCTTTTTTGCCGGCCTGCTGGAGCCGGGTGCGGCCCCCGTGCGGCGCTATGAACTGCCGAATGTGCAAGCGCTGAACTTTGTACTGCCGGGGATATTGCGCGGCGGCGTAACCCGCTCGCTGGCATTGGATGCGCATGGCAAGTGCCTGGGCTCTGCATTACTGGCGCTGGATTTGCCCACACCGAACTGAATGTGGGAAAGGGGCAAGCCCTCTCCCACATTGGATCTCAGCAGGTCTGTCAGACCGCCGCGAAACGCTTGTCCAGGTAATCGATGATCACTTTGGAGTCATACATCCAGGTGGTCTGGCCATTCTCTTCGATGCGCAGGCACGGCACCTTGATCTTGCCGCCTTGCTCCAGCAGGGTCTGGCGGTCCTGCTCGTTGTTCTTCGCATCCTTCAGCGCCACCGGCACATTCAGGCGGTGCAGGGTGCGGCGGGTCTTCACGCAGAACGGGCAGGCGTGGAATTGATACAGGGTCAGGTCCTTGGCCGCAGCGTTCACCTGCGCCTGTTGTTCGGCAGGGCGCTGCTTTTTGCGCGGGCGGGTAATGAAGTCGCCGGCGATGATGACGTGGCCGAGGCCCACTCGAAGTGCTTTGACGAACATGGCTGAAACCTCTTGCCCATGAAGAAGGGGCCGCAGCTTACCTTAATTCTGCAGGCGAAAAAAAACCGACGATGAGCGCCGGTCTTTTCCTACGAAGCCTGTTACTTGATCAGGCTGAGAAATTCGCTGCGGGTGGCCGCGTTTTCGCGGAACTCACCCAGCATCACCGACGTGATCATCGACGAATTCTGTTTCTCCACACCGCGCATCATCATGCACATGTGCTTGGCTTCGATCACCACGGCCACGCCCAGTGCGCCGGTCACTTGCATCACGGCATCGGCGATCTGGCGGCTGAGGTTTTCCTGGATCTGCAGGCGGCGCGCATACATGTCGACAATCCGCGCGACCTTCGACAGGCCCAGCACTTTGCCACTCGGGATATACGCCACATGCGCCTTGCCGATAAACGGCAGCAGGTGGTGCTCGCACAACGAGTACAGCTCGATGTCCTTGACCAGCACCATTTCGCTGTTGTCGGAGCTGAACAAGGCACCGTTGGTGACTTCTTCGAGTGTCTGTTCATAGCCGCGGCAAAGGTACTGCATCGCCTTGGCGGCACGCTTAGGCGTGTCAAGCAGGCCCTCGCGGGAGACGTCCTCGCCGAGTTGGCCGAGGATCGCGGTGTAATTCTGTTCCAGGGACATGAAACTACCTGTGGGATTTTCGCAAAGCGCAAGGTTACGGTGGCCGACACATCGCTGCAAGCCTGACGATGGCACTTGTTACTCGTCGCGCCCTTCCAGCATCGTGCGCTTGAGCATCACATACACCGCACCCGCCCCACCGTGACGGGCCTGGCACGAGGTAAAGCCGAGCACCTGGGCATGCTGGCGCAGCCAGGTGTTGACGTGACTCTTGATCATGGGCTTCTTGCCATCCAGCCGCACGGCCTTGCCGTGGGTGACGCGCACGCAGCGGATTTCGAACTTGGTGGCTTCGGCGAGGAAGGCCCACAGGGTTTCCCGGGCTTTTTCCACGTTCATGCCGTGCAGGTCGAGGCTGCCTTCGAACGGGATCTGGCCAACCTTGAGCTTGCGCATCTGGCTTTCCTGCACGCCGTCGCGGGCCCACATCAGTTCGTCTTCAGGGCCGACGTCGATGACGAACTGGTCCGACAGGCCATCCACGGTGGTGGCGTCGGTGCGTACGGTCGCGGCCTGGCGCAACTTGGCGATCTGCGCCCGGTCGGCCTTGGGTTTGCCAGTGTCGGCGCGGTCGTGCTTGATCGGCTTGACGCCGCGCAGCTCGTTCTTGAACAGGGAAAAATCGTCGTCTTGCATGTCAGCCTCCGCGAAGGGCGGGCAGTTTACCTAAATCGCGGCGGCCAGGGCGTAGGAAACGCTATCCAAGCGCCATCAGTCGTGCTTTTTCATCAGGTGCGAGGCGATGTTCAGTGACAACGGCTGGCGCATCTTCCGACGGCTGCGACGCCACAACCATACACCCAGCCACAGCACCAACAGTCCGACCACCGCCAGGATGGCCGAACCGCCAGGGCTGGCATTCAGTTCGCCAAGGGCCGGCGAGTGACCAAACAAACCGGCGCCACCAGCGCCGGTCAACAGCAAACCTACTATCGCCAGCAGCGCGGCCATGCCGGCCACCAGGCGCAGACGCCAGTTGCTTGGCCCCTTGGGGCGCAAGCGACGAGCGTCAAAACCATCGGATATCTTCATTCCGACCTTTCCTCCAGGGTATCGGCCCTTCGACCGGAAGTTACACAGGTTGTTCCTGTGCCAGAGGTAATTGCAGCAAATGACAGGCATTTGCGGATGAGCGGAGACATAAACACGCCGTGCCGCTCATCAGACGGACGATCAGATCAGGTCTTTGGTCAGGGCAAGGGTGGCGAAGTTATCGGCCATGATGGCCATTTCGGTCTGCTGCACATGCTCGGCGCTCAGGATGCCGCCCTTGTAAGGCAGGTCGCGGGTGGCGCAGGCGTCTTCCACCAGGGTGCAGCGAAAGCCCAGGTTCTTGGCCGCGCGCACGGTGGTGCTGACGCTGGAGTGGCTCATGAAACCGCAGACGATCAGGTCGAGGGAGCCGAGGTCTTGCAGGTGTTTTTCCAGGCCGGTGCCGTGGAAGGCGCTGGGCAGCAGCTTGCCGATGATGGTTTCGTCACCTTCAGGCTCGAGGCCGGGGATGAATTCACCGCGCTCGCCCTGCGGGTCAAACAGGCCGCCCACTGTGCCCAGGTGGCGCACGTGCACGATCGGGCGCCCGGCGTTGCGTGCGGCGGCGACCAGTTGCTTGATATTGCCGACCGCTGCGTCCATGCCCGAGAGGGCGAGTGGACCGTTGAGGTATTCCTTCTGGGCGTCGATGATCACGAGGGTCGCATGGCTAAGGTTGGCAGCTGCGTAACCACGACCGCTGAGTTGAAACATCGTCTTTGGAACGGACATTCTGGGGCTCCTGTGAGGGGGGCTTTTGCGCCATTGTCCACTGGCTGAGCGGTTCTGTGAATCGCTACTATCGTAAGGTACGCCGTTGCTGGCGTGCAGCCATGTCAAGTGGCGGCGATGTTTAACCGAATGATGGCGATTTGAATGAAATCCGACGTACGGCGACAGGTTTTCGTACATCGTCGGTACAGGCGAAGGCTGTTAGAATCGCCAGTCGTTTTTTCCAGGAGTCTGCCCCCGTGATCACATCCCGCCTGCGCACTTTGCGCGACCACATCCGTTGGGCTGTCAGCCGTTTCCATGGGGAAGACCTGTTTTTTGGCCATGGCACCGACAATGCCTGGGACGAAGCCCGGCAATTGGTGCTTGGCGCCTTGCACCTGCCGTGGGAAATTGCCGACAGCTACCTAGATTGCAACTTGGAAGAAGAGGAAATCTCTCACGTACAGCGTTTGTTGCATCGCCGTATTCATGAGCGGGTGCCGACGGCGTACCTGTTGAAGGAAGCGTGGTTCTGCGGCATGTCGTTTATCGTTGACGAGCGCGTGCTGATCCCGCGTTCACCCATCGGTGAGTTGATCGAAAACCGCTTCGAGCCGTGGCTGGCCCAGCCGCCGGCGCGCATCCTCGACCTGTGCACCGGCTCCGGCTGCATCGGCATTGCCTGCGCCTACGAGTTCCAGGACGCCGAAGTGGTACTCGGCGACTTGTCCTTCGAAGCCCTGGAAGTGGCCAACCAGAACATTGAGCGCCATGGTGTCGACGAACGTGTGTACACCGTACAGGGCGACGGCTTCGATGGCCTGCCGGGCCAGCGGTTTGACCTGATCGTGTCCAACCCGCCGTACGTGGATGCCGAAGACTTTGCCGATATGCCGGACGAATACCAGCACGAGCCGGAACTGGGCCTGGCCTGCGGCGACGATGGCTTGAACCTGGTGCGGCGCATGCTGGCTGAGGCGGCGGACCACCTGACCGAGAAAGGTTTGCTGATCGTTGAGGTGGGCAACAGCCAGGTACATGTTGGCGCGCTGTACCCTGAAGTCGACTTCGCCTGGCTGGAATTCCAGCGGGGTGGGCATGGGGTGTTCATGCTCACGGCTGAGCAGTGCCGGGAACATCAGGCAATCTTCGCCGCTCGGGTTTAACCAGCCTTACAGTAGAAAATATGGGAGGGGGCTTACCACCTCCCACATTTTGATTGCATTCCAGCCGGCTACCGGTGCGTGGCAATCCAGATCAACAACCCCGCCTGAAACACGGTAAACGCCACCAGGCAGGTGATGGTAAACCGCAACCCGCTGTCCTCACGCTTGAACTTGGTGACCTTTTCTTCTTCCTTGCGCAGCTTCACTTCCTGCTCCAGCAGGTTGTGCTCGGCCTGTTGCAGCATCTGCGCGGCTTCAAGGATCTCCACGAACTGCACCTTCTCGGTGTTCCAGCTATCCAGCACGCCGCTGACCTTGCCAGGCTGCACGTTGCCTTTGAGGTGCTGCACATCGGCGTAGGCCACGTCGAAACCCTGGACGCGCAGGAAGTGATCGCGGCGCAGGCGTGTGGCTTCGTTGAGTGCATCCTTGTTGGCCAGGTCCACACCGTCGACGCGGTAGTGCGACCATTTCTTTTTCGCCCACGCAGCGGCTTGGGCCACCAGGAAGCGACCGAGGCCACGGTTGGCCGGTTCGATTTCCAGGCTGTTGCCTGGGCCGAAGTGCACGCGGTGTTTATCGTGATCCACCCAGATGTCCAGATGGTTCTGCTCACGGCGAACCCGCTGCCCCGGCAACTGGATGACCATGCGCAACAGGCTGTGGTGTTTGTCATGACGCTCGGCATAGCCGAATTGCACGAACCGTAGCGGCCGCAGGCCGGTGGCACGGTCGGTGGCCAGCGGGGCCAGGCGCAGCATCTTGAAATGCTCGGCCTGAACGTCCGCCCACGGCAGGGGAGCCGCCGTGTCGATGGCCTCGGTTTTTTCAGCCGGGGTGTCGGCGGTCGGTTCCGGTGTTGCTTCAGTGGTTGTCATGCGGTGTGATCCTGTCCAAGCCCTGCAAGTCGGCAGTCTTTTTGCTGTCGACTCTGGGCTTATCGGCCGCTTTCTGCAGGACTGGAGGCAAATTGTCGGTTAACGGGGTTGAAGTCCGTCGATAAAACGCACCAGCCGGCTGCCCAACTCAGCGGCCAGAGGCAATTGTGGGGCATTGTAGGAGGCCAATTGTTGCTTTACGTCGTTGGGCACGATGCGCATCACGTGGTTCATGCCTTCGATCACCGTCAGCTCGGCATCGGGCTTGGCCCTTTTAAGTTGCTGAGCGTCGCCGACACCTACCTGAATATCGTTGGTGCCCTGGATGATCAACGCCGGCATGCGCAGTTTCGCAAAGGCCGCTGAAGGGTCGACGCGAAACAGGCTGATCAGATAAGGCTGCACGCTGGGTCGGAAAATGCCCTCCAATGGTCCAGGCACGTCGGCATCCACCTGGCCGGCCTTGAGGTGATCAAGGATTTCATTGCTGCGCAGCAGCAGGGCAGGAGGCAGGTGATCGGCCAGTTGCTGGCGGATTACCTGATCGACCGGGCGGGCGCTGCCGGACAGGGAGATCACCCCGGCCGGGTCGAGCTGTGGTGCGGCCAGTGCGGCCACCAGCGCGCCTTCGCTGTGGCCCAGCACGATCAGCGGGCCCATGCGTTTGTCGGCCTTGAGCAATTTGCCCCAGGCCACCGCATCGGCCACGTAGGCATCGAGGGTCAGGTTGCGTTCGTCGGGCGTGGCGGCCAGGCTGGCGGCCACACCGCGCTTGTCGTAGCGCACGCTGGCGATGTTGTGCCGGGCCAGCACCCAGGCCAGGCGCTTGAGGCTGTCATTGCGTGCGCCGTCGGCGCTGTTGCCGTTGCGGTCGGTGGGGCCGGAGCCGGCGATGATCAACACCACGGGCACTGGTTTGTCGGACTGGGGCAGCAACAGCGAACCGAACAGCTCGCCGCTGCCGGTGTCCAGGCTGATCGGGCGTTGCAGGACGACAGGGGAGGCGGCATGGGCCACGGCGGTAAACAGGGTCAGGGTAAACAGAAGAACTCGCAGCATCATCGCGCCATCATCAGGAGGGTGCCGGTTGGACCAAGGTCTACCGGTAAGGTTTCGAGGATGAACTAGTCGGTTAGCCTGCGTATACTGGCCGCCTTAAGTTATTACGGTTGACTTGATTCAACTGATTTCACGGAGCGCCCTGCATGTCCGGCAATACCTTCGGCAAGCTGTTCACTGTCACCACCGCGGGCGAAAGCCATGGCCCGGCGTTGGTCGCCATTGTCGACGGCTGCCCGCCCGGCCTCGAGCTGTCCCTGGAAGACCTGCAGCGTGACCTCGACCGCCGCAAGCCCGGCACCAGCCGTCACACTACCCAGCGCCAGGAGCCCGACGAAGTCGAGATCCTCTCCGGGGTGTTCGAAGGTCGCACCACCGGGTGCGCCATCGGCCTGTTGATTCGTAACACCGACCAGAAGTCCAAGGACTACTCGGCGATCAAGGATCTGTTCCGCCCGGCCCACGCCGACTACACCTACCACCACAAATACGGCGAACGCGACTACCGTGGCGGCGGCCGCAGCTCGGCCCGCGAGACCGCGATGCGCGTGGCGGCCGGGGCCATCGCCAAGAAATACCTGGCGACCCAGGGCATCGTCATCCGTGGCTACATGAGCCAGTTGGGCCCGATCGAAATCCCGTTCAAGACCTGGGACAGCGTGGAAGATAACGCCTTTTTCTGCCCTGACCCCGACAAGGTCCCGGAGCTGGAAGCCTATATGGACCAGTTGCGCCGCGACCAGGATTCGGTCGGCGCCAAGATCACCGTGGTGGCCGAAGGCGTCAAGCCGGGCTTGGGTGAGCCGATCTTCGACCGCCTTGACGCCGAACTGGCCCACGCGCTGATGAGCATCAATGCGGTGAAAGGCGTGGAAATCGGCGCCGGTTTCGCCTGCGTCTCCCAGCGCGGCACCGAACACCGCGATGAACTGACGCCGGAAGGCTTCCTCAGCAACAACGCGGGCGGCATCCTCGGCGGTATTTCCTCCGGCCAGCCGATTGTTGCGCACCTGGCACTCAAGGCCACGTCGAGCATCACCACGCCGGGCCGTTCGATCGATGTGCACGGCAACCCGGTGGACGTGATCACCAAGGGCCGTCACGACCCCTGCGTGGGCATCCGTGCCACGCCGATTGCCGAAGCGATGATGGCTATCGTGTTGATGGATCACTTGCTGCGCAATCGCGGGCAAAATGCCGACGTGCGCGTGAGTACCCCGGTGCTGGGCCAGCTGTGACGGCTCGGCGGTGACAGCCCTCCCATACTGGCGCCTCTCCAGCTTCTACCTGTTCTACTTCGCCCTGCTTGGGGCGACGGCGCCGTTCCTGGCGCTGTACTTCGATCACCTGGGGTTCTCCAGCGCGCGCATCGGCGAGCTGGTGGCCATTCCCATGCTGATGCGCTGCGTGGCCCCCAACCTGTGGGGCTGGCTGGGCGACTACACCGGCCGGCGCCTGGCCATCGTGCGCTTCGGCGCGGTGTGCACCCTGCTGAGTTTTTCGTTGATCTTCGTCAGCCATACCTACGCCTGGCTGGCCCTGGTGATGGCCCTGCATGCGTTCTTCTGGCACGCGGTGCTGCCGCAGTTTGAAGTGATCACCCTGGCTCATCTGCAAAACCAGACCTCGCGCTATAGCCAGGTACGCCTGTGGGGCTCCATCGGTTTTATCCTCACCGTGGTGATCATGGGTCGCCTGTTCGACTGGCTGAGCCTGGATATTTATCCGGTGGTGGTCGTGGTGATCATGGCCGGCATCATCGGTGCCAGCCTGTGGGTGCCGAATGCGCAGCCCGCCAGCCACGGCAATCGCCTGGCCGGTGACGGGTTCCTCAAACAACTGCGCAGTCCCGGCGTACTGGCGTTTTACGTCTGTGTGGCGCTGATGCAAATGAGCCATGGCCCGTATTACACCTTCCTGACCCTGCACCTGGAACACCTCGGCTACAGCCGTGGTTTGATCGGTATGCTGTGGGCCCTGGGGGTGGTGGCGGAAGTGCTGATGTTCCTGGGCATGAGCCGCATCCTCACGCGTTTTTCGGTACGCCGGGTGCTGCTGGCCAGTTTCCTGCTGGCGGCGCTGCGCTGGTTGCTGCTGGGTTCATTTGCCGAGCTCCTGTGGGTGCTGTTGCTGGCGCAGGTCATGCACGCTGCCACGTTCGGCAGCTTTCACGCGGCGGCGATTGCCTTTGTGCAGCGCAGCTTTGGTGATAAACAACAAGGCCAGGGCCAGGCGCTGTACGCTGCCTTGGCCGGCACCGGCGGTGCGCTGGGCGCGCTGTATTCCGGCTACAGCTGGAACCTGCTGGGGCCGACCTTCACCTTTAGTCTTGCCAGCGTCGCCGCCCTGGCCGCTGCCGTTATCATCGGTTTTCGATTGCAAGAGCAGAACCAAGGAACCCCTCAATGAGTTATGTCGCCGTCTACCCCGTCGCTTCACCGGATACCCCGAACAAGGTCCTGACCCATGTCGACGACATCGCCGCCACCCTGGCCGAGCATGGTGTGCGGTTCGAGCGCTGGCAGCCTGGGCTGATCGAGAGGGGCGCCAGCGACGCTGAAATGATTGCCGCCTATCAGCCGCAGATCGATGCACTCGGCTACGGTGCGGTGGCGGTGTTGAGTGTCACGAGCGAGCACCCGCAGAAAGCCCAATTGCGTGCCCGGTTCCTCGATGAGCGCCGTTATAGCGAAGACGACGCGCGTTTTTTCATCGCCGGCCAAGGCCTGTTCTCGCTGCACATTGGCGACTATGTGTACGCTGTGCGTTGTGAGAAAAACGACCTGCTGGTGATTCCGGCTGGCATCGCGCACTGGTTTGATATGGGCGAGAACCCCCACCTGGTCATGCTGCACTTGTTCAACACCGTGCAGGGGTGTGTGCCGGCGTTCACCGGCGACGATGTTGCCAGCCATTTCCCAGGGTTGGACGATTGAACTCAGATAATTGAAACCTTCAACCCCGGCGAGTTGGAAGTTGTTGTGGGAAGAAGCTTAGTTACGCGTAGGGCTTGGCTGTTTATCCAGGACAGTGCGCACTGAAACCATTCGTTATGTAACTCTCTGCGGCGCCAGTGTTTGTACCGCCTGTCAATAGGAGAAATCCGAATGGTGGTAGGGCATCAGCCAATAAAAGGAGAGATGTAATGAGTGGCCCAGAGGAGTCGTGTCCGCCGCCGTGTTTCGTACCCAATGCCGTCAGGAGACGCCTAAGCCTGTCCGGTAAGCCCTTGACCCCAGCGGAATTGGAGATCTTACGCTGGGCCTCGGAGGGCAAGACTGTCTGGGAAATCAGCCAGATTCGTGCCACGTCCGAAGCCACGGTCAAATTTCACCTGCGCAATATCTACGGCAAATTGGAAGTCACTAACCGTGTGCAGGCGATGAATGAGGCGGCGCGCCAAGGGCTGTGGTGACACGCAGACATAAAAAGGCCGCGACGCTGTTGAGCGCCGCGGCCTTTTTTTGCCTGCGGTATTTACGCCGAGTGATAGGTCGGCAGGGCAAAGCGGTTCTGGCTTTGCAACATCGAAATTTGCGGCAGTTCACTGGCTTGTTCAGCCAGGTCGCGGCGAATCGCGCTGATCACCCAGGTCAATTGATCGGCGGTGTGCAACTGCTGGTAAGAGATCGAACGCTTGACCTGTTTGCCTTCACTGTTGCGCAGGGTCAACAGGATGCCGCCGTCAGGGCGTGGCTGAGTGGTGACGTCGTAGTTGGAGAATACTGAAGCGAATTTATCTTGGATCAGGCTCATGTCTATCAGCTCCGTTGGCTCAAGTTGGCAAGCATGGAGTGATAGGTGCAGTGATTGTGCCAGCTCAGGATTTATATAAATATTCTTGTAAATCAATGAGTTGAGAAATTCGTAGATTTTCGGTTTCGTGCAATTTGCATGAATGGCCATCATGCATCCTGCATTTTGCGCTACTCAACGCAGTGGGATGGACGCCCCGATATCCCTAAAGACTGTTTTTGCTCAGCTAAATTCCTTTTTTGAGAGCATGCCGGTTGGGATACAAAACTTTTCAAATCCCGCGTGTACAGCCGAAGAACGGCTGACGTATTTTCCTGCAATGCATTCGGCCTTCCGCTTACGGAGGTATCGGTGCTTTTGGATCAGACGAAGAATAAGAAAAAGGACGTTCCTCCATGAGCCACCCGCACAACGACATGATTACCTGGGGCAAGCTGCTGAGTAAGGTGCCGGCCATCGTCCGTGCCTTGCCTCGCGTAGTGCGCGGCATGCGAGCCGCCAATGTCACCGACCCCGCGCAGCCTTGCGGGTTGGGCTGGCACTTTGAGCAAGCCACCTTGCGCAACCCCGACGGCAATGCGTTGCTGTACGGCGACCAGGTGCTCAGCTACATCGACGCCAACCAGCGCGCCAACCGTATTGCCCATCACTTGCAAGCCCAAGGCATCGGCAAGGGTGACGTGGTGGCGCTGTTTATCGAAAATCGCCCCGAATTACTCTTGAACGTGCTGGCCGTGGCCAAGCTGGGGGGCATCTGCGCAATGCTCAATACCGCGCAAACCCAGGCGGCGCTGGTGCACAGCCTGAACCTGGTGAGCCCGGTAGCCATTATTGTCGGTGCGGAATTGGTCGCCCCCTATGACGCGGTGCGCGATCAGGTGGCCATCGCGGCTGATCGAACCTGGTTCGTTGCCGATCAGCCGTCCAGCGGAGTGCCGCAGGGTTATCTCGACCTGTTGGCGGCGAGCGCCGAATGCCCGGTGGACAACCCGGCCAGCACCGCGCAGATCTTCTTCAACGATCCTTGCTTCTATATCTACACCTCCGGCACCACCGGCCTGCCCAAGGCCGGGATCATGAAACATGGCCGCTGGACCAAAACCGCCGTCAGCTTCGGCAGCATCGCGCTGGACATGGGCCCGGACGACGTCCTGTATTGCACCTTGCCGCTGTACCACGCCACCGGGCTCTGTGTGTGCTGGGGCTCGGCGATTGTAGGGGCGTCGGGCTTCGCCATTCGCCGCAAGTTCAGCGCCAGCCAGTTCTGGGACGATGCGCGCAGATTCAAGGCGACCACTCTCGGCTATGTCGGTGAATTGTGTCGTTACTTGCTCGACCAGCCACCCGGCGACCACGACCGCGATAACCGCGTGACCAAGATGGTCGGCAATGGCCTGCGTCCCGGCGTGTGGGCGCAGTTCAAGGCGCGTTATGGCGTGGAGCATATCTGCGAGCTGTACGCGGCCAGTGACGGCAATATCGGTTTTACCAACGTATTGAATTTCGACAACACCATCGGCTTCTGCCTGCAGCACTGGGCACTGGTGGACTACGCCCATGACAACGGCGAGCCGCTGCGGGGCAGCAATGGCTTTATGCGCAAAGTCCCCACGGGCGGGCAGGGCCTGTTGCTGGCCAGGATCGATGAAAAATCGCCCTTCGACGGCTACACCGACCCGGAAAAGAATCGCAGGGTGGTACTCACCGACGTGTTTGAAAAAGGTGACCGTTACTTCAATACCGGCGATTTGTTGCGCAGCATCGGCTTTGGTCATGCGCAGTTTGTGGATCGCCTCGGGGATACCTACCGCTGGAAAGGTGAAAACGTCTCCACCACCGAGGTCGAAAACGTCCTGCTGCAACACCCGCAGATCGCCGAAGTGGTGGCCTATGGCGTCGAGATCGAAAACACTAACGGCCGCGCGGGCATGGTCGCCATCACTCCGAGTGAATCCCTGGCTTCACTGGACATGCGCGAGTTGCTGCAATTCGCCCACGGCCAGTTGCCGCACTACGCGGTGCCGCTCTTCCTGCGGATCAAGGTCAAGATGGAAACCACCGGTACCTTTAAGTACCAGAAGGTCAAGCTCAAGGAAGAAGCCTTTGACCCGGACAAAGCCGGCAACGACCCGGTGTATGCCTGGTTGCCGGGTTCGGACTGCTATGTGCCGGTCACCGGGCAACTGTTGGCGCAGATCCAGGGTGGCCAGTTCCGCTATTGATTCTGTCTATGGCCGCTTTTGCTAAAAAGGGCATGACAGGGGGGAACTCCCTCGCGACACTGGCGGCCTATAAAGCACCAGACAAGGAGCCCCCACATGTCAGACCAAGCCAAACAAATGACTGAAGACGAAGCCGCCGAATTTGCCGAGCAGGTCTTCGACGTGGCGCGCAAAGGCGACGCCGCCATGCTCGCCGCGCTGCTGGCCAAAGGCTTGCCGGCCAACTTCCGCAACCACAACGGCGACACCTTGCTGATGCTTTCTGCCTACCACGGCCATGCCGAGGCGGTAAAAGTGCTGTTGGAGTTCAAGGCCGACCCGCTGATCGCCAATGACAAGAACCAACTGCCGATCGCCGGCGCCGCGTTCAAGGGCAATTTGCCCGTGGTCAAGGCGTTGATTGAAGGCGGCACGCCGATCGAGGCCGCTTCGTCCGACGGTCGTACCGCGCTGATGATGGCCGCCATGTTCAACCGTGTCGACATGGTCGACTACCTGCTCAGCCAAGGCGCCAACCCCAAGGCCACCGATGCTCAGGGCGCGACTGCGCTGGCGGCGGCGCAGACCATGGGGGCGAAGGACACGGCGGCGCAACTGGAGAAACTGGTGTAGGCTGTGCGCCCTCAAAAACCAGTCCGCTACAGGATCACCCCATGAAAACCGCCCTCGTCGAACTTATCAGCAAAATCAGCGCCGGGGTCATGGGCGAAGACGAGGTGGCGCGCATCGCCGAGGAAGCCGCCCAGGCCTACGCCGATCCGGCGGCATTCCTGACGGCCAACCCGGACATCAACTACGACGACAGCTTTCCCATCCCGCTGGGGGAGTGGGTGGTGGTCGGCAGCCTGCCGGACACCGTGCTGTTCCAGGCCGATACCTATGGCGACCTGTTTGCGCAGATCGTCGCGTCTTTCGGCCCTGGGGTTGCGTTCAACCTCAAGCCCAAGCAACTGGCCAAGACTGAAGACCTCACCGCGTTGAACCGTATCCAGATCCAGATGAGTGCACTGAGCCCGGAAGACGGCGGCTATGTGCTGCTCAATTTCAGCCAGCCGCTGGATGACGAGATCCAGGCCGTGCTGGTGTTCGGTAATGACCTGCCGCGCGTGCTGGCGTTGTGCGCCGACGTCGGCATCAAGGCCGAGCCGTCCCTGGAAGCGCTGAAGGTCGCCGTGCACGTCTGAAATAAAACGGAACCCCGACCAGGGCTGGCTATCCTACAAGGGCATGCCCTCACTTAGGAGCGACACCATGGGTTCCACTTTTAACAGCCTGATCGGGTTGATCATCCTGGCGCTGGACATCTGGGCGATCATCAACGTGTTCAAAAGCGGCGCGAGCACGGGCGCCAAGGTCTTGTGGATTCTGTTGATCCTGTTGCTGCCGTTGCTGGGCCTGATCATCTGGGCCATCGCCGGGCCACGCGGTAACGTGCGGATCTGACCCCACACCCTCTTCGTAGCAGCTGCCGAGCCTTGGCGAGGCTGCGTGTGCGGTGTACCCGACACACCGCAAACGC
>NZ_JBFMHW010000016.1:0-163099 GCF_040754745.1 Pseudomonas sp. SB113
CCCCCAAGCAGATCATTTGTGCTGCGATGCGCAAGCTGCTGCATTTTGTTTACGCCGTGCTCAAGTCGGGCCAGCCTTATGACCCGAATTTTGCTCTTGTCCGGTGAGGTTCAAGACGGTATCTACGAATACCAACCCCATCAAGGCCCACCCCCGTAGCAGCTGCCGAGCGCAAGCGAGGCAGCGTCAGGCGCGCTGCCGATTCAAGCCCGAGTCGCGGCCAACGCAGCCTCGCCGGGGCTCGGCAGCTGCTACGAATGCCAACCCCATCAAGGCCTCCCCCCGTAGCAGCTGCCGAGCGCAAGCGAGGCTGCGTCAGGCGCGCTGCCGATTCAAGCTCGAGTCGCGGCCAACGCAGCCTCGCCGGGGCTCGGCAGCTGCGAATGCCAACCCCATCAAGGCCTCCCCCCGTAGCAGCTGCCGAGCGCAAGCGAGGCTGCGTCAGGCGCGCTACCGACTCAAGCTCGAGCCGCGGCCAACGCAGCCTCGCCGGGGCTCGGCAGCTGCTACGGGGTTTTACGCGGTGCTGGATAAGACGGTATCTACGCAAGGGAATCGAGTCGGGTGCTCAGCAGGTTTCCCGATACTGCCTCGGCGTAAACCCGGTCGACGCCTTGAACTGCCGCGTAAACGCGCTGTGGTCGGTATAGCCGCATTGCAGCGCCACTTCGGTAATCGGCATGTCGCTGTGCAACAGACGATGGGCGTGTTCCAGGCGCACTTTCTGGATCATCTGCCGGGGCGTCAGGTGGAACACGCGCTTGCAGTAGCGCTCCAGTTGCGCCACGGAAATCCCGGCGATGCGCGTCAGCTCGCCAAGGGTGACGCGACGATTGAAGTGCGTGCGGATGTGCTCGTCCACGGCGGCCAGGCGTTGGTAGGCCGGGTGGGTTTGGCTGGCCGATTGCAGGTCGACCGAGATCCCGGCCAGGCCGATGATGCGGCCCTCGTGGTTGTACAGCGGCCATTTGTGGGTGAGGCACCAGCCGGGTTCTCGGCTGCCGTAGAGGTGCAGTTCGAGTTGGTCTTCCAGCACAAAGCCCTGCTCCAGCACGCGCCGGTCCTGCTCGGTGTAGCCCGGCCCCAATTGCGCGGGAAAGACGTCGGCGCTGGTCTTGCCCAGCAACGGCTGCAACTGCTTGAGGCCGCAACGTTGCACCAGGGTGCGGTTGGCGAGGACGTAACGGGCGTCCAGGTCCTTGATGAAGATGGCGGCATTGGGGATCACGTCCAGCATCGGCAGCAGTTGCACCACACCGGCTAATAGCTGCTCGATGCTGTGGGGAGGGCTAGCCCCGTGCCCTTGGCAAAGGCTCGCAAACGCGCTTTGAAGCATGAGTGTCACTCCCCGCCTTTCACCTCGATGGCAAGCAGATTGCCCCATGCCCGGGGTGCTGTCGAGCGTGGCGAACTGTGCTGAATTCGTCATCGTTGCCGGCAAAAAACATCAATCGCCGCCGCGCTTGCGCGTTCACGATAGGGCCGCTGCATACCTATCCATACACTCACAAGAAGGCCCCCCACAGCTTTCATAGAGGGCGCGCGTTATGAAGCGACTGCATGTGATCGACTCCCACACCGGCGGCGAACCCACGCGCCTGGTGATGACCGGCTTCCCCGCGCTCAAGGGTGCGAGCATCGCCGACCAGTTGGAAAACCTACGCACCGAGCACGACCCATGGCGCCGCGCCTGCCTGCTGGAGCCGCGTGGCAATGACGTCCTGGTCGGCGCGCTGTACTGCGCACCCGTCACCCCAGGCGCCACCTGCGGGGTGATCTTCTTCAACAACGCCGGTTACCTGGGCATGTGCGGCCACGGCACCATCGGCCTGGTGGCGTCCCTGCACCACTTGGGGCGCATCCAGCCGGGCGTGCATACCCTCGACACCCCGGTGGGGCCGGTGGTCGCCACGTTGCACGACGACGGCGCCGTGACCCTGCGCAACGTGCCTGCCTATCGCTACCGCCAGCAGGTAACGGTGGATGTGCCGGGCCATGGCGCAGTCCAGGGCGATATTGCCTGGGGTGGTAACTGGTTCTTCCTGGTTTCCGAGCACGGCATGGCGCTGGAGATGAACAACGTCGACGCCCTCACCGACTACACCTGGGCGATGCTCAAGGCCCTCGAGGCCCAGGGCATCCATGGCGCAGACGGCGCCCTGATCGACCATATCGAGTTGTTCGCCGACGACGCCGACGCCAACAGCCGCAACTTCGTCATGTGCCCCGGCAAAGCCTATGACCGCTCACCCTGCGGCACCGGCACCAGCGCCAAGCTGGCGTGCCTGGCAGCCGACGCCAAACTCGCCCCCGGTGCAACCTGGGTACAAGCCAGCATTACCGGCAGCCGCTTTGAAGGCCGTTATGAATGGGACGGCACACGTGTGATCCCCTTCATCACCGGCCGCGCCTACATGACCGCCGACAGCACCTTGCTGATCGACGAGCAAGACCCGTTTGCCTGGGGCATCTGAGCCCCTCCCTTTTGATTGAACGCTGTAAGGAGCTAGCACCATGAGCGACAACATCTTCACCGGCTGCATCCCCGCGCTGATGACCCCGTGCACCGCCGCGCGCAAGCCGGATTTCGACGCGCTGGTCGCCAAGGGCCGCGAGCTGATCGATACCGGCATGAGCGCCGTGGTGTACTGCGGCTCCATGGGCGACTGGCCATTACTCACCGAAGCCGAACGCCAGGAAGGCGTGGCGCGCCTGGTGGCGGCCGGCGTGCCGACCATTGTCGGTACCGGCGCGGTGAACAGCCGCGAGGCAGTGGCCCACGCCGCCCACGCGGCCAAGGTCGGTGCCCATGGCTTGATGGTGATTCCGCGCGTGCTGTCCCGTGGCGCTTCGGCCACCGCGCAAAAGGCGCATTTCTCGGCGATCCTCAAGGCCGCGCCCAACCTGCCGGCGGTGATCTACAACAGCCCCTACTACGGCTTCGCCACCCGCGCGGAGTTGTTCTTCGAACTGCGCCGCGAACACCCGAACCTGATCGGCTTCAAGGAGTTCGGTGGCGGCGCCGACCTGCGCTACGCCGCCGAACACATCACGTCCCAGGACGACAGCGTGACCCTGATGGTCGGCGTCGATACCCAGGTGGTGCACGGTTTCGTCAACTGCAACGCCACCGGCGCGATCACCGGTATCGGCAATGCCTTGCCCCGCGAAGTACTGCAATTGGTGGCCCTGAGCAAGCAAGCGGCCAAGGGCGATGCCAAGGCCCGGCGCCTGGCCCGTGAGCTGGAAGCCGCGCTGGCGGTGCTGTCGTCCTTCGACGAAGGCTGCGACCTGGTGCTGTATTACAAGCACCTGATGGTACTCAACGGCGACCAGGGCTACGCCCTGCACTTCAACGAGACCGATGTGCTCAGCGATGCCCAGCGGCGTTACGCCGAGCATCAGTACGCGCTGTTTCGCCAGTGGTATGCCAACTGGTCGAGAGAGGCGTAGCTGATGCACGACCCTGACCCTGCAGATATCGCCGTAATCGGAGCCGGCATCATTGGCGTTGCCTGCGCCCTGCAGCTGGCGCGCCAGGGGCGCAAAGTGCTGGTGATCGACCAGCAGGCACCCGGCATGGGCGCCTCCTATGGCAACGCCGGGCACCTGGCGACCGAACAGGTGTTCCCGATCGCCGACCTGTCGATCCTCAAGCGCTTGCCCGCCATGCTCATGGACCCCATGGGCCCGCTGCGCCTGGACTGGAAATACCTGCCGCGCGCCCTGCCCTGGTTTATCCGCTTGCTGCTGAACCTGCGCCCGGCGAATTACCAGCGCACGGTGACGGGGATTCGCGCGCTCAATGAAGCAAGCCTCGGCGCCTGGCAGCGTTTGCTGGCAAGCCTCCAGCGCGGGCACCTGTTGCGTGAAGACGGCTCGCTGCTGGTATTCGAACGTTCGGACTCGCGCGCAGCCATCGATGGGTTGCAACGCCGCATGCAGGCGCAAAACGTGCCGGTGGATTTCTGGTCGGGGGATGCCATACGCGAGGTGGCCCCGCAATTGAGCACGCAGATCCAGGGCGGCCTGTTTTTCCCAGGGACAGGGCACTTCCTCGATCCTTACCAACTGGTCTGCGAACTGGTGGAGGCGGCCAAGGCCAGTGGCGTGCAGTTCCTCAAACGTCAGGTGCTGGATGCGCGGGTTGAAGCCGACGGCGTCACCGTGAACACCGATCAAGGCACCTTTGCCGCCCGCCAGGTACTGATCGCCTGCGGCGCCCACTCGGCCAAGCTCACCGCCGCCCTGACCGGCAAGAAAGTCCCGCTGGACACCGAACGGGGCTATCACCTGATGCTGCCCCATGAACAACAACGCCTGCCGTTTGCCGTCACGTCCCTGGAACGCAAGTTCATCATGACCCCAATGGCAGGCGGCCTGCGCCTGGCCGGCACCGTTGAATTCGCCGGCCTCGACCGCCCACCGAACATGGCCCGCGCGTGGCAGTTGCATCGGTTGAGCCGGGGGCTGTTTCTTGAGGACCTGAGCGTCGAGGATGCGACGCCGTGGATGGGCTTCAGACCGTCGCTGCCGGATTCGCTGCCAATTATTGATCGGGTGTGTGACGGGAAGGTGCTGCTTGCGTTTGGGCATCAGCATTTGGGGCTGACCCAGGCGGCGGTGACGGCGGAGATGGTGGGGCAATTGGCCTCAGTGGCGCCTGTGTGTTCAGGGTTGCCGGCGCTTGCGCCCTATCGACTGGAGCGGTTTTGAATCTTCGACGCAGCGCTGTCGCGCAGCAAACTGGGACCTCTGTGGCGAGCGGGCTTGTCGAATCGTCGCACCGCCTGCGTTGGGGGGCGAAGCGCCCCTGATGAAGGCGAATGCGGTGTATCAGGCACTCCTCTGCGCCTGGTTTTGGGGCTGCTGCGCAGCCCCACGCGGGACAAACCCGCTCGCCACAATTCAGCTCGACAACTCCCACATTTGAGCTTCAGGGTTTTGCAGACGGTGCTCGTTTCACTGAACGAGATTTCGGGTCGCGGCCGCCAACAGGGCATCCGCCATGCCTTGGATTTCCTCGCGCATCCACAGCTTTTCCAACCAGCCGCCAGGAATCGCTTGGGCGCCATAATACGCACCGGCCAGTTGGCCAACGATGGCTGCGGTAGTGTCCGCGTCATCGCCCAAATTGGCCGCCATCAGCACTGCCGCCGCAAAGCTGTCGGTATGCTGGAAGCACCAGAGTGCCGCCTCAAGCGAGGCAACGGCGTAGCCGGTGCCGACGATGTCATCACGTGACTTCTCCCGGTAGTCCCCTTTCGCAATGCCGGCGACTTTGGCGGTCACGAGGTCCATGTGCGCCAAGTGCAATACCTGATCCTTTGAAACACCCTCAAGCGCATTGCTGATTGCCTGTGCCAGCACCAGGCAACATTCGATGGCCTCCTGAGCCGCGTGAGTGGTGCGCGAGCTTTCGGCGGCGTAATGGCGGATACGTTGAAGGTCAGGAAAGTAAAACAACACCACCGGTGCGAGGCGCATCATCGAACCATTCCCGGCGGAATACGGATCCGTAGAGCCTGAAAATGGGTTTGCACTGTCTTGATAGGCCGTCAGCGCATTGCTAACCGTCAGGCCAATATCGAAGCAGTCGCCGGTGGAGCTCAAATAGCCCCATTTCCACCAATTCAGATAGCGGCCCATCTGGTCTGCCGCGTCAAAACCCTCTTTGCGCAGCAGACTTTCAGCCAGGCACAGCGCCATTGAGGTGTCGTCGGTCCACTGGCCAGGCTTGAGGCTGAAAGGCCCGCCTCCCACCAAATCGGTGAGCGGTGTAAAGGTGCCACGGGGCATGAACTCGACCGTGGTACCAACTGCATCACCACAGGCCAAGCCCAGCAGACTGCCGCGATAACGATCCAAACGTGTCAGAGACATCGGTCTTCCTTGAAAAATCATGCCGGGATGCATGAAACGGCAGCCACTTTACTTGACCAACCGCTTCTCCTTGGAGGGGCGATATCCGAAATATGAGCTGTAGCACTTGCTGAAGTGGCTCGGCGAGACAAACCCGCACGCCACCAGCACTTCCACCTGTGACAGTTCGGTGTGCTGCAACAACCGGCGTGCTTCGGTGACGCGCAGTTCCATGTAGTAGCGCTGCGGCGTGGTGCCCAGTTGTTCCTTGAACAGGCGCTCCAGTTGGCGGCGCGAGCGGCCGGCATAGACGGCGAGTTGGTCGAGCTCCAGCGGTTCTTCGAGGTTGGCGTCCATCAGCTTCACCACTTCGCGCAGGGGCGCGCTGACGCTGACGTTTTCGGTGGGTTTGATGCGCCGGTAACGCGACTCTTCGAAGGCCAGGATGTCTTCGATACCTTCGACCAGAGCCTTGTCGTGCAAGCTTTTGATCCAGTCCAGGGCCATGTGGAAGGCACCGGAGGGGCTCGACGCGGTGAGGCGGTCGCGGTCGATCACGTAGGGTTCGCTGGTGACGTGGGTGGCCTTGGACACTTCCGCCAGGGCCGGGCGGTGTTCGGGGTGGATGGCGCAGCGGTAGCCTTGCAACAGGCCGGCACGGCCGAGGAACCATGCGCCGTTCCACAACCCCGCGAGGCTCACGTCCTGCTCGGCGGCGCTGCGCAGCAGTTGGATCAAGTGGTCGTCGGCCTTGAGCTCGGTGCGAAAACCGCCGCAGATCACCAACAGATCCAGGCCGTGCAGCGCAGAGGCATCGAGACGCGCATCCGGGCGGATCACCAGGCCCAGGTCGCTGATCACTTCCCCGTCGTCACAACCGAAGGTACGCGTGGCGAACAGATCAGGCCGCAGCAGGTTGGCGGTGACCACGGTGTCGAGCGTCTGGGTGAATGCTGGCAGGGAGAAATGTTCGAGCAGCAGGAAGCCGACGCGAGTGACCGCCGCCGGCTGGGAGGTTTCGTTGAGGTAGCGCAGGTTCTTGCCTTTCATGCCACCGCTGAACTGGCGTCTTTCCATCGAGGGTTGGCCCACTTTTATTGTTGATGCAATGGGCGCCATCTTAGGGGGAAAAACGCTGGCTGTCTCAGGCACTGATCTTGAAAAAACCACAGGCCCCAAAAGCCCGTGACAGAACACTCGCAAGCGCATCTGATACGGTTTTTTCTTTGTTATCTGCGCCTGTATTGAAAACCCGACCGGGCGGACAATAGCCCACATCCCCACCCCCTTCCCTTCGGAGGCCTTATGACCAAGATGGCGATTTTCCTGTTCGGTTTTTTAGTGCTGACCATCGGCATCGGCCTGCTGGCGACCATCTCGCCGGTCTGACGCCTAGCCGGCAAACAACATCGGGTACAGCGACAGCACCAACAGCCCGGCCATGGACCAATTGAACAGCCTCAACCAGCGCGGCTCGCGCAGCACATTACGCAAGCCGCTGCCACATCCGACCCACACGCACACGCTGGGCAAGTTGACCACGGCAAAGACCAACGCAATCACCAGCACGTTGGTGACATACCCCTCAGCCGGCGTATAGGTGGTGATGGCCCCCAGCGCCATGATCCACGCCTTGGGGTTCACCCACTGAAACGCCGCCGCGCCGAGGAAGGTCATGGGCTTGCCGTGTTCATCATTGCTATCGGACATGCCGCCCGCCGTGGCGATCTTCCAGGCCAGGTACAGCAAGTACGCCGCCCCCACGTAGCGCAACACCGTGTAGGCCCACGGGAATACCTTGAACACTTCGCCCAGCCCCAGGCCGACCGAAATCACCAACAGCATGAAACCGATACTGATCCCCAGCGCATGGGGCATCGAGCGGCGAAACCCGAAGTTCACCCCCGAGGCGAGCAACATGGTGTTATTCGGGCCAGGGGTGATCGAGGACACGAAGGCGAACAGCACAAAGGCTGACAACAGGCTGGTAGACATGAACATGGTGCGGCATCCGAGCGGTGTGATATGCCTGCGACAGTAGTGGGTTATGCGCCGCGGCGCCCCGTACAGCCAGGCACGGATCGAGGCATACACTTCTGGTGCAAAATGGCTCAGGCGCTTTCACAAACCTTTCACAGACGCCCCCTTATGGTGAACCCAGCTCCTAATGAACATCCCTTTTAGCCCGTGCTCCCCATCGCGGGCTTTTCTTTGCCTGGGATTTATCCCGAGCAAAAAAAGAGGTGGGTCATTGTTCATGGCCCACCTCTCGTTGACTGACCGTTAACGCGGACCGCCACCAGGGCCGCCGCCTTGACCATGACCACCACCGCCATGGCCACCCCCACCGCCCGGCGGCATGAATATCCAGCAGCCCGACAAGGTCGACAACAGCGCGACAACAACAGCCGCCTTGGTTAGGTAATTCAACTTCATGACAACGCTCTCTGCTTTACAAGGTTGGGTGTACGTAAAGTAAGACCGCCGCCACTGAAGTCCGTCACGGGTTTCGTGTAACGTCTTGGTAGGGTTTGTGTGGGGGTGGATACACGTCAATTCATTGGGTACGCGTTAACCGGGGGAAGAACATGCTCAACATTCGTGCAGCGACTAAGGCCGATCTCGATAGCCTGCGTGCGGTCGGCTGCGAGACCTATCAAGCGCATTTTTCGACACTCTGGTCTCCCGCAGGCATGCAGGACTTTCTCGAACAGGATTTCTCACGGGATTCGCTCAGCCGCTCACTTGACCGGCCCGCCCGTCATTCGTGGCTTATCGCCTCAGACAACGAGGGTGCACCCCTGGGCTTCGCCAAGGTCAACTGGTCAACGCCGGCACCGATCACCGGTGAACTGGGTGCAGAGCTGCAAAAAATCTACTTTCTCAAATCTGCTGCGGGGCTTGGCTATGGCAGGCAACTTTTGCAGTTTATCTGCGATCAGGCGGTGCAGCGCGCTGAACACTTGCTGTGGCTGGATGTGCTTAAGAGCAATTCAAATGCCCAGCGATTTTACGCAGGGTTTGGGTTTCGACGGATCGGTGAAATCCCCTTCAGCACGGATTTGGCAGAAATAGGGATGGTGGTCATGGGCCTTGAACTGAATCAGCACCAGGCGGAGAAGTAGATGAAAGAGTTGATACAGGGCCTCGACGGACCCAGGACTGCCCAGCAGGAATTGTTTTATGACCTGGAAGATGCAGCGGCCGTTATTGGATGGTCGGTGATGGAACTGACCACCCTGGCGGCGAGTGACAAGGCGCCGAATGACACAATGGCATTGCAGAAGATATGTGCGTTGCTGAAGGCTCAGCAGGACAAAATAGTGGCGTATGCAGGTGAAGTTAAGCGCCAGCGTATTAACAGGTCTGAGGTGATTGGCTGAAGCAACTTACTTATCAGATAGTTGCATCAGCATCAATTCCGCGCCGCCACTATTTACACGGTGCCAGAGCCTTTGCCCTACTTTTAAAGCCTGTTGCTATATCGGGCCTTTGATTATGGTTTGCTCGCACTTTCTTCTTCCCGACGTATCAGCCACGATAGCAATAACCCAGGAATAACGAACCCCACGGAAACAAGAAACCCGTGAATCAAGTGAGCGTAGGGCTCTTGGAGCTGTGCAGCAATTTTCATTGGCGACGCGATGGGTGATAACTGGAGAAACAGTAAGAGCAAAACCAGCGCGGGCCATTTAAGGCTAATTCCCTTACGTGCGCTGAGTGTCCAGGCATATCCCATCAAAACTGCTGAGAATAACCCCTCAAGCAACCAGGAAATATTGCCGAGCTTACCCCATAGCCCATAGCCATAATGTTCGGTAGAAAATGGGTAGAGGGCTAAATCCGCATTATGCATCGGCCAATCAGCGATAAAGTGGGAGAAGGCAGCCAAACCAGCAATAACAGCAACGGGACGATTCTTTAAGAAGAGCAATCCCCACACAGCTGACCAGAATAGCGCGGCGACCAGCGAATGATCCCAATCGATAAACGTCAAATCGAAGAACAGGTAGGGGCCACTGTTTAGATTGGGGGTAACCGTGTTCAGCCCCAGCATGATAAAGATACCGTCGAGCAGGTCGAGGAAGCCGACCCCCATCATGATCGGAATGGCTGGGATCTTCGGATAACGGGCTTTTAAAGCCAGGCCGATGGCGAAATGACCCACATACATATAGCGATTCCCTTGAAAAATTTTTGGCTTGGGGTGGATAAGCACTACTGATAATATCAAGCGCGCACCCGCCGAATTGTCAAATTATGGCATTTGATCATGACTCCTTTCTCCGCTGATCCGTCGCTTGTCCTGCCCGCTGAAATCGACAGGCTGCTGCTTGCGCATTGTTCAAGACGAAATCTCGTGTCGCACGAAGCTGTGTTCGCAAGAGGTGTCCAGCCAGCCACAATGTTTAAGGTGACGAGTGGCAACCTGCAAGTTACAAGCATTGGCAGCCGAGGCGATGAACTGACGTTGGCGACGTTGCGACCGGGGGATTGGTTCGGGGAGGTTCCTCTTATTGATAACCTTCCCAGGTACTATGAGGTGAATGCCTGTTGTCAGTCGGAGATCGCAGTCCTCCCAGGTAACGCCCTATGGCGAGTCGCACAATCAAATCCGGAAGTATGGCCCGCTTTATGCCAACTGGTTTGCCGGAAGCTCCGCTCTGCACTCTCCTGGATTGAAGGATCTGCGCTTTCTCCGTTACCCATCAGGCTGGCTAATCTAATCATTCGGCTGGCAGCTGATTCTCAAGGAGAGATTCCCGTGATTAATCTTTCCCAAGGCGAACTCGCGAAACGGCTAGGGGTTTCGCGGCAAACCGTTAACAATCAACTTCGTATTTGGGAGAAGTCTGGATATTTAGAACTTCGCTATCGTGGGGTATATCTCACCGATCCAGACTCCTTGGCCCAGCTTATGTCAGATCCGAAACCGTCCAACCAGATTGGTCAGCTCTACGGCAAGACGTGAAAGCTCATGACTGGCTGCATTGGTCTGCATTGATCCGGCCGCCGATTGCGCCGAGAGATCGCGAATGGCAACCAGGTTGCTGTCCACTTCACGCGCGACCTGGGCCTGCTCTTCGGCGGCAGTGGCGATCACCAGGTTGCGCTCGTTAATCTCCCCGATAGCGACGAATATATCCTCCAACACAACTCCAGAGGCTTGGGTGATCTCCAAGGCGCCATCAGCGCGTGCCGCACTGCTGCGCATCGACTCGACCGCCTGCTCAGCGGTATTTTGCACATTACCGATCATCTGCTCAATTTCCCGGGTCGACTCCTGAGTGCGATAGGCCAGTGTCCGCACTTCGTCCGCCACTACCGCAAAACCACGCCCAGCCTCACCTGCACGAGCCGCCTCAATCGCCGCGTTGAGCGCCAGCAGGTTGGTCTGTTCCGACACTGCACGGATGACATCCAGAACCTTGCCAATGTCGCGCACTTCTTCGGCCAAACGCTGGATGCGCCGAGCACTGTCCTGAATGTCGGCAGTCATCGATAAGGTGCCGTCTATGTTCTGCCTGACCTGCTGGCGGCTCTTTTCGGACAGGGTGTTGGAGGCCGTCGCTGCTTGGGAGGTAGAAACCGCATTGCGTGCCACCTCCTCCACGGCGCTTGTCATTTCGTTGACCGCTGCAGCGGCCTGCTCCAATTGCAGATCCTGCTGTTGCAAGCCGCGGCTACTTTCCTCTGTCACCGCGTGAAGTTCTTCAGCGGCCGAGGCCAGCTGGGTAGCGGACCCGTTAATCAAGGTCAACGTGTCACGGGAGCTGGCTTGCATACGCTGCAGCTCTGCAAAAAGTTCTCCAATCTCGTTGCGGCTCGGCACCCCCACTTCCTGAGTCAGGTCGCCACTGGCGATGCGCTTGAAATGCTCGCCGGCATCACGCAATGGGCGTAGTACGCGTCCGGCGATAAATATCCAGCACAGCACCACCAGCACCAGAGTGACTAAACCCAGGACGATTGCCAGGGCCTGCGAACTATTCAGGCGGCCTGCCGAATCTTCAGTAATGTCCTGGGCACGGGCATCCAGCGCGGCCACTAGATCCGTCCGAATCTTCTGAAGCTTAGTCATGCTGTTGCCAGCGTCGATATTGACTTGGAAATACTGGTCGGCAGAGCGTGCCCGGGTGGCCTTTCGCTGACCTGCGATGGCTTCGCCGTATTCACTAAAGGCCCGTTTCAACTCGTCAGACAAGGCCGCGAATTTGGGATCGCGAATATCAGCAGTAGCAGAAGTTACCTTGGCCATCGCATCTGTCCAGATACCCTCACTGCGCACCAGGCGCGCCTCGGCGGCGTCAAAGCGACTGCCCACGGTCTCTATGAAGGCTGACGATACGTTGGCGCTTGCACGAATCGCCAGCAAGAAAGCATTATTGATTCCATCAATTTGCTTAGACGTGCGGCTCAACTCATCAATTTGATCAAAGCTGCGCATTGCTGCCCACCAACTGGTGAGCACGGAGTACAGCAAGGCAACGGTGAACAGCAACAAGACTCCAGCCATACCCGTACGGATTTTGAGATGGGTGAACATTAGGAGCGCTCCGGAACATATGAATAGGGGTAACACTTCTATCCACCCGGACCGCCTAAACTTTAACTGCCCGACAGCCAATTTGTGCGATTAACGCACAGCATTACTAAGCGTCGTTATATTGGATTATTGTAATCAGCAGCAGGTAGGCCACAGCGCTCAAATAAAGCGAGAAATGAACTTAGACCCCGACCAACACATTACCGGATATGGTTGGAAGCCTTAACAACTCAAAGGACCGGCGTCAAAACATGCACTTGCCCTGGAGCATCGCAAACCTTAGTGACTCACGTGAATCGAGGGGGGGTGCGGGCGCGACCATCTTATTTCGAACAATAAAAAACCCCGTAGACGTTAATCTACGGGGTTTCTAAGAGTGGAGGCCGAGGTCGGAATCGAACCGGCGTAGGCGGATTTGCAATCCGCTGCATAACCATTTTGCTACTCGGCCTCAAACGATCAACGCCCTTGCTGCTGACATTCACCGCATAAAAACTTGAGTGGGCTATAAAACCCTGCCTCTACTCTAACTCATTGAATACATTGAAGTTTTTAATGCTTCGTTGCGTTCGATGGGCGCCATTATGTACTCATTTGCTTTTGCCTGCAACCCCTTGATTTCAAAAATATTTCGCATTGGCATCAAGGGGTTGCGTGCCTGCCCTACTCCTTGATGAGCTGCTGCTGGTACTGCGGGTCGGCCTTGATCTGGGCGTCGGTGAACGGCAGCGGGCGCAGCTTTTTTTCGGAGAACGCTTGGGTCTGGTCCTTCGAGTATGTCGAGGCCGGGTTGCTGGACAGGGAAAACGCGAGCACGCCTTGGGCGTGTGGGCCCTGGTCGTCGAAGGTGACGATCTGCAGGTAGCTGCTGCCGCTGACCACTTCGCGCTTGCCGTCGGCCCGGGGCACGGTTTGCATGGCGTTGTAGATCCCCAGCGCCTGCGGGCCGCCGTGGATTGGGGTCTGGCCGCTGACCTGGACATCTCCCCATTTAGTGTCGGCGCCAAGGCCGAGTTTGGCGACGGTTGCGGTGGAGGCCAGCATGGCTTCGCGCAGGGCCTTGGCCACGGGCGCACGGTCGATGGCCAGGCCGCGTGGGGTGGTCAGGGGCTGGGCCGGGTCGAACGGGACGCGCCAGGCATCGGGGATCTGTTGCAGGTGTTCGATCAGGTTGATGAAGTGCACCAGGCCCAGGCCGCTGTCGAGGTTGGCGTGCCGGTCCCAGTCGTTGAGGCTGGTGCACAGCGGCGTCAGGGCAGCCGTGTCGGTGCCGAGGTGTTTGGCGCAGAACGCCAGCAGGTCGGGCATGACTTGGCCGGCAAGGTAGACCTCATTGTCCATCACCATGTTTTGCAGGTCGGCGACGCTGATCGGTCGGCCCTCCAGGGATTGCAGGCGTTGCACGGCGAAGCGTGCGCGTGGGCCGAGGCCGATGTGGTCCTGGCTGATCACCGGGGAGAAGCCGGTCAACGGCGCCTTGGGGTTGGCCATCCAGGCCGAATCGTTGGAGTGCTGCACGTAGTCGCTACGCTCCAGCTGCGGCAGCTGGTCGGCGGGGAAGATGCCGGCCTGGGCGGCGCGCGGGTCGACGTCCCAGGCGCAGGCGCTGTGGGCACCGTCGAGCATGATCATCTGCAGGCCGGCACGCGGGTCGCTGCATTGCGCCAGTTTGGCCGCGCTGACGTTGGGCACCACCGACAGGTTCATGTACAGGCTCTGGCCCTGGTCATCGGCGGCCAGGGTGTTGACCCACGGGATGCCTTGCAGGGTGTGCACCGAGGCTTGCAGGTCCTTGAGGCTGGTGGCGCGGTTCATGGCGTACCACTGTTGCAGCACGCGGTCGTTGCCCAGGTTGGCATCGCGCAGGCTGAAGGCGTAGTGATTGTCCCAATCCAGCTTGCCAGGCCATTGCACCACGGGGCCGAACTGCGAGCTATAGACCGGATGGGTCACCGGTTTAATGCTGCCGTCCGCTTGCTTGACCTGCACCGTCACCGAGGTTTTTTCCAGGGGGATGGATTTTCCATCCAGCAGATAGCGCGTGGAATCCTTGGGATCCAACGTCAGGCGATACAGGGTGAAGTGCTTGGACGTATCAACGGTGTGCGTCCACGCCACATGCTGGTTGAAGCCGATATTGATCACCGGCAGGCCCGGCAACGCGGCGCCCATCACATCCAGCTGGCCGGGGATGGTCAGGTGCATTTCATAAAAACGCATGCCGCCCACCCACGGGAAATGCGGGTTGGCCAACAACATGCCACGCCCGTTAAACGAACGGTCACGCCCCACCGCCACGGCATTGCTGCCGCGATCGAGGCTGAAGCGCTGTTGATTGGCGGCGGCCAGTTCAAACGCCTTGGCGCTGGGCTGCACACTCGCCGTTACCTGAGGCGGCTTGGCGCCGACCAGGGCCTCGGCGAATTGGCCGACCCCGCCTTCCACCAACAGCCTGCGGGTCAATTTCACCAGGTCTTCAACCACCAGCGGCCGCACCCAGGCGGCCTGGCACTGGGCCGGCGCGCCCTGCTCTTTGAGGTAGCGGTTGTAACCGGCCACATAGCCTTCCATGCGCTGCTGGATCTGCGGGCTTTGCGCCTTCCAGAAGGCCGCCACGGCACCCGGCGTATTCAGCCAGGTAAAAAACACATCACTGGCCAGGTTGTTGCGTTCTTCCAGGGTCGACTGCTCGGGGCCGAAGAACCTGGCCCGTTCGCCGTTCACCGTGACCACTTCATTGGCCAGCAGGCACAGGTTGTCCTGGGCATAGGCGTAACCGATGCCCAGGCCCAGGCCGCGCTCATCGTTGGCGCGAATATGCGGCACGCCGAAACTGGTACGCCGGATGTCCGCCGACGCTTGCGTCACCTGTTCCCGCGCCGATGCAGCCAGGCTCAACCCCAGCAACAGCCCCGCCACGCACACCCTGGACAACCCGTTGGAAATAATCACACAGACTCCGCAGTCAAATTGAACACCCTCACCCGGGATTGCTACCCCACCGTAAGGACGCAAAAAACCGCGAAGAATTTAACCAGGCCAGACGTTTATTTAAGGCGCTACAGATGTGACAAAACCGATACCGACAAAATTTCTACATCGCTCACTTCATGATTTCGCTCGCTCGTTCGTCTTATTGGATAAGAGCGCCATCATTTTCCTGATCAGGCTCTGATAAGGAGTTTTTTGCATGTACAACCCGCAAGTGCCCACGGACGGACATTCATCGGTCGCCGAAGCCAATTTTGGCAACGGCGCGCAAGCATTCGGCAAATCGCCCGAACAGCAAGGCAACCAACGTATTCGGCATTTACTCAAGTGTTTTGGTTTACGCACCAGCCTGATTCGGCTGAAGGTCATCGACGCCCTGCTCACCGCCGCCGACAACCAGCGCGCCCTGGGGGTACGCGGCGTACACAGCCACCTGCTGGCGCTGGGCATCCCGTTGTCGTTCCTGAGTGTGCGCGAGGTGCTCAAGCGCCTGTGCAGCGAGGGGGTGATCACCCTCAATGCGGATAAAAGCTACAGCCTCCATGAAGAGGCTGCGAAGGTACTCGAAGGTCGGGCTTAGAGCTTGACCTTGCGGCGCATGATGCCGTTGATCACCACCACGACCACGGCGACGGCAATGGCGATGGTCTGGAACGTCTTCTCACTGATAAACCCGATGTTCTGCAGATAGGACAGGCCAAACATCGTCGCCAGTACCGCCAGGGCGATCAGAATCGAGTATTTCAAGCGTTGCTTTTGTGTCATGACGGGTTCCTGAACCGGAAGAATTATCCACTGTGTAACGCCGAACAGGCCGGGGCATACCCGGGCGACGGGATACACCGAGGTCGACAGGGGCTTATGTTACAGGTGATGAAAAGCTTTGGCTCGTCCGACCTGCCGCTCACTACGACAGCAATGGGGCCCCGGGCTCAGGCTATGTCTTCACTGGCTCCCCCCATGCACCCACCGCTGATGCAACCCGCGTGCAAGCGCATCCAGGGCAAACCCCAGCAGCCCGATCAACAACACCATCGCCATCAGTTCCGAATAGGCCAGACGATCACGCGTATCCAGGATGTAATAGCCAAGCCCTGCACTGACCCCGAGCATCTCGCACGGCACCAGCACGATCCACAGGATCCCGATGGCCAGCCGCACGCCGGTCAGCACGTGACCCACCACACCGGGGATGATCACTCGGCGCAAGGTTTCCCAGCGCGTGGCGCTCAGGCTGCTGCTCAACTGCAACCAGCGCGGGTCGAGCTGGCGCACGCCGGCCGCGGTGTTGAGCATGATCGGCCACACTGCGGCAAACGCCAGCAGGAAGTAGATCGGTTGGTCCCCTACCCCCATCAGCATCACCACGATGGGCATCCAGGACAGCGGCGAGATCATCCGCAGAAACTGGAAGGCTGGCGTGGTCGCCGCTTCCAGGTTGCGCGAACTGCCCACCAGCAGCCCAAGTGGCACCCCCACCAGCAAGGCCAGGAACAGCCCGACGAAGATACGCTTGAGGCTCACGGCGATATGCAGATACAGCTCACCGCGCCCCAGCAATTCCCACAGGCTGCTGCAGGTGGCCGCCAGCGAAAAACGCGCCGACAGGCCACCCGCATCCCCCCACACCTTCACCCCCAGCCACCACAGCAGTAACAAACCGCCCAGGCCACTCAGCCCGAGCAACCAACCCGGGATTCTGCGGTTGTTCAAACGCCAATCTCCTCGGTCCGCTCAAAGCCGTCGGGCAAGCCGAAGGTGCGCATGCCGCCGACCGCTTCGATGGCGTTGCGCACAAAGCGGTCATCCACCAGATCCTTCGCGACAAAGGCCGGGTCCAGGTCGGCGAGGAATGTCTTGTTGCCCTCGATCAGCGTGTCTTTCAAGCGCCGCACCAGTTCCTCGGTGTAGCTGGGGAATGGATAAGGTTGGAAGTCGATGCGGTGCTCGTCCCAGTTGGCGTGCTGGATCGCGCCATCAGCCAGGTAGGCAGCGCGGTCGGCAGCGGTCGGCGCCAGGACTTTGCTCAACACCGGCTCGGCATGTGGTGTGTAGCGGTTCGGACCGTCCTTGGACAGCAGCTTCACCGCCTCTGCGCGGTTATCACGGGTCCAGACCTGTGCCTTGACGATGGCGTTCACCACTTTCTGCGACCACTCCGGGCGATTGGTCAGGTCGTGTTCGTGCATGAACACCACGCAACAGGCATGGTTGCGCCAGACATCCCCGGTAAACCGCTGCACACGCCCGACCTTGAGGTTCTCCGCCAGGGCGTTGAACGGCTCGGCGACGATATAACCGTCGATGCGCTTGCTGGCCAGGGCCGGCGGCATGTCCGAAGGCGGCAGCACGATCAGGTTGACTTCGTTGGCGCCAATCGCACTACCGGCGGCACGCGCCACCGGGGTCAGGCCGTTGTCGCGGAACAGTTGCTGCACCACCACGTTATGAATCGAATACCAGAACGGGATCGCCACCGACTTGCCGCCCAGTTGTTTCACTTCGGTAATGCCCGGTGCCACGGTGAGGCCGGAACCGCCCACATGGTTCCACGCCACCACCTTGGCCGGCACCTGACTGCCATAACGCGCCCACACGGTCATCGGCGACAGCAGGTGGATCACGTTGACTTGCCCGGAGATAAACGCCTCGATCACCTGCGCCCAACTGCGCAGTAACACCGGGCGCTCGGCCTTGATGCCTTCGGCTTCGAACAGGCCGTTGTTATGTGCCACCAGCAAGGGCGTCGCGTCGGTGATCGGCAGGTAGCCGATGCGCACCGGCGCATCCGGCTCGCTGGCGGCACGGGCCTGCAGGCTGCTCAGCAGCGGCAAGGCACCGGCGGCACTGAGGACTGCGGAAAGTTTGAGAAAGTCACGCCGCGAGTGGGTCAGGTCATCCAGGCACATGGCTGGGCTCCAGCAGGTCAAGGGATTGGGGTTGAGGGCGGCTCGCCTGCCGTAGGGTTTTAAGAATCTCGATGCGCAGAGCGCCGATGGCTTCTACCTGTTCTTCGCGCGGTTGCGGCAGGTCGATGCGCCATTCGCCCAGCGTCCGCGCCGGGCGGTTGCCCAGTAGCAGGATGCGGTCGGACAACAACAGCGCTTCGTCGATGTCATGGGTGATCAACACCGCCGCCGAACCCTGCTCACGGTTGACCTTAAGCAACAGGTGCTGCATATCGGCACGGGTCACTTCATCCAGCGCACCGAAGGGCTCATCCAGCAACAGCACCTGGGGCTGGCGCGCCAGGCAACGAGCCAACGCGGTGCGCTGGGCCATGCCGCCGGACAACTGTGACGGAAATTGCTGGCGTGCGCGCTCCAGGCCGACCGCTGCGATGGCATGGTCGACGCGCTGGCGGCGCTCGTCAGCGCTCAGGTGCGGCTGGCGGGCGAAATCCAGGCCGAACGCAACGTTCTTTTCCAGGCTCAACCAGGGCAACAGACTCGGGTCCTGGAACGCTACGGCGACACGTGGATGGGGTCCGTTCAACGGCTCGCCCAACACCTGCACCTTGCCATCCTGGGGCGCCTGCAATCCGGCGAGCACACGCAACAGGCTGGACTTGCCGACCCCGCTGGGACCCAGGATCGACACCACTTCACCTCGCTGCAATTGCAGGTCGAAGCCTTGCAACACCGGGCCGCTGGCATACCCCAGGCAAATCCCCCGGGCACTCAATACCGCCCGGCTCACAGGTTGGCCTGGCGCTGCAACTCGGTGCGCAATTGCACCAGGCTGGGCGTGACGATCGGTACAAACGCCGACTCACGCCAGCGCCGCGCAAACCCACTGCCATGGGCTGTGAGGTAGGCCTTGCCACCGCTGGCCTGCAATTCCAGCTGTACGGCGCTGGCGGCGGTTTCGGCCAGGCCAATGCGCAACTTGAACAACGGCACCGGCTCAGCGGCGAAGCGCCCGGCGAGCAGGCCACTCTTCAGTTCGTTCACCCAGTGATCCAAGGTCACGCGCAACCCGTCAAGCTCTTCGCGCAACACCGTGCGTGCAGCGCCTAAGTGGTTGGCGACTTCCGCCAACGAGCGACGCGCCAGGCCGATCGACATACCGCACTGCAAACCGAGGAACGCTGGACGCACGGCCGGCAGGAACCTGCGTGCATCCTCGTGCAGCAACCAGTCGCGACTCAGCTCGACGCCTTCGAGGCCCAGTGCTGCGGTGTTGCTCGATTGCAGGCCGAGCAGTTCCAGGTCGCCGGAACGTTGCAGGCCCGCCACCGAATCCGGGATCGCCAGGATAAACGGCGCGCCGCCGCCGGTATGCTCGATCGCCGCCGCTGCCACAAAGCCGTTCTTGCGCAGGTTGGTCACCCAGTGCAGGCGACCGTTGAGGGTCCAGCCGTGATCGTTCGGCTCGGCGCTGATCTGCAGCGTCTCGATGCCCGACAGGAACTTCATCGCATTCGACAAACCGGTGGCCCCCGCCAGCCTGCCGCTGAGCAGGTCCGGCAACAATTGCTCGCGCAGCCGCTCATTCGGGCTCTGCAACAGATACTCGATAAACGAACGCTGGCCCCAGCACACAAAGGCCGCCGCCAACGAATGGCTGGCGACATTGGCGATGGCCTCGACCGCGCCCGCCACATCGCCGCCCAGTCCACCGAAGGCTTTAGGCACGCCGATACGCAGCACATTGGCTTGCGCCAGCCGTGGCAGCACTTCCTGGGGATCGCAACTGCCCACATCCAGGGCCTGCGCTTGAACATCGAGCCAACGGCTCAAGATTGGGTCAAGCATTCATGTTTCTCCTTGTCAAAGCAGCGGGACCACCAGCCATTCAGCTGGCCGGTTTTTCCCAACGGTATTGCGCCAACTCCGGGTTCAGCGGGGTACGGGCAAACACGTTAGCGAAGTTGCACAGGGTTGCCAGGCTCACCCCCAAAATAACTTCCAGGGCCTGGCCTTCGGTGAAACCGGCGGCGCGGAACGCGTCAAACCCTGCATCGCTGACATCGCCACGGGTAGCAATGACTTCCCGCGTGAAGGCGGCGAGTGTCTCATAACGGGCGTTGGGCAATTCGCCACGCTGGCGCAAGGCGTCGATGACGTCTTCCGGCAGCTTGGCCTTGTTGCGCGCCACGGCGGTGTGGCCGGCGACGCAGAAATCGCAGCCGTGGGTGGTGGCGGCAATCAACTGCACCACTTCGCGATCGGCCAGGCTCAGCTCGGCCTTGGCGTTCAGGCCCGAAACGGTGATGTAGGTTTCCAGCGCCGCCGGGGCATTGGCCAACACGGCCAGCAGGTTGGGGATGAAACCCGAGGCTTTCAGCGCGTTTTCCAGCAACGGCTTGGCGGCGGGTGGCGCGGTTTGCGGGGTGAGCAGCGGTACACGGGACATGGAGCGGTCTCCTGAGGGTTCGTGCATCCAGTCTGTTGGTTATAAGAAATCCTCTCAATAGGCTAAAGTAGCGATTACTTGCTCTTGAGTCTTTCCATTAGATGAATTCTTCCAGTGCACTTGTCGATTGGTTATTAGATAGCCTCGAACTCAACACCAGCCTGTTTCATGTGGGGCGCTACTGCGGTGACTGGCACGCCAGCACCCACGGCCTGGCGCGAGCGAGTTTCCACCTGGTCGTGCAGGGCGAGTGCTGGCTGCATATCGACGGCGAACCCACGCCCGTCGAGTTGAACAACGGCGACGCGGTGTTCCTGCTCCGTGACCTTGAGTATCGGTTGTCCGGGGAAGCCACGGCGGCCGGCGCGCGGGAATGTCCACGACGCCCGATGCTGCCCCTGGACAGCGGCGCCAGCGACGGCGTGGGGCTGGTGTGCGGGTTCTTTCACTTCCAGTCCGGTTTGTCGGCGATGATCGTCGATACCCTGCCCGCGTGGATCGTCCTGCGGGCCGGTGACCCGTCGCTGACGGCGGCACGCAACCTGTTCGAACTGATCCTGCAAGAGTGCAAACGCACCCCGGCACCTTCTAGCGCCTTGCTGGAGCGCCTGTGCCACCTGCTGTTCCTGTATGTACTGCGCCAGCAAGTGCTCGATAACAACGAACTCGGTGGTCTGGCCGCACTGGGTCGTCAGCCGGCGTTCGCGAACCTGCTGGAACGTTTGATCGCCCGTCCGGCGGACGCCTGGACGCTGGAAAGCATGGCGACCTGCACCGGCTTGTCGCGCTCGGCGTTTTTCAAGCGTTTCACTGAATTGTGCGGGCAGTCGCCCGGCCAGGTGCTGCTGATGATGCGCATGCGCCACGCCTGCCAATTGTTCAAACAGGACCAGACGGTGGCAGATGTGTCACTGGCGGTGGGTTATCAGTCCGTGGCAGCGTTTACCCGAGCCTTCCACAAAGTGACCGGGCAGCAGCCCGGCGCTTATCGCAAGGCCCAGGCCTAGCGTTGCAAACCGGTGCCAGGCCGGCCGCACAGCTCAACCAGCCAATCCACAAACACCCTCACCCGCTGTGACAGTTGACGATGGGGCGGATACAGCGCCGTCAGTGCCATTTTCGGCACTGGCAACTGCGCCAGCACGGGTACCAGGCTGCCCTGGGCCAGTTGCCGCATCGCGTGATAGTGCGGCGCCTGAATCAGGCCGTAGCCCGCTTCGCACGCGGCGAAATAGCCGTCGGAGCTGTTGACCGCCACGCGCTTGGACAAATGGATCGGGTGCACGGCGTTGCCGATCAGAAACTCCAGGCCGAACCGCTTGCCGCTGGCCGTGGAGACGTACTCGACCATCTGGTGATTGGCCAGGTCCTCGAGGGTCGCGGGTATGCCCGTGCGTTCCAGATACCCCGGGCTCGCCAAGGTCAACTGGTCCATCATTGCCAAAGGCCTGGCCACCAGCGACTCATCCAGGGCCAGGCCGCCACGCAGCACACAATCCACACCTTCACGGATCAGGTCCACCGGGCGGTCGTTCAGGCCTATGTCCAATTCGATCTGCGGATAGCGCGCGGTGAACGCCGGCAACGCGGGAATCACAATCAAGCGCCCGATGCCCGAAGGCATGTCCACACTCAAGACGCCGCGCGGGTTCTGCCGTTGGGTGGAGAACACCGCCTCGGTTTCTTCCAGGTCCGTGAGTAACTGCACGCAACGCTGGTAATACGCCGCGCCGTCGAGGGTCGGGCTGACCTGGCGCGTGGTGCGCTGCAACAGCTGTACGCCGAGGTGCGATTCCAGTTGCTTGATCAGGACGGTCACCGAGGCGCGAGGCAATTGCAGGCTGTCGGCGGCCTTGGCGAACCCGCCCAGCTCGACGATCCGAGTGAATACGCGCATCGCGTTAAAACGGTCCAAGGGCCACTCCCGCCTTCAATTATTTAGATATTACGAATAGTGATAGTGGTTTTAGCCTGTTTATCCCGATTTTGTCGAGAGCAACAATGGACGCCTTCATATAAAGGAGCTGAACCCCATGCACACTCGTCAACTCGGTAAAAACGGCCCACGTGTTTCCGCCATCGGCCTCGGTTGCATGGGCATGACTGATTTCTACACCCCCGGCAGCGACACCACGGAGGCCACCGCCACCCTGCACCGCGCCTTGGAACTGGGCGTCAACTTTCTCGACACCGCCGACATGTACGGCCCGCATACCAACGAACAATTGATCGGCAAAGCCATCGCCGGCAAACGTGACCAGGTGTTCCTGGCGAGCAAGTTCGGCATCGTGCGTGACCCGGCGAACCCGGCGCTGCGCGGCGTCAATGGCCGTCCCGAGTACATCCGCGACGCCATCAACGGCACCTTGCAGCGCCTCGGCGTGGAAACTCTGGACCTGTACTACCAGCACCGCATCGACCCGGACGTGGCCATCGAAGAAACCGTCGGCGCCATGGCCGAGCTGGTCAAACAGGGCAAGGTGCGTTACCTGGGACTGAGCGAAGCCTCGGCGGCAACACTGGAGCGGGCGCACAACGTGCATCCCATCAGTGCGCTGCAAAGCGAATATTCCCTGTGGAGCCGCGACCAGGAAGACAACGGCTGCCTCGCCGCCTGCCAACGCCTGGGCATCGCGTTTGTGCCTTACAGCCCCCTGGGCCGGGGATTCCTCACGGGTGCGCTGAAAAGCCCGGATGACTTCGGCGCCGATGACTACCGCCGCACCAACCCGCGCTTCCAAGGGGAAAACTTTGCCAAAAACCTGCAACTGGTTCAGCAGGTGCAAACCCTGGCGGCGGACAAAGGCGTTACCGCCGGGCAACTGGCGCTGGCCTGGGTATTGGCGCAAGGCGACTACATCGTCCCGATCCCCGGCACCAAGCAGCGCAAGTACCTGGAAGAAAACGTAGCCGCCGTGTCGATTGACCTCAGCCCGGCCGAGCTGGCGGCACTCGATGCACTCTTTCCCGCCAATGCAACTGCCGGCCTGCGCTATCCCGAAGCCGTGATGGCGATGCTGGACATCTGATCAGACTGCACAGGAGCACCGTTAAGCGGCGCTCCTGCTTTCTTGTACCACTGCGCCTAAAGCTCTTCCTTGCCAAGCCGATAGCCCTACGAAGCTCCAAAAAGCCGCGTCGATAATAAACGCTTCGTAAGGACGATCCCCATGCCCCCACTGCGCTCCATTCAAGCTCGCTATACCCTGTTTCTGGTGCTGTTCGTCCTGGTGCTATTCGTGTTGACCGTCGTCGGTATCGGCCAGTTGGTCGCGCCCACGCTGCGCCATACCGAAGAACAGGTGGTGCTCAACCGCATCAGCGAGGTGGCCGAACAGATCCAGGGCGAACTGAACAAGGTTCAGTCCCAGCAACGCACCATCACCCAAACCATTCCGCTGCTCGACAGCGATGCCATCGACAAGGTCCTGCCCGGCCTGGTCGACCAATACGGTGAGCTGAAGGTGTTCGGCGGCGGTATCTGGCCGCTGCCCAACCAGCGCACGCCGGGGCGCAACAAGCACAGTACGTTCTGGCACCGTGATGCGTCGGGCAAGCTGGCGGTGAACACGTTCTGGAACAGCGACCCCGCCCCCAATTATTACGACCAGAGCTGGTACAAGGGCGGCCTCGCTTCGCCACGCGGCCAATGTGCCTGGGCCGCGGCCTACAAGGACGACGCCAGCCAGGAGCCGCGCACCAACTGCGCCATGGCGATCCAGCGTGACGGCGCGGCGTACGGCGTGGCCACCATCGACGTGACCCTCGGCTTCTTCAACGACTTGGTTGCCAGCAAGGAAAAGGACATCGGCGGGCAGATGCTGATCGTCGAAGGCGACGGCAAGATCATCAGCAACAGCACACGCCTGAACAGCCCGGTGGTCCTGAAGAACATCAGTGAATTGACCGGCACCTCGGCCTTTGCCTCCCAGGTCAGCAAAGCCCTCGCCCATCGCGACCAGGCCTTGCAGCGCAGCGAGTTCGACAACCAGGGCGTGGCCAGCACCTTCTACATGCGCCCTATCGAAGGCACACCGTGGTTCCTCGCCACCGCCCTGCCCACCTCATTGATCACCGCCCAGCGCGATGACGTGCTCGGCAGCCTGGCCTTGCTGCAAATTCCCATGGTGTTGCTGCTGGTGCTGCTGGCGGTGTATGCGATCCGCCAATTGGTGCAGCGCATGAAAACCCTGAAGACCAACATCGACGCGCTGTCCACCGGTGATGCCGACCTGACGCGGCGTATCACCATCCGCGCCGAAGACGAACTGGGCGCCATCGGCCATTCGGTGAACCGCTTTATCGTCTACCTGCAAGACATGATCGGCGAAGTGACCCAAGCTACCGGGGCCATGTCATCGGGCCTTGAGCAATTGCAGCACACCTCGGCGCACACCAACAGCATCCTGGTGCGCCACGCCTCGGAGACCGACCAGACCGTCACCGCCATCACCGAAATGAGTTCCACCGCCGATACCGTGGCGCAAAACGCGGCGGAAACCGCCTCGTTCACCCAGCGCGCCAACGAACACGCCGACCGCTCCCGCGTGGTGGTGGGTGAAGCGTCCACCAGCGTCAGTGCGCTGATCGGCGAAGTCGCCAGTGCCACCCACACCGTCGAGAACATGCGCCAGGACGCCGCGCGCATCACCGAAACCCTCGGCGTGATCGGCGCGATTGCCGGCCAGACCAACCTGTTGGCCCTCAACGCCGCGATTGAAGCCGCACGCGCCGGCGAGCAAGGTCGTGGTTTTGCGGTGGTGGCAGACGAAGTCCGTGCACTGGCGGCGCGTACCCAGGCCAGCACCTCGCAGATCAATGAAATGCTCGCGCGCCTGACCACCGGGGTCAGTTCATCGGTGGCGGCCATGGAAAACACCCAAGCCAGTTGCCAGTCGGCGGCGGATGCCACGGCACGGGTGAACACCGGCCTCGACGAAATGGCCGGCTCGGTCAGCCATATCAATAACCTCAGCACCCAGATCGCCACCGCTGCCGAGCAGCAAAGTGCGGTGACCGAGGAGATCAACCGCAGCATGGTGCATATCCGACATATGGTCGAAGAGCTGGTGCAGAGCGGCCATGCCACCGAAACCAACACGCAGAGCCTGCTGGACGCCAATGGCCGGGTGATTGCGTTGATGAGCCGTTTCAAGGTGCGCTGATACATGGCTGAAACACTCCCGTGCAATGTGCGGGAGTGGGACTATTCTGACAGTTCACAGCCACACAGGAGGTGTGCCATGCGTGCTGTCAAGCAGTCGGTCCGCGTGGAGCGGATCAGTCAGGAACGTTTTATCCAGGCGCCTATCGATGCCATTTACGACTATGTGACCCAGCCGGATCGCTGGCACGAATGGCACCCCACCTCCCTCGGTGCCGACACCGGCACCACCGGTTCCCTCCCCGCCGGGGCGCGTTTTACCGAAATGATCGACTTACTGGGAGTGCGCGTGCCCATGAGCTACCGCGTGCAGATCGCCCGGCGTCCCGACGAGTTCAAGACAGTGTTCACCTCACTGGCCGTCGATGGCTCGATTCACTACTTCTTGCAGCCCTTTCGCGACGGCACACTGTTCAAGCGCGTGCTGACCTATGAAACCGAATTGCAGTTGGCCAGCCTCCATGAACGCATGATCGAGCTGTCGGCGATTGCGTTGGACCGGCTCAAGCAGCGGATGGAAAACGCACTCTCCGTATAATTTTGAAACATTAACCCAACGTCCCACGGATAAAAGCAGGGAGAATGCCCGGCTTACTGCCCGGTATTGGACGAGACCTCAATGAAAACCCCGTTGCGATTGGCCCTGCTTTCAGCGTTGTTCACCACCACCCTGGCCCAGGCCGCCGACCTGATCCCCATCGACGTGCACCGCGACGCCAATTGCGGCTGCTGCAAAAAGTGGATCAGCCATTTGGAAAGCAACGGCTTCAAGGTCAATGACCATGTCGAAGCCGACATGAGCGCGGTCAAACAACGGCTGGGCGTGGCCCCGCGCCTGGGCTCGTGCCATACCGCCGTGATCGACGGCAAGTTCGTCGAAGGCCATGTGCCCGCCGAGCAGGTGCTGGCGTTGCGCAAGCGCGACGACCTGCTGGGAATCGCCGCACCGGGCATGCCCATGGGTTCGCCGGGCATGGAAGTGGATGGGCGCGGTGAGGCGTATCAAGTCATCGGCCTGACCCACGACGGGCAGGACGTGGTGGTGGCGGACTACCCGGCGCACTGATCGGTGCTGATGGGTTACCTGGGGCTGTTTCTCGCCGCGTTTGGCGCGGCGACCCTACTGCCATTGCAATCGGAGGCGGTGCTGGTTGGCCTGCTGGTCAGCGGGCGTTACAGCCTGTGGTTGCTGCTGGGGATTGCCACCTTGGGCAATGTCCTCGGCTCGCTGGTCAATTGGTGGCTGGGACGCTGGGTGGAGCACTTCAAGCAGCGTCGCTGGTTTCCAGTCAGCGACAAGCAGCTGGAAAAAGCCCGCAACCATTACCAACGCTGGGGCCATTGGACGCTGCTGCTCAGTTGGGTGCCCGTCATTGGCGACCCGCTGACGTTGGTGGCCGGGGTGATGCGTGAGCCGGTGTGGCGATTCCTGCTGCTGGTGACCCTGGCTAAGGGCCTGCGTTACGCGGTGCTCGCCGCCGTGACCTTGCAGTGGTTGTTAATCCCCCGTTAATCCCCCGCAAACAGCATCCGGGCACCCTGTTCGGAGCCCCGCCCATGCCTCTATCCCGCGTCTTTTGCATCGCCGGCCTGCTGACGGCCAGCATCTCCCCCGCGTTCGCCGCCAGCTATGGCCCTGAGCTGCAAGGCTTCCAATACCCCTATCCCCTGGAACATTTCCACTTCCAATCCCAAGGCAAAGCCCTGCAAATGGGCTACATGGACGTACCGGCCAAAGGTCAGCCCAACGGGCGCAGCGTGGTACTGATGCATGGCAAGAACTTTTGCGGCGCCACCTGGGAAGGCACGATCAAGGCCCTGAGCGACGCCGGTTATCGGGTGGTCGCACCGGACCAGATCGGTTTCTGCAGCTCCAGCAAGCCCGACCACTACCAGTACAGCTTCCAGCAGTTGGCCCTCAACACCCATCAACTGCTGGAAAAACTTGGCATTCAAAAGGCCACGCTGCTCGGCCATTCCACCGGTGGCATGCTCGCCACCCGTTACGCGCTGATGTACCCCGAGCAGACCGAGCAGCTCGGGCTGGTGAATCCCATCGGCCTGGAAGACTGGAAAGCCTTGGGCGTGCCCACCCTCAGCGTCGACCAGTGGTATGCGCGGGAGCAGAAAGTCAGCGCCGAGGGGATTCGCAAGTACCAGCTCAACACCTATTACGTCGGACGCTGGAAGCCCGAGTACGAGCGTTGGGTCGACATGTATGCGGGCCTGAGCAATGGCCCCGGACACACGCTGGTCGCATGGAACTCGGCGTTGATTTACGACATGATCTTCACCCAACCGGTGTACTACGAGTTCAAGAATCTGCAGATGCCCACCCTGTTGCTCATCGGTACCGCCGACACCACCGCCATAGGCAAAGACATTGCGCCGCCGGCGGTCAAGGCCAGGATCGGCAACTACGCGGTATTGGGCAAGCAAGTGGCCGAGCTGATTCCCCGCGCGACCCTGGTGGAGTTCCCAGGCCTGGGCCATGCACCGCAGATGGAAGAGCCCGCGAAGTTTCACCAGGCGCTGTTGCAGGGCTTGAACGCCCTTTAATCCAACTTTTTCGAGGCACGCGTGAATGTCGGTACAGATCGCAGTCATTGATGATTGGCAGAATGTGGCCAGTGACGTGGTGGATTGGTCGGTACTGGAGGCCGTGGGACGGGTGCACTTCCTGCACGACTACCCGGCCGATACCGCCACGATGATTGAGCGTTTGAAGGGGTTCGCGGTTATTTGCGTCATGCGCGAACGCTCGACCTTCGACAAAGCCCTGCTGCAAGGTTTGCCCCACCTCAAGTTGCTGGTGACCGGCGGCATGCGCAATGCCGCCATCGACATTGCCGCCGCCAAGGCCCTGGGCATCCAGGTGTGCGGCACCGACAGCTATAAGCAGGCGGCGCCGGAGCTGACCTGGGCGCTGATCATGGCGTCTACGCGCAATCTGCTGGCCGAAGCCAACTCACTGCGCGCCGGTGGCTGGCAGGTCGGCCTGGGCGGCGACCTGTATGGCAAGACGTTGGGGGTTCTCGGGCTGGGCAGCATTGGCCAGAAGGTCGCGCAGTTCGCCCAGGTATTCGGCATGCGGGTGATTGCCTGGAGTGAAAACCTCACGCCGGAGCGCGCCGCGCAAACCGGGGTGACCTGGGTCAGCAAGCGCGAGCTGTTTGAGCAGGCCGACATACTCAGCGTTCATTTGGTGCTCAGCGACCGCAGCCGTGGCCTGGTCGACGCCGAGGCCTTGAGCTGGATGAAGCCGACCGCCCGCTTGGTGAATACCGCGCGCGGGCCGATTGTGGATGAGCAGGCGCTGGTGCAGGCCTTGACCGCTGGTCGCCTGGCGGGCGCGGCACTGGACGTATTCGCCGAGGAGCCGCTGCCGGTCGATCACCCGTTCCGCCACTTGCCCAACGTCCTCGCCACGCCTCATGTGGGGTACGTGAGCGAGCAGAACTACCGGCAGTTCTATCAGCAGATGATTGAAGACGTCCAGGCCTGGGCCAAGGGCGCGCCCATTCGCGTGCTCGGCTGACGCACCAATACAGGGCAGCCGCACTCCTATGGAGAGGGAGCTTGCTCCCGTTGGGGCGCGAAGCGGCCCTGAAATCCAGGGAGCACTTCGCACTCCAGCGGGAGCAAGCTCCCTCGCCACAGGCCCCCCGCCCCCCGCAGAAATCTCGTCGCGTACAACTTCGCATATCGTTACAAGTTTTTTGTCCTACAAAATTCCCACATAAACCCTACAGGCTCTAGGATCTGTCCTAGACTGATGACCGATGGGTCCGTTCCAAAACAAAAACCCCGCAAAAAATCGAAACTTTCGAACTCTGCCGTAGGTCCAGTTTTAAGGTAAGGCGAGCGCACACGGTTCAGACCCGATGCCCGTCTATCCAATCTATTTAAGCCGACCGTGCAACTGGCATAAGCCTTGCCAGTTTGTATAGCGCTTGTGCGCCTGGCCGCAGGATGCGGTCTTCGGAGCTAGTGGCAGCGGGCCACTAGCCAACCAACATTGGGAGAGAACTATGATCAGTGCCGCTGTAGATACTCAGGGAGAGCGTTTTAGTAAGGCGGCAGAGGGGCCAACGTCACTGGCCGACCTGCCCAACACTGTGCGGCCGATCGTGAGTAATAATCCCAATCGAAAGAAGGTATTGTTCGTCACCTCCGAGTTTGCCGACCTGGTGAAAACCGGTGGCCTGGGCGACGTGTCCGCGGCCCTGCCCCGCGCCATGGCCCACTTGCACGATGTGCGCGTCCTGATCCCCGGTTACCCGCAGGTGATGGAAAGCGACAACCCGATCCATATCATCGGTGAACTGGGTGGCCACGCCGCGCTGCCGCCGTGCAAGATCGGGCGCATGGACCTCAAGGACGGCCTGGTCATCTATGTGTTGATCTGCCCCGAGCTCTACGAGCGCGAAGGCACGCCGTACGGCGCCAACAACGGCCGCGACTGGCCGGACAACCATATTCGCTTCGCCCGCCTGGGCCTGGCCGCTGCCGACATGGCCGCCAACCTCGCGCAAATCCACTGGTGCCCGGACCTGGTGCACGCCCACGACTGGCCCGCCGGCCTGGCACCCGCCTATATGCACTGGCGTGGGTCACGCACACCGACCCTGTTCACCATTCATAACCTCGCCTATCAGGGCGTGGTCAGCCTGGCCTCGACGCCGGAGTTGGGGATTCCGCCCCACGCGCTGCAGCAGGAAGGCATGGAGTTCTACGGCAAGATGTCGTTCCTCAAGGCCGGCATGGCGTATTCCAGCCATATCACCACCGTGAGCGCGACCTACGCCCAGGAAATCACCACCCCGGAATTCGGCTGCGGCCTCGACGGTTTCCTCGCCGCCAAGACCCAGCAAGGCCTGCTCAGTGGTATCCCCAACGGCATCGATGAAAGTTGGGAAACCTCCACCGACACGCACCTGACCCACAACTTCAATATCGGCGACTGGGAAGGCAAGGCCATCAACGCCGACCACGTGCGCGAACTGTTCGGCCTGCATGACTCCAGCGGCCCGCTGTTCGCCGTGGTCTCGCGCCTGGTTTACCAAAAAGGCCTGGACCTCACCGAAGCGGTGGCCAGCTTTATCGTCGAGAACGGTGGCCAGATCGCCATCATTGGTCGCGGCGAGCCAGAAGAAGAACAGGCCATGCGCGAACTGGCGTTGCGCTTCCCCGGCCAGGTCGGTGTACGCATCGGCTTTAACGAGACCGACGCGCGCCGCATGTTCGCCGGCAGTGACTTCCTGCTGATGCCTTCGCGTTACGAGCCTTGCGGCCTGAGCCAGATGTATGCCCAACGCTTCGGTTCGCTGCCGGTGGCACGCAATACCGGCGGGCTGGCGGACACCATCGAGAATGGCGTCACCGGCTTCCTGTTCAATGAATCCACGGTAGAAAGCTACGAAGAAGCCCTGAGCCGCGCGTTCCGGGTATTCGCCAATAAAGGCCTGCTCAACGCCATGCGCAGCCGCGCCATGACCCAACCCTTCAACTGGTGCCAGGCGGTGGAACCGTACGCCGAGCTGTATGAACAACTGGTCGCCAAGGCCTTGGGGAAATCGACTAAATAATCAAGGGAGGTCTTCATAGATGCCGTTACGGACTTTGGAAACCTGGCCCCACGGCGCAATCATGCTGGACGCGCAACACACGCGTTTTGCCTTGTGGGCGCCAGACGCGTTTTATGTCAGCGTTGAATTGGAAACCGGTAAATCCATCGCCATGCTGCCCCAGGCAGATGGCTGGTTCGAGACCGAAGTGAAGTGCCCGGCGGGCACGCGCTACCGCTACAACATCGATGGGGAAATGGAGGTTCCCGACCCCGCGTCCAGGGCCCAGGCCTCGGATGTGCATGGCTGGAGCCTGGTAGTCGACCCGCTCGCCTACTCCTGGCGCCACGCCAATTGGCAAGGCCGCCCCTGGCACGAAGCCGTGATCTACGAACTGCACGTAGGCGCGATGGGCGGCTACGCCGAAGTCGAAAAACACCTGCCACGCCTGGCTGAGCTGGGCTTTACCGCGATCGAATTGATGCCGCTGGCGCAATTTCCCGGTGAGCGCAATTGGGGGTATGACGGCGTGCTGCCCTACGCACCGCAATCCTCCTACGGCTCCCCCGAGCAACTCAAACACCTGATTGACAGTGCCCATGAGCACGGCCTCGCCGTGATCCTCGACGTGGTCTACAACCACTTCGGCCCTGACGGCAATTACCTGGGCCAATACGCCAAGGGCTTCTTCCAGGAAGACGTGCACACGCCGTGGGGCGCCGGTATCGACTTCGAGCGGCGTGAAGTACGGAATTTCTTCCTCGATAACGCGCTGATGTGGCTGCTCGAGTACCGCTTCGACGGCCTGCGCCTGGACGCGGTGCACGCCATCGACAACCCCGGTTTCCTCCAGGAACTCGCGCATCGCGTACGCCAGCAGTCGGACATCGGGCGGCATGTGTGGCTGGTGCTGGAAAACGAGCTGAACCAGGCCAGCCTGCTCAAGGAGGATTTCGACGCGCAATGGAATGATGACTTCCATAACGTGCTGCACGTGTTGCTGACCGGCGAAACCGATGCCTATTACAGCGACTTTGCCCAAGACCCCACGGCCAAACTCGCCCGTTGCCTGGGCGAAGGGTTTATCTACCAGGGCCACACTACCCGTCATGGTCATGAACGTGGCGAACCGAGCGGTGAACTGCCGCCCACGGCGTTTGTTTCCTTCCTGCAGAACCACGACCAGATCGGCAACCGCGCCCTGGGCGAACGCCTGCACCAGCTCTGCTCGCCACAAGCGCTCGAGGCCGCGACCGCCCTGCTGCTGCTGTCGCCGATGATTCCGCTGATGTTCATGGGCGATGAAGTGAACGCGCGCGAGCCGTTCCTGTTTTTCACCGATCACCACGGCGAACTGGCCGAAGCGGTACGTGAGGGCCGGCGCAACGAGTTTGCCGACTTCGCCGCGTTCCACGATCCCGAGCGACGTGAACGCATCCCGGATCCCAACGCGCTGTCGACATTCGAGCAATCGGCCCCGGTGATCGCCGACCACCCACACGCCCAGCTCTATCGCCAACTGCTCAGCCTGCGCCACCGGCATATCGTGCCGCACCTGCCTGGCGCTCGGGCATTGGGTGCGCAGGTGCTGGCCGACAGCGCCGTCAGTGCGCGCTGGCGCCTGGGCAATGGCAGCCTGTTGCAGATCGACCTGAACCTGAGCGCCACGCCGCTGGATCACCCGGCGACCGCGCCGGTCCTGTTTCAAACGCCGGCCCTGCAAGGTGCGCAACTGCCGCCCTTCAGCGCCCGCGTCACCCTATCCCCTGTTGGAGAGCAGCCTTGAGCGAAGCGAACCTGGAAATCCTCGCCAGCCGCGCGGGCCTGGCCGTCGATTGGATCGACGCAAACGGCCGCCCGCAACGAGTGACACCCGACGCCTTGCGCGCGGTTCTCAAAGGCCTGGGCCACCCGGCCGACAACGATGCCGACATCAACGCCAGCCTGCTTGAACTGGAGCGCGTACAACAAGACAAACACCTGCCGCCCCTGATGACCGTCGACAGCGGTGAAGGCCTCGACCTCGCACGCTACTTCGAGCCCGACACCCTGTGCCGGGTCAACCTCGAAGACGGCGAGGCCCTGGAGCTGCGCCTCGACGGCGACTCGGTGTTGCCCGGCGTTATCGCCCTGGGCTACCACCAGGTGCATATCAACGACCAAAGCTTCACCCTCGCGGTCGCACCCAGCCATTGCTACAGCGTGGCCGAAGCGGTGGACAACCGGCCCGCCCGCGCCTGGGGCCTGAGCGCCCAGCTGTACTCCCTGCGCCGTTTGGGCGATGGCGGTTTCGGCGACACCCTGGCCCTGGAACACCTGGCCCGTTCCGCCGCCGAACGCGGCGCCGATGCTCTGGCGATCAGCCCGATGCACGCGATGTTCAGTGCCGACACCGAGCGCTACAGCCCGTACTCGCCGTCCAGCCGACTGTTCCTCAACAGCCTGTATGCCTCGCCCGCCTGTATTTTGGGTGAACGTGAGGTGCGCAATGCGATTGAAGCCATTGGCCTGGAAGAAGAGTTGCACGCGCTGGAACAGCACACCCTGATCGACTGGCCCGTCGCCGCCCAGGCCAAACAGCGCCTGTTGCGCGCGCTGTATGAAGACTTCCGCCACGGCCATCACCCGCAGCACGCGGACTTTCTGAGTTTCCGCCAGGCCGGCGGCGAAGCCTTGGAAAACCATTGTCGCTTCGAAGCCATACAGGCTGTGCGCGCCGCTGCGGGCGAGGACCTGGACTGGCGCCACTGGCCTGAAGAGTGGCGTTCGCCGCAGAGCCCTGCTCTGGCTTCGTTCGCCGAAGAGCACCACGCCGAGATCGGCTTCTACGCCTTCGGCCAATGGCTGATCGCCCGTTGCCTGGAGCGCGCCCAACAAGCCGCCAAAGGCAGTGGCATGGGCGTTGGCTTGATCGCTGACCTGGCCGTCGGCGCCGACGGCGGTGGCAGCCAGGCCTGGAGCCGCCAGGATGAGTTGCTGGCCGACCTGACCGTGGGCGCGCCGCCCGACATCCTTAATCGCGCCGGCCAAGGCTGGGGCATTTCTGCATTCTCGCCCGAAGGCCTCAAGCGCAACGGCTTCCGCGCCTTTATCGAGATGCTGCGGGCCAACTTCGCCCATGCCGGCGGCTTGCGCATCGACCATGTGATGGGCCTGCAACGCCTGTGGGTGATCCCCATGGACGCCTCGCCACGCGAGGGCGCTTACCTGTATTACCCGGTGGACGACCTGTTGCGCCTGCTCGCGTTGGAATCTCACCGCCACCAGGCCATCGTGCTCGGTGAAGACCTGGGCACGGTCCCCGATGGGCTGCGCGAAAAACTCATCGCCCGCTCGATCCTCGGCATGCGCGTGCTGCTCTTCGAACAAGGCCACGACGGCCAGTTCAAGCCGATCCTCGACTGGCCGGACAACGCCCTGGCCACCACCAGCACCCACGACTTGCCGACCCTCAACGGTTGGTGGCACAGCCGCGATATCGACTGGAACGTCCAGTTGGGCCTGATCGATGCGCCCACCGTGGAGCAATGGAGCGAACACCGCTTGCGTGAACGCCAGGCGCTGCGCCAGGCATTGAGCCAGGACCCGCAGAACTTCGTCGATGAGATCCGCAACGAAACCGACCACATGATCGACGCCAGCGTGCGCTACCTCGGCCACACCCGTGCGCCGCTGGTGCTGTTGCCGCTGGAAGACGCGCTGGGCCTCGAAGAACAAGCCAACCTGCCCGGCACTACCGATACCCACCCTAATTGGCGCCGCCGTTTACCGGGCGAGGCCTCGAGCCTGCTCGACAACGCCGGTGCCGCGCGCCGCCTCGAACTGCTGGCGGTCGCACGCAACCAAGCCTATGAGCGTGACCGATGAAAGCCCTGCCCCTGCGCGCTACCCAGCGCCTGCAATTCCACAAAGGTTTCACCCTGGATGACGCGGTCCCCCTGGTACCGTATTTCGCCCAATTGGGCATCAGCCACCTGTATGCCTCGCCCTTGTTGAGCGCCCGCGCCGGTTCCATGCACGGCTACGATGTGGTCGACCCCACCAGCGTCAACCCCGAGTTGGGCGGCGAACCGGCCTTGCGCCGTCTGGTCGCGGCCCTGCGTGAACACGATATGGGGCTGATCCTCGATATCGTCTCCAACCATATGGCCGTGGGCGGCGCCGACAACCCTTGGTGGCTGGACCTGTTGGAATGGGGGCGCCTGAGCCCCTACAGCGAGTTCTTCGACATCCAGTGGCATTCGCCCGACCCGCTGCTCAAGGGCCAATTGCTCATGCCCTTCCTCGGCAGCGACTACGGCGAAGCCTTGCAGAGCGGCACGCTGACGCTGCATTTCGATGCAACCCACGGTGCGTTTTACGTTGAGCATTACGAACACCGCTTCCCGATCTGCCCACGGGATTACGCGGCGATCCTCGGCTCCGATGAACGACTCAAACCCCTGGCCGACCGCTTCAGCGCCCTCGCCTATCAGGATGACGCCTACGCCGAAGCCGCCTGGCTCAAGCAGGTATTGGCCGAGCGCGCCACCGAAGTCCTGGAGGTCATCGAACAGCGGCTGACCGAGTTCGACGCACGCACACCCGAGGGTTTCCAACGCCTGCATCACCTGCTGGAGCAACAGGCCTATCGCCTGGCCAGCTGGCGCACGGCGGCGGACGACATCAACTGGCGGCGCTTCTTCGACGTCAACGAACTGGGCGGGCTGCGGGTCGAACGCACGGCGGTGTTCGAAGCCACCCACGGCAAGATCTTCGAACTGATCAGCGAAGGCCTGGTGGATGGCCTGCGCATCGACCACATCGACGGCCTGGCCGACCCACGCGGTTATTGCCGCAAGCTGCGCCGTCGGGTGGACGCGTTGTCGCCCGAACGGCACTTGCCGATCTTCGTCGAAAAGATCCTCGGTGAGGGCGAAACCCTGCGGCGCGACTGGCAGGTGGACGGCACCACCGGCTACGAATTCATGAACCAACTGTCGCTGCTGCAACACCATCCCGAGGGCTTTGCGCCACTGGCGGACTTATGGACGCGCCATAGCGAACGGCCTTCAGCGTTTATCGAAGAGGCGCGGCTGGCCCGCCAGCAAATCCTCAACGGTTCCTTGGGCGGCGACTTTGAAAGCGTGGCCCAGGCCCTGTTACAAGTAGCCCGCGACGACGTGATGACCCGCGACCTGACCCTCGGCGCGATCCGCCGCGCGTTGCAGGAACTGATCGTGCATTTCCCGGTGTACCGCACTTACATCAGCGCCCGCGGCCGTAGCGCCGATGACGACACGGTGTTCCAGCAGGCCATGGACGGTGCCCGCACGACCCTCGGCGAGGGCGACTGGCCGGTGCTCGAACATCTGGAAAAATGGCTCGGAGGCCAACCCTGGCGCAATCGCCCGGTGGGCCGTGAGCGCAAGATCCTCAAGCATGCCTGCGTGCGCTTCCAGCAACTGACCTCGCCGGCTGCGGCCAAGGCCGTGGAAGACACCGCGTTCTACCGCTCGGCCGTGCTGCTGTCGCGCAACGACGTGGGCTTCAGCACCGAGCAGTTCTGCGCGCCGCTGGCCGAGTTTCATGCCGTCAACCAACAGCGTTTGCAGCGTTTCCCCGACAACTTGCTGGCTACCGCCACCCATGACCACAAGCGCGGCGAAGACACCCGTGCGCGCCTGGCAGTGCTCAGCGAGTGCGCGCCGTGGTACGTCGAGCAAGTGGAGCATTGGCGCACCCTGGCAGCGCCGTTGCGCGACGACGCGACCACACCGTCGGCCGGCGATGAGCTGATCCTGTATCAGGTGTTGCTGGGCAGTTGGCCGCTGGACCAGGCCGAGGACGTCGAGGGGTATCACCAGCGTCTGTGGCAGTGGCAACAAAAAGCCCTGCGCGAAGCCAAGTTGCAGAGCAGCTGGAGCGCGCCCAACGAGGCCTATGAACAAGGCGTCGAGGCGTTTCTTACACGCCTGCTGCTGACTGAGGAAGGTCGGCCGCTGCGCAACGCAATCGGCAGCGCCGCCCAGGCCATCGCCCCCGCCGGCGCGGTAAACGGGCTGGCGCAAACCTTGCTTCGCATTACCGTGCCGGGTGTGCCGGACCTGTACCAGGGCGATGAGTTCTGGGACTTCAGCCTGGTGGACCCGGACAACCGTCGCCCGGTGGATTTCACCGCGCGGCAACACGCACTCAACACCCCGCCGGACATCGGCGAACTGTTGTTCAACTGGCGTGACGGGCGTATCAAACAGGCATTGATCGCCCAAGTACTGGCCTTGCGCAAGGCCCATCCGGACGTGTTCCGCAGCGGCCGCTATACACCGCTGGAAGTCGTCGGCGAACACGCCGAGCGGGTGGTCGCGTTCTGCCGTGAACACCAGGGCAAACGCCTGCTGGTGGTGGTGCCACGTTGGCCTTATCACCTGCTTGAAAACGGTGTGCATCCCCAGATCAATGCGCAGGTTTGGGGCGATACACGGGTGAAATTACCGTTCGCCGCGCCAACGCAAAACTGGAAGGGACTTTTTCATACAGGCGCAGTCACACCAGACAAGGAGCTGTTGATCAGCACTGCCCTGGGGGATTTCCCGGTCAATGTCTTTATCAATCCTGATGATCAAGAAAGCTGAAAATTTTCTGTGAGGAGCATTGTGATGAGTACTGAAGACAAACGCATACGCGAACTGGCGCATCAGATCTGGGAGTCTGAAGGTAAACCCCACGGGGAAGACGCGCGCCACTGGGAGATGGCGCGCAAGCTGGCCGAAGCCGAAGCGCTGACGCCGAGCAAACCCAAGCCCGCCGCCAAGCCCAAGACCGCACCCAAGCCTGCGGCGAAGGCCAAGCCACCGGCGCCCGCCGCAAGCAAACCGGCGCCCCCGGCGGCCAAGAAGCCGCCAGCGCCGAAAAAGCCCAAGGCTTAACGCGCACGGGGCCACGAACCTTTTGCCGGCGCTGTCGGCAAAAGGTGATTTCACTCTTCTTCTCATCCGCTGAAAACTCGTCAGCAGGGCCGCGTTCGGCCCGAAAAAAAATAGCCTTGCAGGAGCAACAAAATGAGCAAACCCCATAAGACCCCATCGACGCCGGGTAACGAGCCGTCGCGGATTCGTGAAGGTTTGCCCTTCCCCCTCGGCGCGACCTGGGATGGCCTGGGTGTCAACTTTGCGCTGTTCTCGGCCAACGCCGAGAAAGTCGAACTGTGCCTGTTCGACGACAGCGGCGAAGTGGAACTCGAGCGCATCGAATTGCCCGAATACACCGACGAAATTTTCCACGGTTACTTGCCCGACGCCCACCCTGGGCTGATCTACGGCTACCGCGTGTACGGTGCTTATGACCCGGCCAATGGGCATCGTTTCAACCACAACAAATTGCTGATCGACCCCTACGCCAAACAGTTGGTGGGCGAACTCAAATGGTCCGAAGCGCTGTTCGGCTACACCATCGGCCACCCGGATGACGACCTCAGTTTCGACGAACGTGACAGCGCGCCATTCGTGCCCAAATGCAAGGTCATCGACCCGGCGCACACCTGGGGCAACGACCAGCCGGTGCGGGTGCCGTGGGACCGTACGATCATCTACGAAACCCACTTGCGCGGCATCAGCATGCGCCACCCCTCGGTGGGTGAATCGGTGCGCGGCACCTGTGCCGGGTTGATGGAAGATGACGTGCTCAAGCACATCCGCCAGTTGGGCATTTCGTCCGTGGAACTGCTGCCGGTGCACGCCTTCGTCAACGACCAGCACTTGCTGGAAAAAGGCATGACCAACTACTGGGGCTACAACAGCATTGCGTTCTTCGCTCCTGACCCGCGCTACCTGGCCAGCGGCAAGATCGCCGAGTTCAAGGAGATGGTCGCGCACCTGCACGAGCAGAAGCTGGAAGTGATCCTCGACGTGGTCTACAACCACACCGCCGAAGGCAACGAGCGCGGCCCGACCCTGTCCATGCGCGGCATCGACAACGCCTCCTACTACCGGCTGATGCCCGACGATAAACGCTTCTACATCAACGATTCCGGCACCGGCAATACCCTCGACCTGAGCCACCCGTGCGTGCTGCAGATGGTCACCGACTCCCTGCGTTACTGGGCCACCGAGATGCACGTCGACGGTTTCCGCTTCGACCTGGCGACCATTCTCGGCCGCTACCGCGACGGCTTTGACGAGCGTCACAGCTTCCTCGTGGCCTGCCGCCAGGACCCGGTGCTGCGCCAGCTGAAAATGATCGCCGAGCCTTGGGACTGCGGCCCCGGTGGCTACCAGGTGGGCAACTTCCCACCGGGCTGGGTTGAATGGAATGACCGTTTCCGTGACACCGTGCGCGCCTTCTGGAAAGGCGATGACGGCCAGTTGGCAGACTTCGCCGGGCGCATGACCGCCTCGGGCGAGATGTTCAACCATCGCGGTCGCCGCCCGTACAGCTCGGTGAACTTCATCACTGCCCACGACGGTTTCACCCTGCATGATCTGGTGTCGTACAACGACAAGCACAACGAAGACAACGACGAGAACAACCAGGACGGCAGCAACAACAACCTGTCCTGGAACCATGGCGTCGAAGGCCCTACCGACGACCCGGAAATCAACGCACTGCGCCTGCGTCAGATGCGCAACTTCTTTGCCACGCTGCTGTTGGCCCAGGGTACGCCGATGATCGTGGCCGGTGATGAATTCGCCCGCACCCAGCACGGCAACAACAACGCCTACTGCCAGGACAGCGAGATCGGCTGGGTCAATTGGGAACTGGACGACGACGGCAAGGCGCTGCTCAAGTTCGTCAAGCGCCTGATCAAGCTGCGCCTGGCCTATCCGATCCTGCGTCGTGGGCGCTTCCTGGTGGGCGACTACAACGAAGATATCGGCGTGAAGGACGTCACCTGGTTATCGCCGGACGGCAATGAGATGACCACCGAACAGTGGGAAGACAGCCACGGCCGTTGCCTGGGCATGCTGATGGATGGCCGCGCCCAGGAAACCGGGATCCGCCGTGCCGGCGCCGACGCTACCCTGCTGCTGGTGGTGAATGCGCACCACGACATGGTCAATTTCCGCCTGCCACCGGTGCCGGAGGGAGAGTTCTGGACCTGCATGCTCGACACCAACGAACCGGCGGTGCGCGGCCAGGAACGCTTTGAGTTCGAGCACGAGTACGGCGTGACCGGCCGCTCGCTGCTGCTGTTCGAACTGCAGCGTGACGACGAGGTGTGACATGGCGTTGCATGCATTACTTCAAGACTACGAGGGCTACGCGGACACGCAGGCCCTCGGCGAGGTCCTGAAGGCGCTCCAGAGGGAGGGGCTGGACCAACTGCCCCTGCCCGGCAGCGGCCAGACGTTGGTGCGGCTCAGTCAGCTGGCGCAGGTGGCCAGCCATGACCTGCGCCTGTGCAAGTTGTTCGAAGGCCACACCGATGCGTTGGCAATCATGGCCGAACTCAACTGCTCGTTGCCGCCGCTGGGCAGCATCTGGGGCATGTGGGCCGCGGAACCGCCGAACGCCAAAGTCCAGGTGCGCCAGGACGGTCGACGCTTGCGCCTGGAAGGGCGTAAAGCCTGGTGCTCCGGCGCAGCCGTGGTCAGCCATGGGTTGTTGACGGCCTGGGATGATCAGGGGCGCCAGCAACTGGTCGCGGTGCAAATGGACCAACCCGGCGTCAGGGTTACAGACGAGGGTTGGGACGCAGTGGGCATGGCGGCCACCGGCAGCGTCGAGGTCATATTCGACGGCGCCAGTGGGATTGCGGTCGGTGGCCCCGGCGACTACCTCGCTCGCGCCGGGTTCTGGCACGGCGGAATCGGTATCGCGGCCTGCTGGTACGGTGCTGCACAACGCCTGGCTCAAGCCTTGCGCGATCATTGCCGCAAGCGCCCGGAGCCCCATGCCCTCGCCCACCTTGGCGCGGTCGACAGTGCGCTGCACAGCGCCGCGTGTGTGCTGCGGGCCAGCGCCAAACAGGTGGATCGCACGCCCAAGGCCGATGCCCGACAACTGGCCCAGCAGGCCCGGGCCTGTGTCGAAGACAGCGTTGAACAGGTGATCCGCCATGTTGGCCGGGCTGTGGGCGCGGGGCCGTATTGCAAGGACCGGCACTTTGCCCAGTTGATGGCGGACCTGCCGGTGTATGTACGCCAAAGCCATGCCGAGCGTGACCTCGCGGCCCTCGGTGAACGGGTTGCCGGCGAATCCTCAGGGAGGTGGCAGCTATGAAACCCAACCCCATCGTTGGCCAGGGCACACCGTTGCATCGCTGGCAGGACTCGCCGCTGATGGCCGACCTGCCGACGATCAGCGTCGAACAGTTGGTGCCCGAGGGCCATCGCGCCGTAATCATCGCCCCGCACCCGGACGACGAAGTGTTGGGCTGCGGCGGCCTGCTGCAAGGCTTGGCGGCGCTGGACCGGCCTATTCAATTGATTTCGGTGACCGATGGCAGCGCCAGCCATCCGGGCTCCACCCACTGGTCGGTGGAGCGCTTGAGCGTGGTACGCCCGCAGGAATCGGCGCAGGCCCTGCATCGCCTCGGTGTACCGTTGCACAGCCTGAAATGGTTGCGGGCCGGTTTCACCGACAGCCAGGTGGCGGCGCGGGAAGAACAGCTCAGTGCTTTTATCCAGCGCCACCTCAAGCCCACGGATGTGGTGTTCACCACCTGGCGGGAGGACGGCCATTGCGACCATGAAGCGGTTGGCCGTGCCAGCGCCAAGGCGGCGCAGGCGGTGGGTGCAACGCTGTACGAACTGCCGGTGTGGACCTGGCACTGGGCGTCCCCCGAAAACAGCCTGGTGCCGTGGCACCGCGCGCGCAAAATCCCGCTGACCTGCGAAGCCGTCGCGCGCAAGCGCCACGCCATCCATGCGTTCGCCAGCCAACTGGAGGGTGACCCGCACATCGGCCTGCCGCCGGTGCTCGCGCCCTATGTGGTGGAGCGCCTGCTACAACCTTTTGAAGTGGTATTTGTATGAGTGTGGCGACGCCCTATTTCGATCAACTGTTTGCCGGTAACGACGACCCTTGGGCCTTTCGCCAACGCTGGTATGAGCGACGCAAACGCGCACTGACCCTGGCGCTGTTGACCCGGCCGCGCTATGCCTCGGTGTTCGAACCCGGTTGTGCCAATGGCGAATTGAGCTTTGAGCTGGCGCCACGCTGTGATCGCCTGTTGTGTTGCGACACCGCCTCGGCTGCCGTCGCCCTGGCGCGCAGCCGCCTGTTGGGCTTTGCCCACGCCCAGGTGCAACAGAGCCGCTTGCCCGAGCAATGGCCGACAGGCGAGTTCGAGCTGATTGTATTGAGCGAGCTGTGCTACTACCTCGACGCCGATGACCTGCGCCACTTGATCGACCGCGCCCTCAACAGCCTGACCGCCAATGGCCAGGTGTTGGCCTGCCATTGGCGCCCGGCTATCGAAGGTTGCCCGCAGACCGCCGAACAGGTACACGCCCTGCTCCATGAACGGCTGGCAATGCCCTTGGTCGCCACGCACCACGAACCCGATTTCCTGCTCGACCTGTGGAGCCGCGACGGCACTTCGGTCGCCACCCTCGAGGGCTTGCGATGATCGGCATTCTGATCCCGGTGCATAACGAAGAGACGTTGCTCGGCGACTGCCTGGAGGCAGCATTGGTCGCCGCCAGCCACCCAGGCTTGCAGGGTGAAGCGGTGCAGATCCTGGTACTGCTCGACAGTTGCAGCGATGCCAGTGCCGCGATTGCCGAAGGTTTCCCGGTGCAGCGCCTGGAGGTGCAGGCCCGCAATGTGGGCCACGTGCGCGGGGTGGGCGCGCGGCATCTGCTCAACCAGGGTGTACGCTGGATTTCGTGCACCGACGCCGACAGCCGCGTGGCCCCCGATTGGCTGGTGGCGCAATTGGCACTCGGCGCCGACGCGGTGTGCGGTACGGTGACCGTGGACGCCTGGAGCGACGACTTCGACCCGGCGGCGCAGATCCGTTACCAGCAGGCATACCAGGCCCGCGACGATCACCGGCATATCCATGGCGCCAACCTGGGCATCAGTGCCGGTGCTTATGTTCGCGCCGGTGGGTTCGAACCGCTGCCGTGTCATGAAGATGTGCAACTGGTGCGCGACCTCGAACGCTGCGGCGCTTCCATCGCCTGGAGCCACGCGCCGCAAGTCATCACCAGCGCGCGCCTGGAGGCCCGTGCCCAAGGCGGATTCGGCGACTATTTGAAGAGCCTGATGATCCCTTCTTGAAAAAACGACATTACAGAATGTAAAAATGACCAATCCTTGTCTATGCTGAGGGTGCCTTGCTGGTCATTCAGGATTGGATTGCCACGCACACACCGCGGCGGAGTCTGTGGTGAATAAATAGAGTCGTCCCGTCAACGGGCCACGACCCAGCATCAATCGACAAGGATGTGTCACCCATGAAGCTTGCCTCCTTAAGCGACGGCCGCCGCGGCCCCGCGCAAATCTGGAACAGCGCACCGCAGCTGGCACAAATTCCCCCGATCACGCCGACCTCACTGGTGCCGCCTGGCGCCCGCGTAGTGGTGATTGCGCCCCACCCCGGCGACGAAGTGTTGGCCTGCGGCGGGTTACTGCAATTGCTCAGCACCCTGGAATATCCCCTGCAACTGATCTCCATCACGGACGGCAGCGCCAGCCACCCCGGCTCGCACGTCTGGCCGGCCAGCCGCCTGAGTGTCGTGCGGCCCCAGGAAAGCGCCGAAGCACTGCGCCGCCTGGGCATGCCTCTGCACAGCCTGAAGTGGATTCGCGGCGGTTTTTGCGACAACGCGCTGGCAACCCGTGAACCGCAGCTGAGCCAATTTATCGCGCGTTACCTGCAACCGGGCGATGTGGTGTTTACCACCTGGCGCAACGACGGCAACACCGACCACGACGCCGTCGGCCGTGCCAGTGCCAAGGCCTGCAGCCTGGTGGGTGCGCAGTTGTATGAACTGCCGATCCGGGCCTGGCACTGGCCCGCGCGCGAAGGCGCGATGATCCCCTGGCAGCGCGCACGCAAGGTGCGCCTGGACATCTGGAGCGTGGCGCGCAAGCTCCACGCCGTCCATGCGTATGCCAGCCAATTGGCGGGCGACCCGCAGATCGGCCTGGCACCGATCCTGGCCCAGGAGCTGCTTGAACGTATGCGCGAGCCTTACGAGATTGTGTTTGCGTAAACGCCCACTCGTCTGTACCTGTTATTTCTGACAGTAGCGCTCGCCATGATGTGCGTCTAAGGTGCAAAAAGTGCTGCACAGGTTGAGGTGCAGTCGAGAAAGCCATGCCAACCCTTTGCATTGGCCGGTGTTTTCAGATCCAGGTATCCCGCCGTTCCTGATCCGTATCGCGTTTATCGTTGCCATGGTCTTAACCGTGCCTGTCACCAGGCACCGTCGAGATAGGTCGAGTTGAGCGAGGATGGATCATGAGCAAACGACTTCCCCCCCTGGCTTGCCTGAGCGTAGCGATTGCCGCGACATCATGGCTGTCTATCGGTTCTGACAGGGCGAATGCCTGCGCCTTTACGATCACCGCAGGCGATGACGTGATTAACTGCACCAGTGGTGCCGGCGGCAATCTCGTAGATACGCAAGGCAACAACAGCCTGATCTTTCCGTCAGGCAACGGCAGCGTACAGGGTGTGAACTACGGCGCTGGCAATGACTTGATCGAGTTGAATACACCGGACGCAGTGATCGAAATCAACGGGGTCAACATGGGGGATGGCGCGAATATCTTTCGGCTGTTTCAAGGGCGGGTCAACAGCGCGACTTTGCAAGGCGCAGGTAACGACATCGTGCAAATAAGCGGTGGGCAAGCCGCCAGCATCAGCCAGGGTGCCGGCGCCGACACGTTCTCAATGAGCGGCGGCACGATCAGCGCACTCTTCCAAGGGGACGGCATCGACCACTTCACTATGAGCGCCGGCACCATCACCGGAGCCTTTGAAGATGGCGACGTGGCGCTGATGACCGGCGGCAGCATCGGCCGTGTCGACATGAAGCTCGACGACAACGTGTTTGATATGCGCGGAGGCACCATCGTGGGCAACCTGGTGACAGGGTTCGGCAACGACTCCGTCCTGGTCTCGGGCAACAGTTCCATTGGCGGCAATATCAGCACCAGTGGCGGCGTCGATAACGTTACCATCACCGGTGGTACGGTGAATGGGCAAGTTCTTACCAGCTTTGGCGACGACGTCCTCGAGTGGCGCGACGGCGGCCAGATCAATTCGGCGGTGCTGATGGGCGGCGATAACGATACCGCCCTGCTACAGAACCTGACTGAAGCCATCGTGTCCCCTACCCCGGTGGTGGACGGTGGCCTGGGCCTGGATACCCTGACGTTCGATAACACCCAGGTCGGCACGCCGACGCGGTACCAGAACTGGGAAACGGTGAACCTGGATAACCGTTCGCAACTGACCCTTGGCGGCACATTCACCCTTGGCGATACCGCCACCGGTACCGGCACCCTGAACATTCATGGCGGCAGTGCGCTGCTGGTCAGCACAGGGGTCATCAGCCCCTTTACCGTGGGCCAGTTGGCGACGTTGAACAACAACAATGGCCTGATCGACATGACTACCGGCAGCTCCATCGCCACCGACACCCTGACGGTCAATGGCCACTACAGCGGCAGCGGTGGTCAACTCGCGCTGCAAAGTGTCTTGGGCGGCGATGGCTCGCCCAGCGACAAACTGATCGTCAACCAAGGCACCCTCAGCGGCGACACGACTATCATCGTCACTAACCTGGGCGGTGCCGGCGCGGCGACCCTGCAAGACGGTATCCAGGTGGTGCAGGCCCTCAACGGTGCAACCAACAGTGGCAGCGCCTTTACCCTCGGCCGCCCGGTGTCTGCCGGCGCGTTCGACTACTACCTGTTCAAGGGCGGCGTGACGGCCGGCACGGCCGACAACTACTACCTGCGTTCAACGATACCGGTAGTGCCGCCTGACCCGGTGATCGTCGTGCCGTTACCAATCCCCGTTCCCGGTGACCCGCCACTGCCGCCCAACCCCGGCACGACACCCATCCCCATTTACCGTCCGGAAGTGCCGATCTACGCCGCGCTGTTTCCCGCCGCCCAGCAAATCGTGCAGGGTATGCTCGGCACTTTTCACCAGCGCATGGGTGACCAGAGCCAGCAGCAGCAAACCGATGCATTTCCAGCAGGTTGGGGTCGGGTTTATGGCACCAGCAGCCGCCAGGGTTTCTCTGGGACGGTCAGCCCTACGCTGGACAGCTCGGTGACGGGCTTCCAGGTGGGCAGCGACGTATACGCCAGCACCAACGCCGATGGCCTTACCCAACGCAGCGGATTCTTTGTTGGCCACAGCACCCTCAAAGGCAACATCAAGGGTTTCAACGGTGGCTGGCAAGACAAGGACGCCGGCAAGACCACCCTGCGCGGGGATAGCCTTGGGGTGTACTGGACGCTGATCGGGGCCAACCAGGCCTACCTCGACCTGGTGTTGATGGGCACCCGCTTCAACGGCAGCAACGAGTCGGATCACGGTGTGAAGATGGACACCCATGGGCACAACGTCACGGCGTCCGCTGAACTCGGCTGGCCGTTTGCGTGGGTGGACAACTGGGTGGTGGAACCCCAGGCGCAACTGATCGTCGGCAAGACCAGGCTGGATAAGCAAAACGACGGTATCGCCGACGTCTCCTATGACGCCAACACCAACGTCACCACCCGCCTGGGGGTACGCCTGCGCGGCGACTACCAGGTGCGCGGCATGCCGCTGCAACCCTACGTACGGGCCAATGTCTGGCACACCAGCGCCGGGCAGAACACCGTGACGTTCAACGATGTGACAGCCATCGATACCGAGCAGAAATCCACCACGTTGGACCTGAGTGTCGGCGCCACGCTGAAGGTGGCCACGGCCATCAGCCTTTACGGTGAGGTGGGCTACAACCGCAACCTCGACAGCAACACCTTCAACGGCCGTCAAGGCACGGTTGGGCTGAAAATGGACTTCTGAGGACCGTGTGAATCACCGTTGACCGGCGTTGACCGCGCCAGAGGCCTTGAAGCGTGAAAACTGAAAGGCCACCGCCAGCCAGATAAACCAGGCCGGCATCACGCACAGCGCCAAGCGTGTATCCGGCCGCAATGCCAGCAGGCACAGCACGAATGCCAGGAACCCCAGGGAAAACCAGGCCATCGGCACCCCACCGGGCATCTTGTAGAGGGATTTAGCATGCAGGTCCGGGCGCTTTTTGCGGTAGGCGATGTAGGACGCGAGGATGGTCGACCAGGTGAAAATCACCAGGATCGCCGAGACCGTCGACACGATCGTGAAGGCGGTCATGACCTCCGGTACCACAAACAGCAACACCAGGCCGAGCAGCATCAACAAGGTGGTAAACGCCAGGCTGATAAACGGCACGCTGCTGGTCGACAGCCGCCGGAAAATGCCCGGCGCGTCCCCCAGGTCGGCCAGGCCGAACAGCATGCGGCTGGCGGAAAACACGCCACTGTTGGCGGACGACGCCGCCGATGTCAGCACTACGAAGTTCACGATGCCCGCCGCCGCCGGAAAGCCAGCGACCAGGAACAATTCAACGAACGGGCTCTTGCTCGGCGACACCTGCTGCCACGACGTCACCGCGATGATGCACGCCAGGGCCAGCACGTAAAACAGGATGATCCGCAGCGGAATCGAGTTGATCGCCTTGGGCAAGGTCTTCTCCGGCGCACGGGTTTCAGCCGCTGCGGTGCCGATAAGCTCGGTGCCGGCAAAGGAAAAAATCGCCATCTGGAACCCGGCAAAAAAACCGAACAGGCCGTTGGGAAACGCCGCCTGTTTATCCAGCAAGTGGCTCAAGGACGCCGTGACCCCGGTGGGCGAGACAAACGAGCTGGCAATCAGCACCACACTCACGCCGATCAGGGTCACCACGGCGATGATCTTGATGATTGCGAACCAGAACTCCACTTCGCCAAACAGCTTCACCGTCAGCACGTTTAACGCGAACAGCGTCAGCAACATGCCCACGGCAGGCATCCACGCCGGTACATCAGGGAACCAGTACTGGAAGAAGCCACCGACCACCACCGCATCCCCCACCACGGCCACGCTCCAGCTCAGCCAGTACGACCAACCGAGAAAGAACGCCGCGCGCGGCCCCAGGTACGCGCCGGCAAAATCGGCGAAGCTCTTGAAGTTAAGGTTGGACAGCAGCAGCTCACCCATGGCGCGCATCACGAAATACACGAACAGCCCGATGATCATGTAGATCAGGATGATCGAGGTACCGGACAACGCGATGATCTTGCCGGAGCCCATGAACAGGCCGGTGCCGATCGCACCGCCCATGGCCATCAGCTGGATATGGCGGTTGCTCAGGGTGCGTTGCAACGCAGGCTTTTCACACAGCCCGGACGTGGTTGTTTTCATCACAAAACCTCTTGTTATGTTTTTGAGTTTTGGCAGAAAAAAAGAATCGAGCGTTTGTTGTTATGGGGGTCAGGCGGTCTTGCTTTCGAAGCCGTGCAGGACGTTGACGGCATTGATGCCGATCTCGTCGACCATGTAGCCGCCTTCCATCACGAACAGCGTCGGTACGCCCACGCCGGCGATGAGCTCACCCATGCTGAGGAAGTCCTGGCTGTCGAGCAGGAAGTGGCTGATGGGGTCGTCCTTGAAGGTGTCGACGCCGAGGGAGATCACCAGCACCTCGGGGGCGAAGTGTTTCAGTTGCTGGCAGGCGTGGATCAGTGCGGTTTTGTACTGATTCCACGTGGTGTTTTTCGGCAAGGGGTAATTCAGGTTGAAGCCCTCCCCGGCCCCTGCGCCGCGCTCGCTGTCGGCACCGGAAAAGTACGGATAGGACACCAACGGGTCGCCGTGCAGGGAGATGAACAGCACGTCCGGGCGCTCGTAGAAAATATTCTGCGTGCCGTTGCCGTGGTGAAAATCCACATCGAGTACCGCGACGCGCCTGGCGCCTTGGGTGATGGCCTGCTGCGCGGCAATCGCGGCATTGTTGAGGTAGCAATAACCGCCCATGTATTCGCGGGCCGCATGGTGCCCCGGTGGGCGGCATAGGGCGAAAGCGCTGTTGTGGCCTTCGTCGATCAGCGCCAGGCCGGTGAGCGCAATATCCGCGCTGGTCTTGACCGCCTGCCAGGTGGTGGCGGTGATCGGCGAGCCGGCGTCCATGGCAAAGAAACCCAGTTTGCCGTCGATGAAGTCCGGCACCTGCTGATTGGCCAGGTCGCGTACCGGCCATACCAGCGGCAGCGCGTCATGGCTGCGGCCGATGGCGGTCCATTCGCCCCAGGCGGTTTCGAGGAAGCTGACGTAGCGTTCGCTGTGGGCGTTGACGTAGCAGGCACGATCAAAGCTGCGCGGCACGATAATATCGCCCAGCCCAACGTGCCGGACGCGGTCACGCACGGTGTCGGCGCGGCTGGGTTGTTCGAATGAGGGTTTGAGCACGCCATCCTTGAGTTCGGTGCCGTGGTGCAAACGGTGGTCATCACTAAAAACAGTCAGCATTTGGATACATCCGCCAGTAAAAGACAGGGTCTATTTTGTTCTGGCAGCGCCGGGCTTTCTTTGCTTTTACTTCTGGCACTGATAGCTTTATCGGGTGTTTTTACCCCGGTGATAGCCAAATATGAAAAATAAAACCAAGCAGGTCGTTCTTGACGACACCGATCTCGCCATCCTCGCCCTGCTGCAGGAAGACGCGAGTATTTCCAACGCCCAACTGAGCGAGCGTCTGTCCCTGAGCCTCACCCCCTGCTGGCGTCGGCGCAAACGCCTGGAAGAAGAAGGCGTGATCAAGGACTACCAGGCCAACCTCGATCGCAAGCTGCTGGGCCTGGACATCATGGCGTTTGTGCATGTGCGTTTTGCGATCCACACCGACCATGCGCCGGATGCGTTTGAAGCGGTGGTCAAAGAGCTGCCTCAGGTGCTGTCGTGCCACAAGATCACCGGCGATGCCGACTATCTGTTGCAGGTATTGGCAGAGGACCTGGACAGCTACAGCGAGTTTGTCGAGAGCGTGCTGCGGCGGCAGTTGGGGATTGCCTCGATCCAGTCGAGCCTGGCGTTGCGGGAGGTGAAGGCGACGAGTCGGGTGGCGATTCCAAAACGCGATTGAGCGCGCTAAAGAAGAAATGGCGCACGGCAGGTGATGGCTAAAAGCCTGCCCTCAAGATGTGAAAAATTCGTTAACTAATTATCCCCAAAGGCTTTTTCCTGTGGGTTTAATCTGCCAAACTAATGCGAATAATTATCAACAGATTTATTATTCGCCAAGGACGGTACTTAAGGGAGAGTCCGTTCCATGTCTGTGCAACAACACAGCGGTAAAGGTTTTACACCCAGTCTGATCGCGTTGGCGGTCTGTCTCGCCACCTCGCACGCGGCCTTCGCTGCCGACGCGCAGACGCCGACAACCACCCTGGAACTGGGTGCTACCCAGATCTCCGGCGAGCAGCAGTTGGGCGAAACCACCGAGGGCACACAGTCCTACACCACCGGCGCAATGAAGACCGCGACCAAACTGCCCCTCACCCTGCGTGAAACCCCGCAGGCGGTCACCGTCATTACCCGTCAGCGCATGGATGACCAGGCGATGACCAGCATCAACGACGTGGTCAACGCCACGCCGGGGCTGTTCCTTAATTACTCCAGCGGACCTGGCCGGCAGTCCTACACCGCGCGCGGCTTCGACATCGACAACCTGATGTATGACGGCATCCCCAGCGGCTATAACGGGGTTTCGGTCGGCGCCCAGCCGAACCTGGCGATGTTCGACCGTGTCGAGGTGGTGCGCGGCGCTACCGGCCTGGTGACCGGTGCGGGTAATCCTTCGGCGGCCATCAACCTGATCCGCAAACGGCCGCTGGACGAGCAAAAAGTCACCCTCACCGGCGCTGCCGGCAGCTGGGATGACTACCGTGGCGAACTCGACGCCTCCAGCCCGCTCAACGACAGCGGCACCTGGCGCGGTCGAGTGGTCACCTCCTACCGTGACGCCAACAGCTTCATCGACCACGCCGAGGACTATCACGGCCTGTTCTACGCCGTCACCGAAGCCGACCTGAGCGAAGACACCAGCCTGACCCTCGGCTTCTCGAACCAGAAGGACAAGACCAACTACTTCTGGGGCTCGTCAATGATCGGCCAGGACGGCCATCACCTGGACCTACCGCGCTCCTACAACCCCGGCACCGACTGGGAGAACAAAGACCAGGAAATCAACACGGTCTTCGCCGAACTGCGCCAGCGCCTGGCCAATGACTGGAAGCTTCAGGTCAACGCCAACTACGCCGAACAGAACGCGTTGTTCTCCGGCTCCTACCAGTCGCGCTGGGTCAACAACACCCTGGCGCGCACTGTCTACCAGGCCGCCTACGACGAAAACCAGGCCGGCGTCGACGCCTTTGCCAGCGGCCCGTTCCAGGCGTTCGGGCGCACCCATGAACTGGTGGTGGGCGCCAGCCGACGCATCTACGACATGACCACCCACGACTACAGCCCCTACAACATGAACTGGCCGCTCACTGCGGGCAAACCGGACTTCGTCCACACCTCCGATACCCGCGAAGTCACCACCCAGGATGGTTTCTACCTGACTTCGCGCCTGAGCCTGGCCGACCCGCTGAAACTGATCCTCGGCGCACGCCTGGACTGGTATGACTACGATGCCCATGGCGACAACACCGGCGACTACAAGGTCACCCGCAACCTCACGCGCTACGCGGGGCTGATCTACGAGCTGGACGACCAGCACTCGGTCTATGTCAGCTACAGCGACATCTTCACGCCGCAGAGTTCCAAGGACACGTCCGGTACCCCGGTCAAACCGATTGTCGGCAAGAACTACGAGGTCGGCATCAAGGGCGAATACCTGGGTGGCGCGCTGAATGCGAGCGTGGCGCTGTTCCGTGTCGACCAGGAAAACCGCGCCACGCAAGTGACCGTGCAAAACTGCCCGCAGACCGAGTGCTATGAAGCCTCCGGCGAGATTCGCAGCCAAGGTATCGACTTCGAACTGCAAGGCGCGCTGACCGAAAACTGGCAGGTCGGCGGTGGCTACACCTACGCCCGCACCCACACCATCAAGGACGACGCCAACCCGCAGAAGGTCAACAAGCAGTACGACACCGACACCCCGGAGCACCTGTTCAAGCTGACCACCCGCTACAACTTCCAGGGCCCGCTGGAGAAACTGCGCGTGGGTGGCAACATCTCCTGGCAGAGCCGCATGTACAACGACGTCAAACTGACTGATGGCAGCACCTATCGCCTACAGCAGGGCGCCTACGCCGTCACCGACCTGATGGCCGGCTACAAGGTCAACGACCACCTGGACCTGCAGCTCAACGCCAACAACATCTTCGACCGCCGCTATTACTCCACCATCGCCAACTCCGCGAGCTACGGTGGCGACGCCTACGGCACTCCACGCAATATGATGCTGACTGCCAAGTACAGCTTCTGATCCACCTGGCGAACGGGGGTCCTAATGTGGGAGGGGCTTGCTCCCGATAGCGTTGGGTCAGTCAATGATGCTGTGACTGTGCTACCGCTATCGGGAGCAAGCCCCCTCCCACATTCCCCCCCCGCTTGCCACCAGGAATGTCGTCTGCCCCCTCTGAACGCGTTCGCACTTAAAGTCCCCTCCCCCCATGCCGATAAGCTTTTTGGTTTCCCTGCACCTGCAAAGTGCCTGATACCTGCTTTGCTCTGTACCAGCGGGCCGTAGTGGCACGCCGCATGCTTTGATCCTTGCCAGACCACATGGAGTAAGAGTGAATGCCCGCACGCGCACGTTTCCTGGAGCACTACCGCAAGGCCGACCGCATCATGCTGGCGTTGATATGGCTGATGTTCCTGTTCTCCGTCGGCCTGGCGTTCTGGCACGACACCCTGATCCAGGCGATTGTCGTGGGGGCAGGCACAAGCGCCGTGCTCACCGCGCTCTACCGCGTCATCGGCGGCACTCGGGTGATGCGTTGCGCACTGGGCGCAGGCTTGATGGTCATGGCGGCGCTGCACATCAACCAGGCCCAGGGCGTGATCGAAGCGCACTTCGGGATTTTCGCGCTGCTGGCGGTACTGACGTTCTATCGAGACTGGCTGCCGATCCTGGTGGCCGCACTGACGATTGCAGTACACCACGTGGTGTTCCATGCATTGCAGCATCAAGGCTTCCCGGTGTTTGTGATGGCGCATCACGGCGGTTGGACCATGGTGTTCGTCCACGCCTTCTACGTGGTGATGGAAACCATCGCCCTGCTCTACCTCGCGGTAAACAGCCAGGCCGAAGCGGTGGAGAGCGAGGAAATGCTGGAAAAAATGCTCGCCGTCACCACCCAATTCACCGTGGATAGCGCCAAAGGCGAAGGCAAGGTGCACGTATCCCTCGCCAAGCGCTTCGACCATTTCCTGCAACAGATCACCCACCTTATCGACGGCGTCGCCCGCGACTCCCACGGCCTCGGCCAACTCGGCCAGGAACTGGCCCACGCCAGCGGCACCCTGGAAAAAGGCGCGCGCCACCAACTAGTCGAAATCGCGCAAATGACCGACTCCATGCAGCGCATGGAAGACGCCATGGGCCACATTACGGTGCACGTCGAAGAAGCGGTTGAACACGCGGGCGTCGCCAGCCAACAAATCCTGCGCGGCCAGGAAAGCGTCGGCCGCGCCCAACACGAAATCACCCAACTGGCCACCCGCCTGGAAGGCACCAACCACACCGTCCAAGGCCTGGCCGTTAAGGCCGAACAAATCGGCTCGGTACTGGAAGTCATCAGCAGCATCGCCAACCAGACCAACCTCCTCGCCCTCAACGCCGCCATCGAAGCCGCCCGCGCCGGCGAACAAGGCCGCGGCTTCGCCGTCGTCGCCGACGAAGTACGCAGCCTGGCGCAACGCACCGCCGTCTCCACCCAGGAAATCAAAACCATCATCGAGGGCCTGCAGCAAGGCAGCCGCCAGGCCGTGGAAGCCATGCACGACAGCCGCCAGGGCGTGGAACGCTGCGTGGAAGACAGCCAACTCGCGGTGGAAATGCTACGGGCGGTGGGCAATGACATCAGCCAGATCGATGCGCTGAATGGGCGGATTGTGATCACCACGCGGGAACAGACTTCAGCGAACCTGGAGATTGTCGGACGCTTGCAGTCGGTGCAGAGCATTGCGCAGAGCACGGCAGAGGATGTGGAGATGTTGGCCAGGAGCAGCGAGCAGTTGCCGCCGATTGCGGTGCGGTTGGATGCGTTGGGGAGAAGGTTTCATCAGTGAGGGGGATGGAGGGGCTGCTTTCGGTGAAAGTCCGTTATTTTTGAAGGGTTGCTATCGGCCAACCGCGGACAGTGACCGAATCGTTGCGAGCGACCCATCGCCACTCAAGGTCGCGCGCTCGGTGGTGGACCTTGAACGAGCTGACGGGATCAGACGCGAACACATGGCCCAGGGGCTGCAATATCGGCCGACAATGCTCCAGCCCGTGTCACCCCTTGGTAAGATCAACCAACGGCGTCTGCCGCACCTCAGTCTCCCGCCCATCCTGAATCTCGCTAACCTCCTTCAAGGCTCTATCCACCGCCGCCTTATCCGCCAACAAGCTATAGCTGATGCGGAACTGCTTGTGTTCCTTGGGCCCAATTGTCGGTACCAGATTCAGTGGCCGCTGATAACGGCGGTTGTAGGAAAAGCTTGTCCCCGGCTCCAGCCCCGTGACATAGCCCTGACCTTGGGTGTCGGTGTTTTTCCACAGGGAAAACACGGGCAGTGTCTGGGTATTGAAGCCGACCGAAACGCCCAGGCTGCCGGCCTTGTTATGCAACACGGTCAACGTATCGCCCTTGGCATCGGCATACGGCACCACGTTGTACACCGTTTCGTCGTAGTCCCTGGTCGGTGCACGGTAGGTTTGCCAGTCGGGGAGATCGTCCTTGGCCTTGTCGTTGAACGGCGACACCTGTTTCACCGGCGCGGCGAAACGAGCGCCCTGCTCCAGGAATGGGGTGCTGAAGTTGCTGTGATACAGCGCCTGGTATTCCTTCGGATAGTCGCCGTTGTTGGTCAGGGTGTCGTTGAGGGCGAACACCACGCTTCCGGGTTCGGTGACCAGTTCGGTCGCGACCGAGAAGTCGACCTTCTTGAACGCCTGCTCTTTCAGCTCGCCGCGCAGAGTGATGGCGTACGGTGGTTTTTCATCGATATGCAGCGTGACTTTATTCGCAGGAATGTTGGCGGCCCGACCGTGCAGGGTCAGCAGTTCGCCGTTGTCGACGCCTGGGTGGCCGACCCATTCGTATCCACAGCGGGTGACCAGCTCATTGAAACCTTCCAACCAGCCCAGACCACCGCGGCCATTGAGTTCGATGAAAGACGGATTGACCACTTCCTTGACCGGCGAATCCCAGCCCATGCGTACATTGCCAACCGAGGCCTGCAAGACGTTCATTCCGCGAGTCGGCACTACCGAGAGTTTCATCGTGCCATTATCGATGTCGACGATACTGACGCCCTCCTGCCGACCGCCGTGCAAGGTACGCAAGGTAACGCTGAAGGGTTTGTCGGTTTTTATTCCGAGTTGCTGACTGGTGATCCGCCAGCTCTGGGCGGCTTTGTCAGTGTCGAGCAGAACGTAATCCCAGGCCATGGCATGGGAGGCAGCGGACAGTGCGCTGATGGCAACAAAAAGTTTGAGCGGGGTCATGGCGGCAGCCTTTCTTGGAGTTGTGCCATTTTTATAAACGTGATGAAACGTTTCAGCAAGCTAAAAGATCGACAGGGTAATGTCGCTGATAGCCAATTTCTGTCTTCTGTGACCGGCTAAAATCGACCCTAAGCTGCTCTTCGCGAAAGGCAGCGATCGGCCAGAAGCGGGCATTCGATTTCGCTATTCATCAATCTCCCGAGCGTGCGAAATTATCAGCCTTTCCACTTCTCTCAAAGGCAGGCTCATGACCTCCACCCTGGCAGTTTCGGATATTTTAGGTCCATGGAGTGGGGATACCCCCACAGGACTCATTCAGCGTTGCAGGGAGGCATGGGACACACCTCTAGAGAGTTTGAATGATCTTATGGTCGCTACTTTTTTGAATCAGAACATCGCGACGAAACACTTGCTGATTGAGGCGAAGCGCCGCATGAAAGACCAGGAACGAGATGAAACCGAGTACTTCGACGGCCAGCTTCTCGAAGCTATCGAGCGCTTGCAATCCGGGGAGTAATTCATCCCGACAGTTTATTGCGTTCAACATGGACTATCTATATTGGGTCGCTTTCTGTCTCGCGCGACTGACAGAGAGCGGCCAAAAGCAGACATTAACGCCGGAGATAACTGGCGGTTGATAAGCTGGCAAAATCGACCAATCAGACGTTCATGTCGATCAATCCGTTAGTCCCTCTCATGCTCGGCCAGCCGGCATGAATGTCCCGCAAGTGGGGCTGTCAACGCCATCGCTCGCCATTCGCATAACCCCCTCGCCGCACGTTGGGCCAACCCGCCCAGCCATCTCGCATGGAGATCCGAGAATGAACTCGCCCCCCATAACCGGGAGCCATTTCTCGCAGCAACGCGGCTCGCGATGAAACGGCAACAGCCCCTGTCGCAGCGCATGCTCACAACGAGCGCGCCCTAGCTCGCCCCCCTACAAAATACCTGTACAGAAATAGCGCTACGCATTTCTACAGCACTCACAGGATTCTATCGGCCCAAAGATGGCCTTGGGCTGTATCGCCGCCAACAGTAGTCAGCCCGATAGCCAGGCCTCTATTTCTCGCGCCTGCCAGAAACCGGTGGTTACTGACCGTTCATCGGGATTGAATGATGTCATGACGACATCATCCCAATATAGTTGTACAAGACTTGTACATGAATAATAATTTGTACAAGTTTAAGCCAGCTAGGAAATAACGCCGCTACTCGTTGCGTCGAACAAAAGAATACCTGCGCAGGATGCGGACCAAGGGCGAATACATACCCTTGCAGGTGCCCCTAATTGCTCCTCCCATTACGCAGGTACATCATGCCATCGCACACTCCCCGGCTCTCGACACGTACCAGTCTCTATGCCGGCTATGCCAGCCTGCTCGCGTTTATGTTGCTGATCGCCGCTATCTCGCTGTACGCCCTGGCTAACAGCAATAAGGACTTTTTTCTCTACGTTAATGGCGTTGATGCACGTACCCGCCTGGCCAACACACTGAACGACGCCGCCGCCCAGCGTGCCATTGCCCTGCGTAACATCGCCTTGAATAGCAATGTCACCGCGAGAGGACAGCAGCGGGGCGCGATTGCCGTCAACGAACAAATGGTGGCCAGCAGCCTCGCCGCGCTACGCCAGGCAATTGATAACCATGGTGATGTGTCGCCCAAAGCACGTGAACTGTTCTCAACCATCGAGCAGGTCGAGAGCCGCTACAAACCGGTAGCGCACACCATTGCCGAGCACCTGTTCAAGGGTGAAAACGACGAGGCCCTGCGCATGGTCAGCGAGCAGTGCACACCATTACTGGCCGAGCTGACCCAGGCAATTGGCGAATACCTGCGCTACACCAACCAGAAGGCAGACCTGCAGGTCAGCGAAAATGACGCAAACTATCTGTCACAACGCAACCTGCTGCTCGCCATTACTGCGCTGGCCGTCTTACTAGCAGCGGTACTGGGCTACGTCATCAGCCGCAACCTGCTGCGCGCGCTGGGTGCCGAACCGAGTGAACTTAACCAGCTTGCCCAACGGGTTGCCCAGGGCGATTTGCGCGCTAGCGAGCACACGTTTGAGCCACCACAAGCCAGCATCATGGCCGCCCTGCTGAGCATGCAGGAGAACCTGCGGGACATGGCCAAGGGCATAAACCGGTCCTCACAGAGCGTGGCCGAATCCAGCCAGGAGCTTAGCCAATCGAGCCTGAGAAACGCCGAAAGCGTGGCCATGGCACAGTGCGAGGTCGAGCAGATCGTCACCGCCGTTCACCAAATGGCCGCCACCGTGCAGGATGTCGCGCGCAATGCCGAATCCGCCGCCAGTGCCGCCAGCGAGGCCGATAGTGCGGCCCTGTACAGCCAGCAGAAGGCCAAAGATGCCGTCAACATGATCGGCGAGCTGGCCGAGACAATCGAACAGTCCAACATGGCCATGGGCCGGCTGAAGAATGAAACCGGCAATATCGGCGGCGTGCTTGAAGTGATCAAGTCGGTGGCCGACCAGACCAACCTGCTGGCCCTCAATGCAGCCATCGAAGCTGCCCGTGCTGGCGAGGCCGGACGCGGCTTCGCGGTGGTAGCCGACGAGGTGCGCAGCCTGGCACAGCGTACCCAGAAGGCCACCTCAGAGATTGAGGGGCTGATCGCCAGTCTGCAGAAAATTGCCGACGAGACCTCGCAGCATATGCAACGCTGCAAGCGCTCCAGCGCGCAGTCGGTGTCCGGCGTTTCCGAGGCCGGTGACGCGGTAAGCACGATCGTAACCATGATCGAGCGGATCAACGGCATGAACCACCAAATCGCCGCTGCCGCCGAGCAGCAGAGTACCGTTGCCGAGCAGATCAGCCGGGGCATCGTGACCGTCAGCGAAAGCGCCGAGCAATCCGCTGCAGCCTTCCGCAGCGCTCAGCAGGAAAGCGAAGGATTGGCACGCACCAGCGTGACATTGCGAGAGAACATCTCGCGCTTTCAGCTCTAGGGGCTGCGTCGAATCAAGCTGGAGACCATTTCAACCGGCAAGCGCTGGCGTGCTTTGCAATAGCCGCCGGTATGCGTGCTGCACGCGTGCGGACCCAGGTTTCACCCTCAGAAGAAGCGCGGTCAAATCAGCTGAACGCGCGCTGGCCGGTTATTAACGCTTCACACACACAAACAACGCATTCCCGGTCACGCCTTCCCAAGGCGTGATCCGCTCATAGTCATGCTCAAACACCTGCACCTCGAAGTACGGCTGTAACAGCGCCTGCAATTCAGTGAAACTCAGCGCCACCATCGTGTGCTCATCCTGCCAGGCCTCCGTCACCCCCGCCGTGGTCTTCTCGATGCTCAGGCGCAGCGCCTGCTGCTGCCCTTCTCCGCTGTAATGCCAGCCGGAGCCGAAGGTGAAGTGGCTGCCTTCAAAGTCGACGCTATGGCGTACGAGCAAGCGGTTGTCGATGTGCAGTTTGTCCACCGCGTTGAAGCAGAACACGCCGTTTTCTGCGAGTGCGCCGTGCACGCTGGCGAGGCAGGCACGCAGTTGGGCCAGATCGGGGTTGTAATGGGTTGAGTACAGGAAGCAGGTGATCAGGTCTTGCGGTTCGTCCACCTGGAAACCGGCCATGTCCTGGCGGCTGAACTGTGCTTCGGGGCAGCGCAGTTGGGCGAGGTCCAGCATCGGTTGGCTGATGTCCAGGCCGGCGCTGTGGTAGCCGAAGTCGAGGAAGTGGCGCACATGGGGCCCGGTGCCGCAGGCAAGGTCGAGGTGGCGGTGCCCGCTGTTACCGAACAGTTGGTGCAGGCGGCGTACGCCGTGGCTCTGCGCGCGGTAGTCAATGTCGGCGCACATCAGGTCGTAGTAGATGGACAGGTCGGTGTACAGCGCGTTGGAGGACATAAGTGGCCAGAGGGTTCGGCGGGAATTTCGCGGCGCCATGGTAACCCAGTCCTGAGCGTAAACCGCTACACTCGCGCCTCAACCATCCGCCAAGGAGGCAACCATGAGCGTTCGCGGTCAAGACCGACAGATCGACAATATCGAGTTCAACGTAGGCGACATCGCCCGCAGCAAAGCCTTTTACGGCGCCGTTTTCGGCTGGGCATTCGTCGATTACGGCCCCACCTACACCGAGTTCAGCGATGGCAGGCTGACCGGCGGGTTCACTACCGGGGAGCCCGTTCGACCGGGTGGCCCGCTGGTGATCCTGTATGCGGATGATCTTGAAGGCACGCAGCAGCGGCTCAAATCCGTCGGCGCCGTGATCAGCCGCGAGACCTTTTCGTTCCCCGGTGGCAGCAGGTTTCACTTCATTGATCCGGACGGTTATGAACTGGCGGTGTGGACGGCGCAACCGTAGGTTGGCCACAACGCCAGGTGTGGAAGCGCAGTTGCGCTCCCACAAGCTGGCGAGCCCCGCTACTGCAACGGCACATAAATATCGGTCTGCCATTGATCCTGCGGTGTCTCGGGAGAAATGCTCAGGTACTCGAAAAACAAGGGCTGGTCTCGAAGCTCCTCGCCGCTGCCAGGCAGCCAGTCTCGGTAGATCGGATAGATCGACTCTGCGATGTGATCCGGTGAACCCACGTGACGCACCACCACACAGCGCCCGCCCGGGATGACGCGTTCAGTGACGCCGAACTTATTCGCTGCCAGCGCCTCTTGAATTTCGCCGCAAATGGCAAACCGGAACGCCTCGGCCGGGGTGGTATCAGGATTGCCGAAAGGAATACCAAAGCTGCGACTTGAAGCCACCGGCGACTGTCCGCTGTGCATGCGCCACGCGATGAATGTCTGCACGCTTTCATTCACGAGCCCAGGGTCGCCGCAGTGCTCGAATGCCGCCACCGTGACTGCGTGAAACTCCACAATTCTTACCTGCATGATGATGCTCCTGGAAAAATGAGGGACGCTGAACACCGCACGCCAGAGCTGCCAGTTCGGTCGCTTGCTGAATGCACTCGGCGCCATGCCGAACGCGCGCCTGAACGCCCTGGAAAAGGCTTCGGGGCTTTCGAAGCCGGCGCCCAACGCCGCCTCCAGCACCGAATAATCAGCGCGGGAAGACAAGCCATGCGCCGCGCGTCGTAGACGCATCAATTGCACATAGCGCGCAACAGGCATGCCCACGAACGCGGTGAATTGCCGATGGAAGTGAAACGCCGAAAAATGCGCCACTTGGCTCAGCGTCTTCACCGACAAGTCACCTTCAAGATTCGCGTCGATATAGGCGAGTACAGCGTCGAAGCGCTTTGTGTAGGCGGCGTTGCCTGGCAAGTCAGACACGGGTTGGAAGCTCCGGGGTATGCGTTGGACGATAGGATCGACTATACCGACATGCCTGCGCCTAGCCGTACTTGCTGAGGTGTATGTGCCTCGTCGCCCCCTTAAGTGATCGCTGGCCCCGGGGCTGGAAGCTTGGCAATCACCTTGATCTCGAACTGGTACCCATACAGCCACGTAACCCCTACGCCAGTCAGCGTCGGGTGTGGCGCCTCGCCCCAGAACTCCGGCACCACCTTCCAGATCGTCTCGAACCTGGACTCGGGATCAACGATAAACACCGTCACGTCAATCACATCGTCGAAGGTGCACCCGGCAGTGCTTAGGATCGCATTCAGGTTGCTGAACGCCAGGCGCACCTGATCCTCCAGATCGGGTTCGGGCGAGCCGTCTTCATGGCTGCCGACCTGTCCTGAGACGAATAAAAAGCCATTGGACTTGATGGCCGGCGAATAGCGATTGCGCTCATACAGCGCCTGGCGGCCAGGCGGAAAAACCACATCACGCGACGTCATGGATGCCTCCGGCAAAGGGTCGAAACTGACCCGCAATTAACGATGGGCAGACTCTAAGGGCTTGTGCCAGGGCGATAAACCAGCAACCTTAGCCAGCACTGTTTGTGAAACCCAAACAATTGATCGCCGAGGCCGTCATGGACCGTTTTGATGCAATGCAGGCATTTGCTCGTGTGGTGGAAGCCGGCAGCTTCACCAAGGCCGCCGAAACCCTGCACATGAGCAAGACCACCGTGACGCAACTGGTGCAGCAGTTGGAGGCACGCCTGCGGGTCAAATTGCTTAACCGCACCACGCGCAAAGTCAACGTCACGGCCGACGGAGCCGTGTATTACGAGCTCGTGCTGCAACTGCTGGCCGACATGGACGACGCCGAGACCAGCCTGTCCGGCGCGGCCACGCTGCCCAGGGGGCGCTTGCGCGTGGATGTGCCAAGCCCGCTGGCGAGCATGATCCTGGTGCCGGCATTGCCTGCGTTTTACGCCCGGTACCCGGACATCCAGATCGACATGGGTGTCAGCGACCGTATCGTCGACATGATCGATGAGAACGTCGATTGCGTGGTGCGCGGCGGCGAACTCATCGACCAGTCGCTGATGGCCCGCCGGGTAGGCGACCTGCCGCTCGGTGTCTTCGCCGCGCCGAGCTACCTGGCACGCGTGGGCCCGCCCGCGCATCCGCAGGAACTGGAAGACTCGAATCATCGTATCGTCGGCTTCCTATGGGCCCGCACCGGCAAACCCGTGCCCTATACCATGCGCAAGCAGCTTGAAAGCCTGCAGATCAAGGGCCGCTACGCCCTGGCGGTCGACGACGGCAACGCCTACCTCGCCGCCGGCCTGGCCGGTCTTGGGGTGCTGTGGCTGCCCACCTACATGTCGAAGGCCTTCGAGGCGCGGGGCGAATTAGTGCCGTTGTTCGAGGACTGGGACCTTGATCCGATGCCGCTTTACGTGGCCTTTCCGCCAAACCGGCATATCAGCCTCAAGTTGCGCGTGTTTATCGAGTGGGTGGCGGAGTTGATGGCAGTGCATGCGCCTGTCAGTGGGCGACAGGATGGATGCTGACGGACTCGTGCATGGGCTGGAGAGCTATGCTGATCGATGAAATGCAGCCGGAATGCCCCTCCTCTACTGCCTTTCAAGGCTTCTTTTCAGTCGCCGCAGATGACTACTGACGATCACTTTATGGGCAAGCCCTACCGGTAACATGTAGATGCGCCCATAGAGGTTATGCGTGATGACCGATGATGTGATGGTGAGCACCCGATCTGTTATCGAAAGGCAGATCATGACATCCAGGTGCCTGTCACGCTCTGTAAGAACCAGGATATCGGAGGCGCTGTGCTCCACTAGAAAGAAATCCAGGTGTTCGCCTGCGTGCACTGTTTTTCGCGCAACGCCGGAGAACCCGCCGATTCGCCTCACGCCGAATAACGAAGAAATGGCGTCCCTTATTCGGAAAGCCAGCCGCATGGCCAGTCCCGGCTCAGCCGTTGTGATGTTCCACGCGTCAAGCATGGTGATTCCAACGGGGAGCTGAACCGACCTGATGTGGTAGTAGTCGAGCTCAGACAGTGCACGCAACGTGTGAGCTGGTGATGTGATAGGCAAATTTCATCCCGTCCAGTGGGCCAATTTTCATTCCAGATAACATCCCAGGCTGAATGTTATGCGGCGATGCTACGTCAATGTACAGCCCCGCGCGCGCCGTAGCCGCCATGAACATCCCCCTCCCTGTCCCTTCCCGCGTGTATCGCAAGTGGGCGAACATATCCCCGCCATAGTATGGTTACGGCCACCGACCCTCACAGGATATGAAGGTTACCCATGCGTTTACTTTTTCCGCTGGCCGTCAGCTTGACACTGATCGGCTGCGCAACCACCAAAACCGACGTTCGCAACGAAGCACAAATCAGCCAATATGACCCGGCCAATACGGCTCGTGTCCGCCTGATCACGGGTGACACCACCCACGCGGGCTTCATCAGTGGCCAGACCTGCGAGAAGTTATACAACGAGACGCTGCTGACCAAAACGTCTGAAGAGGCCGGATGGCAAACAGCCCATGTCGACTCTGCAGGGCTCTACCCTTTCCGGGCGACAGACCGCCAGAACAGCGTGATTGGCATGCCTGCCAGCAAGGCGAGCAAAGCGATCAATCAATCGCCCAAGGTGTTTGACGAACATGTCATCCCGGCCGGTAAACCGTTTATTGCAGGGTTCGCCATGGGGGGATCGCAACTTTCCTGCTTTCCCGCGCCTGTCACGCTCATCCCCGAGCCCGGTAAAGACTATGAAATGGAACTTCAAATGATGAAAATCAGCACGTTCAAGGCCGGCTGCGTGATTGCCGTTCGCCAACTCTCCACCCAGGCCGACACAACCGTAGAAACACCGCTGAGACCGCAGGTGTGTGCCAAAACACCGTCGGGCTGGTACACCGTGACCCCTGCACCCTTGCCTTGATCTTCCGATGCATACCATGCGTAAAATCGCCGTGGATATGTAGGCTGCCTCTGGCGAAGTCGAAGCGACTCGGAAAACAATCACTGCTAATCAGCTCAATTATTCAGACGATCAGTAGTTTTGCGAGCTGTCTGACGCCTACTGGCCTTCACCAGCATGATATTCCTCGCCTGCGCGTGGCTGGCGGGTTTGCTGCAAATGTCAGCGTTGTTGTTCTGCCGGATCAAGATGTTAGGCACGGCGTATGAACGCTGGACGGGATCAGGCGCAGTTCTTGCCCGGCCGATTGACAGCGTCCCACCGGTTGATTGTAATAGCCGCCGTTTATGCATGATGCAAGGGACCTGCCATGACCACGACACCCTCTCCCGGGCGCGGCGATCTGCCCCGTGCGCTGATATTCATCCCGCTGGGCCTGTGCCTGCTCTACCTCACCCTATGGCTGGTCGAAGACCGGCTGAGCTTTCTGGCCCAGGCGCAACGCGCCGAAGGGCATGTCAGCGCCCTGAACGCGGGCGGCAGCCACCCACAAATTGATTTTACCGACGCCGCAGGCAAGGCGGTCAGCTACCCCGAGAGCGGGTTTATATTCGGCTACGCGGTGGACGACTCAGTGACGGTGTTTTATCGCGCCGATGCACCCTCCAGTACCGCAATCATTGAAGACCGTGGTGCGCTATGGGGCGCGAGCCTACTGACGGGCCTGTTCGCAATCGTGTTTATCGCAGGCGGCGGCTACCATGTGGCCGCGTGGATTCGTCGGCGCCAGATGGCGCGGCACCTATAAGGATATTCAAATGCAAATCCCATTACCTGTCACTGTCAGTGACTGGCGCTACAAGACAGCCAGCAGCGGCGGCTTGACCGTAGTATTCGCGGCCGCCGCTGGCGGTGCATTGACACTGACCGACCCCAAGGGAGTCGACCAGCAGTTTCGTTATGGCTCGGTCGGGGTCGGCATGGGCATCGGCGCGCGCCTGCCACGGTTCGGCAAGGTCAACTTGCACGTGCGCGGCAAGAGCGTCGGGGCCGCTGGCGCAAGCGAAGACTTTCCGGCGTTTGGCCAAGTGCTGGTTGCAGACTCGATCGCTGCCCGCGGTCTGACCCGGGAGGACTTCCAAGGCGCTTGTGTGTTCATTGAAGCGGGCGTGGGCCTGGTCGGCGGGGCCAGCGGCTCGGCCATGCTGTTCGGTCTGGACCCCAAGCTGCTGGCCATGGTCGCCGCCACACTGACGCCTATGGGCAACCTGCTCCTGCCCCACGACAGCACGACGCGCCTGCTGCGCTCGGCCAAAGGCGTGATCGTCGCCGCAGGCCTTAACGTTGGGCTGCAGGCTGGGGGCGGCGCGACGATTTCCTTGGGTGGGCTGTTCTGATCATCAGCCCTAGCGGGCGTGAGGCTCGCACTTCAATTTTGACGAAGCGTTTTTACACACTCTGGGCCAGAAACTGCCGCAGCATTCGCTGATGCCAGTACCCATCTCGTGGTCGGAGCACTGAAAAGGTCTATTGCTCGCCATACAGGTCACGGTAAAACTTCCCTCACAGCATTTCTTTCCGTGCAGCCCGCAGATGGATCGCCCATTTACAAGCGTTCATCGGTCTCAAGTATCTGGCTAATGAGGTTGCACACAATCGGCAGCCTCTCATGGCGGCGAAACAAAGCCCCCACCTCTGAAAAAATGGGAGGCCCAGCTATCGCCCTAAAGACAACATTCGGCATTTGGATAGTTTGAATCAGAACGCTGGGAATGACCGCTATACCCACGCCCAGTCCCACTTGTGTCAGTACTGCGACCAGACTTCCGGGAACCGAACCAATGTATGGATCGAATCTCCCGCGCTTGGCCACCTCACGCAACCCTGACGCTTGTTCAGGTAGCACAAACAACTCGCTCGCAAGCGCGCTTGGGCGAATGTCATCATCTGTTTTCGCCAGGATATGGTCAGCTGGCAACGCCAGGCAGAAGCGGTCTCGCGCCAAAATACGGCTGGAGATTGCATCAGGTAGATGCACGGGCATGCGTACAAAGGCTACATCAATCCGCCCATCCTCAAGGAGTGCCGTGAGCTGTTCGGTAGGGAATTCCTTGGTGTTCACCATGACGTCTGGCCACTGATTGCGAAAGCGCTGGACTTGGTCTTGGAGTACCCCGAAAAAGGCGGCTGAACCCACGTAGCCGATTTCCACTCGGCCAACCTGGCCTCGGCCTGCACGTTGGCCCACGTTAATAGCTCTCTCAAATTGTTCAAGGGTTGAGCGGGCTTCTGTCAGAAACGCTTCCCCAGCCGGCGTCAAAGCGACAGACCGCTTTGTTCTATTAAAAAGCCTGGCTTCTAACAAGCTCTCGACTTCCTGGATCTGCGCAGTGAGCGTTGGGGCAGAAACGCCCAGTTGCTCAGCTGAGCGTGAAAAATGTAGATTTTCCGCAACTGTGACGAAGGAGCGAAGATGGCGAATGTCCATGTCACTTGACTCCCATATTCAGTTTTTCTGAATTATATAGCCAGTAGGCTTTATTGTTCTGAATTGTCTCCCCTGTTTCAATCATTGGACTCGTCTTCCTAGGAGTTCACCATGTTCCGTCTCCCCCACATCGCAGTCGCTGTTGGCTTTGCTGGATCCCTCGCACTTGTTTCCTTGCCAGCAGCCGCAGCATTAGATTTGCCCAACCAGCCAGTTCTGACACTTGCCGCCGCTCAACAGATCCTCACAGCAGCGCAAACGAAGGCGCAAACGGCCGGGTGGCCGTGCGTGATCTCCGTTGTCGATAGTGCTGGTCTGCCCATTCTCCTGGCTCGCATGGACAACGCCGCTGTGCCAGCAGGCGTTGAACTGGCCCCCGGAAAAGCACGCACAGCCGCTCTATTCCGCCGTCCCAGCGGAGCATTAGAAGATGCTATCAACGGCACCCGACCTGCCGCCATCACCGCCCAGGGCTTCGTGCTGATGCGGGGCGGTTTTCCGATCGTCGTCAACGGGTACACCGTTGGGGCTGTAGGCGTATCTGCGGACACACCCCAGCACGATGAAGAGATCGCTCAGGCCGGGCTAGCGGCATTCAAATAAACGCCTTCTGATCTCGCTACTCGCATCCGCTGCGGTGTATGTGCTGATGCGTAGCAAAAAAAGCCATAGCCAAAGCCCTGCAATCTAGCCACAACCCTGCAAAACATGAGTAAAAATATATGTCGATAAATGGCCTGAAAATGACTCACTCGATTGGGACTGACGCAATCATTTTTGACCTTGATGGCACTCTCATCGACTCTGCGGGCGACATGACAGCGCAACTGAACACTATTCTTATCGAGCGGAATCTTGAGCCAATTTTGGTCGCAACAACTTCATTATTCCTCGGCGACGGAATGCGTTCATTTGCCAGGCGGGCGTTCTGCTTGCGGGGCGTGAATGATATGGAAGCAGCGATCGATACCTTCATCTCGCGCTACGAACAGACCGACCACCTGATGACAAAACCCTATGATGGGGTAATTGAAACCCTCAGCGCGTTGCGAGACGCGGGATGGAAAATATCGGTTTGTACGAATAAAAACGAATTGATTGCCATCGATATTCTCAAGCAAACCGACCTGTTGAGATTTATGGATGTGGTTTGTGGTGGGGATAGCGTGTCCTTTAAGAAGCCTGACCCTAGACACCTAAGTGCAGTGGTGGCGTTGGCCGATTATGAAAAGCTTTCCAAGATAATGATCGGAGACAACTGGAACGATTTTGAAGCCGCCCGTGCGTATGGAATTCCATTTGCCTTTGCCAGCTGGGGCTATGGATCTCTGCCCGACAATTGCAAAGCCATTAACCTCATAAAATTCAGTGACATTCTCGACATCGTTGGCTTGCCTGTGCATTGAACATCGCCTGCTAATTGCAGGCAGCGCAGTCAACGCTCTTTAAAGGTTCTTCGTGGGGTCCTCTACGTTGGGGACGGTGCAGTCGCGCCACAGAACGTATAAAAATCCAAGGCCTTTGGGTCGAAGTGTGTTTTTAACTGTCCCAGTGAAGATCTGGCTGGGGATTCCACTTCAGTCGTCGATCGCCACAGCACGCCTGGCCTCGGTAGGCACCATGGTTGCCGGACTGCGGCACTTCCATAATCAGGGAAAGGTCGATTATGCGTTGGCCGTTCCGGCTGCGGCACTGGGGTTGGCCGGGGCTCTAGGAGGTGCGAGCCTTCTTCTTCAAATAAATCCCGCGCTGCTGCACAAAGTAATTGGCGGGCTGACACTCTCGCATTTTTTAGATCCCGCACGCGCATTGTCCAACCACCCCCACTCCCCTTATCCTCGACGCTCCCGCCCGTCCAAACCCGGAGCCGCCATGGACCTCGCCACCCTCGCCCTCTTCATCCCCGCCTGCTTCGCCCTGAACATGGCGCCCGGTCCGAACAACCTGTTGTCCGTGAGCAACTCCACCCGCTATGGCTACCGCACCTCCTGCATCGCCGGTATCGGCCGCCTGCTGGCCTTCGCCGGCATGATCGCCCTCGCCTCTGCGGGGTTGGCGGTGGTGTTGCAAACCTCGGAACTGCTGTTCTACGCGATCAAGATCCTGGGCGCGGCGTATCTGTTGTATCTGGCGGTTCAGCTGTGGCGCGCGAATCCCCAGGCGGAGGTGGAGTCGGTAACCGCCAAGGTGAGCGTGTGGGCACTGGCGCGGCAGGAGTTTCTGGTGGCGGCGGGCAACCCCAAGGCCATCCTGATATTCACCGCGTTCCTCCCGCAATTCGTGGTCCCCGGCCAACCTGTCACCCCGCAGTTCGCCCTGCTGGGCGCGATGTTCCTGGTGTTGGAATGGATCGCCATCAGCGCCTATGCCTACATGGGCCTGCACATGCGTCGCTGGTTTGCCGAGCCGCGTGGCAAACGCCTATTCAATCGCTGCTGCGCGGGATTGTTATCGGCGGCGGCGACGGTGTTGTTGACCGCGCGCAGGGCTTGAGGGAAAAACATCACCCGCAACGAACTCTCCGACCTGTACCTCGGCTACATCGACTGCCTCAACCAACAGGATTGGAACCGATTGGGCGACTTCGTCCACCCGGACGTGAGCTACAACGCCAAGGCGGCTATCGAACAGCAGCTGGCCGTCTAAACTTCACGCACCCATTCTCACGTGGAGAGCCATCATGACCAGCAAAACCACGCTCTGCCTCTGGTACAACGGCACCGCCGAGGAGGCGGCCAACTTCTACGCCAAGACCTTCCCGGACAGCGCCGTGAAAGCCGTGCGCCTGGCACCGGGGGATTACCCGTCGGGTAAAAAGGGCGACGTATTGACCGTCGAGTTCAGCGTCTTGGGCATCCCGTGTATCGGCCTGAATGGCGGTCCGATATTCCCCCACACCGAAGCGTTTTCCTTCCAGGTCGCTACCGATGACCAGGCCGAAACCGATCGCTACTGGAACGCTATTATCGACAACGGCGGCCAGGCCAGCGCCTGCGGTTGGTGCAAGGACAAGTGGGGGGTGTCGTGGCAGATCACGCCTCGGGTGTTGACGGACGCGGTGGCGCACGCTGATCCGGCCATCGCCAAGCGTGCATTCGACGCGATGATGACCATGACCAAGATCGACATTGCGGCGATAGAAGCCGCGATAAAGGGCTGACCGGCCTGCACCGGGCCTTGCGCCAGGCGCGGGAGCCGGCGCAGCTGCATGTGTTCGAAGCGATGCCCCATGGCGGTTTCATGGGCGCGCCGGAAGAGGCAGAGCTTGCCGCAGAAATCCGCGCATTTGTGCGTGAACACCTGCAACGCGCTTGACACATTTACTGACATCCCCTGAAGATGGAGGCCTCATTCAGGGTGTGTCAGTTTATGTCCGCAACCTCAGTCGTTAACCGCTCCGTCATTGGCTTGATTGCCAAGGCGCAAGGTTGCGTTGCGCACGCCCTCAAATCGAAGAAACAGTCGCTCATGTGACCGGGGCGCGCTGTCCCGTCAGATGAGCTGACAGGACATTGAGCGCGGACTCCCTCCCCCTTGCACAATTCCCCATGCCTTTCTGACGGTGACTCAAGCGGTCAATCATCAGGAGAAAGTGCATGTCATCGTTTCAAGGTATCTGGGTTCCCGTGGTCACGCCGTTCCAGGATGGCGCCATCGACTTTGCCGGCCTGCACCGGTTGGTCAGCCATCTGCTGGCCAAGCACGTGGCCGGGATCATGGTGTGCACCACCACCGGCGAAGCCGCATCGCTCAGCCGCCAGGAACAACTGGCCGTGCTGGATGCGGTATTGCGACTGGTGCCCGCCCAGCGCGTGGTGATGGGCCTGGCGGGCAACAACCAGATTGAGCTGCTGCAATTCCAGGCCGAGATCCTCAAGCGCCCGCTGGCGGGTTTGCTGGTACCGGCACCGAGTTACATCCGCCCTTCCCAGGCCGGCCTTGAAGCGTTCTTTCGCACGGTGGCCGATGCGTCCAGCGTGCCGATCATTCTCTACGACATTCCCTACCGCACTGGCGTGACCTTCGAGCAGGCCACCTTGCTGAACATCGTCGCGCACCCGCGGATCGTGGCGATCAAGGACTGCGGCGGCAACCTGGGCAATACCCTGGCGGTGTTGGCCAGCGGTGAGGCGGATGTGTTGTGCGGCGAGGATCTGCAGATCTTCAATGCGCTGTGCCTGGGCGCCAGCGGCGCGATTGCAGCGTCGGCGCATGTGTGCACCGAACAGTTTGTGGCGCTGTGGCAGCAGGTACGGGATAACCAGTTGGCTGAGGCGCGGGCCACTTTCCTTGGGTTGGTGCCGTTGATCAACACGCTGTTCATGCAGCCCAACCCGGCGCCGGTGAAAGCCGCGCTGGCGCTGGAGGGCTTGATCGACAGTGAGTTACGTGCGCCGATGCAGCGGGCCACCGAGGCGGTGCTGGCGCGGCTCAACACCGTCAACTTGTGGCGAGGGAGCTTGCTCCCGTTGGGTTGCGAAACAGCCCCAGCCCAGTCACCGCAAACCTTCAGGTAAAACGTGCTGGCTTGATTTGGGACCACTTCGCGGCCCGACGGGAGCAAGCTCCCTCGCCACAAAGGCCCACCTTAGCTCGGGAGATCGGGCTGCCGGGCCATATGCAACCTGTGCAACGTGATCTCGCGCACCGCCTGCTTGCTGAGTTCGATATGCCGCTTCAGCAGTTGCTGCGCCTGGTCACCCTGCCGTTGCACGATGGCCGCGAGTATTTGCCCATGCTCTTCGTACGTCGCCGCAATGCGTGACGCCTGGGTAAAGTCGAGTCGCCGGATGATGCGGATCTGCTCCGTGATCGCGTAGTGCATGCGCGCCATCTCGCGGTTGCCGGTGGCTTCCACCAGGGTGCAGTGAAAACGTTCATCCAGCGCCGATACAACCTGGGCGTCCTGCAGGCGCTCGCGCGCGTGCACCTGCCAGGTGGCCTGCAGCGCTTGCAACATCGGGTTCGGTTCGTCCATCGCACATAAGCGGCTGACAGCGGCCAGTTCCAACACGATGCGCACGTCGTAAAGCTCTTCGAAATAGGCGAAATCAAACGGTTTCACCTGCCAGCCACTGCGAAAATACACCGCCAGGTAACCTTCCTTCTCCAGGCGATACAGCGCTTGGCGCACCGGCGTGCGGCTGGCGCGCATGCGCTCGGCCACCTCGCCCTCGCTGAAGCGATCACCCGGCAGCAGGCGAAACTCGAAAATGTCCGCCTTGAGCTGCGCGTAGATCTGCTCGGCCAGGCTGTCGGGGCGTGTCTTGGCCCGCATGCTTAACCGCGACTCGCAATAAAGGCGCGCCAGCCACCGAACTCGGTGATGTCGAGGGCATCCGCCAGCGCCCAGGGCTCGCAGATGAAGCCTTTGACGCTGCGCCCATCCGCCAGCAGCAGGTTGCCGATCCCCAGCGGCGCGGGGATCTCGGCGACGAACTCGCCGAAGCGTGCGAGGGGCATGTCCCAGAGCTCGACGATAATCGCCCGACCGCTGTCCGCCTTGGCCAGCCCGGGTTTGGGCGGCACGGTGCCGGGCAGCGCGTACAGGCGGTACGTGTCGGCGGTCAGGGTTTGCTCCACCAGCACCGCGTTACGGCGGGTGAGCTGCACGTTAAGCGGCATGCCGGTAAGGTGCGCGCCCACCACCGCCACGCGCACGCAGCCGGGCGCTTGGGCGGGTGCGGACGGAGCCGGCAGATAGCGCTGGGTGGCGCCCAAAGGCAGGTCCAGGCTGGCTTGCCAGCGCTTGCCCAGGTGCGCCAGCGCCGTGTCATGCCAGGCCGGCGCGAGCAAGGTAATGCCGCTGGGCAAGCCATCGGCGCGCAAACCGGCGGGCAGCGCCAGGGCCGAAAGGTCGGCCAGGTTGGTGAAGTTGGTGTAGTAGCCGAACTGCGAGTTGTAGCGCACCGGTTCTTCCGCCATCTCGGCCATGGTGCGCAGGGTTGGCGAAGTCGGCACCAGCAAGGCATCGAAACCGGCCAGGCTGTCATTGATACGGCGACTCAGTTCGGCCCGCAGGTATTCGGCTTTGTAGGCGTCGCAAGCGCTGTACTGGCGGCCATTTTCGACAATGCCGCGCACCACCGGGTTGATTGCCTCGGGCTGGTTTTCCAGCATGCTTTCCAGGGCCACGGTGCGCTCAGCGACCCAAGGGCCGAAGTACAGCTGGTCCGCCAGTTCCTTGAACGCGGTGAAATCCACCGGGGTGATTACCGCGCCCAGCGTCTTGAAGTGCTCCACGGCCTGTTCGAACACGACCTGGTTCTGGGTATCGCCGAAAAACTCCAGGGTCGCCGGGACGGCCAGCTTGATCGCAGCGCCCACCGCCACTGGTGCCGTGTTGGGATTGGCGCGGGAATAGGCATCGCTGGGGTCGTATCCCGCCGCGACGTGCGCCACGGTCTCGGCATCTTCCACGGTCAGCGCAAACACCGAGACGCAATCCACCGTGCGGCAAGCCGGTACCAGGCCGGTATTGGACAAGCGCCCCTTGGTCGGCTTCAAGCCGACGATATTGTTGAACCCCGCCGGTACACGCCCGGAGCCTGCCGTGTCGGTGCCCAGGGAAAACGCCACCAGCCCGCGGGCGACCACCGACGCAGAGCCAGAACTGGAGCCACCGCTGACGTAATCCCCATTAAAGCTGTTGCCCACCGCGCCATACGGCGAGCGTGTGCCCACCAGGCCGGTGGCGAACTGATCGAGGTTGGTCTTGCCCATCAGGATCGCGCCGGCTGCGCGCAGCTTTTGCAAGACCGAGGCATCCTGTGTCGCGCGGTAGGCAAACTCAGGGCAGGCGGCAGTGGTGTCCCAGCCCGCCGCATCGATATTGTCCTTGATCGCAAACGGCACGCCATACAACGGCAGCTTGGCCATATCGCCGCCCAGCGCTGCCAGTCGTTCGCTCAACTGTGCCAGTTGCTCGGCCAATGACGACGGCTGGGCGCGGGCGATCCAGGCGGTGTCCTCGGCGGGGTATTGCGCGGCCAGGGTCAGCAAAATATCCGTAGTGATCGCGCCGTTGCGGTAAGCGGCCTGCCATTCACCCAGGGTCCAGCCAAAAACGTTGTGCATGGGAAACTCCATCTTGTATCCAAGTTTGGATTTCTCTAAAGCAAAGCCCACGCCAGGTCACTCTGCCAATGATTACGCGGGTATCGCCGCAAAACGTGCGCGTAGATGGCGCACCCGGGCATCGTCCATGCGCCAAAAAAAGACATTCAGTGGCCCCCTCGGTTGCGACCGCCCCGATACCGACCTACTGTTCCAGACCATGCTGTGCCATTTGCTGTCCCCCCACCCTAAGCCCACAGGTGACGACATGCCCACGCTATCCCGCCCTGCTGTACTCGAACTGATCGGCAACACGCCGCTGGTGCGGGTCAGCCGTTTCGATACCGGCCCCTGCACGCTGTTCCTCAAACTTGAATCACAGAACCCCGGCGGTTCCATCAAGGACCGCATCGGCCTGGCCATGATCGACGCCGCCGAACGCGACGGCCGCCTGCGCCCCGGCGGTACCATCATTGAAGCCACCGCCGGCAACACCGGCCTGGGCCTGGCGCTGGTGGGCCGGGCGAAAGGTTATCGGGTGGTGCTGGTGGTGCCCGACAAGATGTCCACGGAAAAAGTCCTGCACCTCAAGGCCATGGGCGCCGAGGTGCATATCACCCGCTCCGATGTCGGCAAGGGCCACCCCGAGTATTACCAGGACATGGCCGCGCGGCTGGCCAAGGCTATTGACGGTTCGTTCTTCGCCGACCAATTCAACAACCCGGCCAACCCCCTGGCCCACGAAACCAGCACCGCGCCGGAGATCTGGGCGCAGACCCAGCACGATGTGGACGCAATTGTGGTGGGTGTCGGCTCGGCCGGCACCCTCACCGGCCTGACGCGCTTCTTCAAACGGGTGCAACCCGAGCTGGAAATGGTCCTCGCCGACCCGGTGGGTTCGGTGATGGCCGAGTACAGCCGCAGCGGCAAGCTGGAAACACCCGGATCGTGGGCGGTGGAAGGCATCGGCGAAGACTTCATCCCCTCGATTGCCGACCTGTCCAGCGTGCGCCACGCCTACTCCATCAGCGATGAAGACAGCTTCGACCACGCCCGCCAACTGCTCAAGGCCGAGGGCATTCTCGGCGGTTCATCCACCGGCACTCTGCTCGCTGCCGCGCTGCGTTATTGCCGCGAACAGAGCGTGCCCAAGCGCGTGGTCACCTTCGTCTGCGACACCGGCACCCGCTATTTGTCGAAGGTCTACAACGACCAATGGATGACCGATGCGGGCTTGCTGCACTACAAGCACTACGGCGACCTGCGCGACTTGATCGCGCGGCGTTTCGAGGACGGCCGCGTGATCAGCGTGAGCCCCGATGACACCCTGCTCACCGCCTTCCAGCGCATGCGCCTGGCGGACGTGTCGCAACTGCCGGTGCTGGTGGGCGGCCGCGAGCTGGTGGGGGTGATCGATGAGTCCGACATCCTGCTGGGCCTGCACCATGACGCGGCGGAATTTTCGATGATTGTCGCCAGCGCCATGAGCGACAAAGTGCACACCCTGCCCCCCGGCGCCAGCCTGGCTGAATTGCAGGCGGAACTCGACCGTGGCCTGGTCGCCATCATTGCCGACGCGGCGGGCTTTCACGGCCTGATCACCCGCGTAGACCTGCTCAACCACCTACGGAGATCCCTTGCATGAGCCAGCCCGATAAAAGCGCGTTTGCTACCCGTGTGATCCACGCCGGGCAGTCACCCGACCCGACCACGGGCGCGCTGATGCCGCCGATCTACGCCAACTCCACCTACCTGCAAGACAGCCCCGGCGTACACAAGGGCTTCGACTACGGCCGCTCCCACAACCCCACGCGGTTTGCCCTCGAGCGCTGCGTGGCCGACCTGGAGGGCGGCAGCCAGGCGTTTGCCTTCGCTTCCGGGCTGGCGGCGATCTCGACGGTCCTGGAATTACTGGATGCCGGCGCCCATATCGTGTCCGGCAACGACCTGTACGGCGGCACCTTCCGCCTGTTCGACAAGGTACGCCAGCGCAGCGCCGGACACCGCTTCAGCTTTGTTGACCTGAGTGATGTGGCGGCGTTCGAAGCATCCTTGCAGGACGACACGCGCATGGTCTGGGTCGAAACCCCGAGCAACCCGCTGCTGAGCCTTACCGACCTCAGCGCCATCGCACGTATCTGCCGCAGCCGCGGCATTCTCTGCGTGGCCGACAATACCTTCGCCAGCCCATGGATCCAGCGCCCGCTGGAGTTGGGTTTCGACATCGTGGTGCACTCCACCACCAAGTACCTCAATGGCCACTCCGATGTGATCGGCGGCATCGCCATCGTCGGCGACAACCCCGAGTTGGCCGAGCGTGTGGGCTTTTTGCAAAACTCGGTCGGCGCCATCGCCGGCCCGTTTGACGCCTTCCTCACCCTGCGCGGCGTGAAAACCCTGGCGCTGCGCATGGAGCGTCATTGCAGCAACGCCCTCGACCTGGCCACCTGGCTGGAACAGCAACCGCAAGTATCACGGGTCTACTACCCAGGCCTGGCGTCCCACCCGCAGCACGAACTGGCACGCCAGCAGATGCGCGGGTTTGGCGGGATGATTTCAGTCGACTTGAACAGCGACCTGGCGGGCGCCACGCGCTTCCTGGAAACCGTAAAACTCTTCGCCCTGGCAGAAAGCCTGGGCGGCGTGGAAAGCCTGATCGAACACCCGGCGATCATGACCCACGCCAGCATCCCGGCAGCGACCCGCGCGCAGCTGGGGATTGGTGATGGGTTGGTGCGGTTGTCGGTGGGGGTCGAGGATGTGGAAGACCTACGAGCGGACCTGGCGCAGGCCTTGGCCCGTATATAAATCCCCCAGAAAACAAAGATCAAATGTGGGAGGGGGCTTGCTCCCGATAGCGGCGTGTCAGGCACTGAATATTTGTCTGAACCACCGCCATCGGGAGCAAGCCCCCTCCCACATTGAGTATGCGTCACGCCTGGATTATGTTGGCACGCGCCGAATGCAGCTTCTTGTAGCTCTCGATCAAGCGCAAATGCCGGTCCAACCCTTCCAGCTTCATGCTGGTCGGTGTCAGCCCATGGAAGCGCACACTGCCGTTGACCGAGCCGATCACCGCGTCCATCCGCTCATTGCCGAACATGCGGCGGAAGTTGGCTTCGTAGTCCGCCAGTTCCAGGTCGTCGTCCAGTTCCATCTCCAGCACCGCGTTCATCGCCTGGTAGAACAGGCCACGCTCGGCGGTGTTGTCGTTGTACTGCAAGAACATCTCCACGCACTCCTTGGCCTCTTCGTACTGCTGCAAGGCGAGGAAGATCAGCAGCTTCAATTCGAGGATGGTCAGTTGGCCCCAGGCGGTGTTGTCGTCGAACTCGATGCCGATCAGGGTGGTGATGTCGGTGTAGTCGTCCAGCTCGCTTTCGATCAGGCGCTCGACCAATGCCTGCAGTTCAGCTTCGTCCAGGCGGTGCAGGTTAAGGATGTCCTCGCGGAAGAACAGCGCCTTGTTGGTGTTGTCCCAGATCAGGTCGTCCACCGGGTAGATTTCCGAGTAGTCCGGCACCAGGATGCGGCAGGCGGTTGCGCCGAGGTGTTCGTACACCGCCATGTAGGACTCTTTGCCCATGCCTTCGAGGATGCCGAACAAGGTCGCAGCCTCTTGGGCGTTGGAGTCTTCACCCTGGCCGGAGAAGTCCCATTCGACAAACTCGTAGTCCGATTGGGCGCTGAAGAAGCGCCACGACACCACACCGCTGGAGTCGATAAAGTGCTCGACGAAGTTGTTCGGCTCGGTCACCGCCTGGGCTTCGAACGTCGGCTGCGGCAGGTCATTCAAGCCTTCGAAGCTGCGGCCTTGCAGCAGTTCGGTGAGGCTGCGCTCCAGCGCCACTTCCAGGCTTGGGTGCGCACCGAACGAGGCGAACACGCCGCCGGTGCGCGGGTTCATCAAGGTCACGCACATCACCGGGAATTCGCCGCCCAGGGACGCGTCCTTGACCAGCACCGGAAAACCCTGGGCTTCCAGGCCTGCAATACCCGCCAGGATGCTCGGATACTTCGCGAGCACGTCAGCCGGCACGTCCGGCAGGGCAAATTCGCCCTCGATGATTTCGCGCTTCACCGCCCGCTCGAAAATCTCCGACAGGCACTGCACCTGGGCCTCGGCCAAGGTGTTGCCAGCGCTCATGCCGTTGCTGAGGTAAAGGTTTTCGATCAGGTTGGACGGGAAGTACACCACCTCGCCATCCGACTGGCGCACGAACGGCAGCGCAACGATGCCGCGCGCTTCGTTGCCGGAGTTGGTGTCGAACAGGTGCGAACCGCGCAGCTCGCCGTCGCGGTTGTAGACCTTCAGGCTGTAGGCGTCGAGGATTTCACCGGGCAGCTCGTCATTCGGACCCGGCTGGAACCAGCGCTCGTCCGGGTAATGCACGAACGGCGCGCTGGCCAGTTCCTCCCCCCAGAACTGGTCGTTGTAGAAGAAGTTGCAGTTGAGCCGCTCGATGAACTCGCCCAACGCCGACGCCAGGGCGCCCTCCTTGGTCGCGCCCTTGCCATTGGTAAAGCACATCGGTGAATGCGCATCGCGGATATGCAGCGACCACACGTTCGGCACGATATTGCGCCACGAGGCGATCTCGATCTTCATGCCCAGGCCGGCGAGGATCCCGGACATGTTAGCGATGGTCTGCTCCAGCGGCAGGTCCTTGCCCGCGATATAAGTGCCCGCCTCGCTGCCGGCGCTCGGCATCAACAAGGCCTGGGCATCGGCGTCGAGGTTGTCCACTTCTTCGATCACGAACTCCGGCCCGGCCTGCACCACTTTCTTCACGGTGCAACGGTCGATGGAACGCAGAATGCCCTGGCGGTCTTTATCGGAAATATCGGCCGGCAACTCCACCTGGATCTTGAAGATCTGGTTATAGCGGTTTTCCGGATCAACAATATTGTTCTGCGACAGGCGAATATTGTCCGTGGGGATGTTGCGCGTATCGCAGTACAACTTGACGAAGTACGCCGCACACAACGCCGACGAAGCCAGGAAGTAATCGAACGGCCCCGGTGCCGAACCATCGCCTTTATAGCGAATAGGCTGGTCGGCAATCACCGTGAAGTCGTCGAACTTGGCTTCAAGCCGGAGGTTGTCGAGAAAGTTGACCTTGATTTCCATGGGGGCACACCAGAATAACGGGCTAAACAAAAATGGCCGCCATTATGAGGTTTTTCATCGGGAAGTTTCAGGCTTTTCAATCATGCCAGGTGATGGGAGGCCGTTTTACCTCGGCGAATCCCCATTGAATACGCTGAATAGCAAGTGAATAGTTCATGAATTAACGCCCCTCAAGTGTTATCTCAATAGCATTTGATAAGCCACTGAAATGGTGACAGCATGGCTATGTGCCACTAACCAATTTCAGCGCTTCAGGTGAGGTTCGATATGGAATACCAACTCCCTGTAACGAAGACGATGAGATGGCTGACAAACGCAGACGCGCCGTATGACGCGCGCATACGCCGCGAACTTATATCCGGGCCTTTTTCTTCCAGGGGGGTGCTGTGGGTTGGCTGGTTTAACAGCTTGGTGATCTGCACGGTCGCGGTCACCCTGCAGCCCAGCCAATTCTTCATTGCCTGGCTTATCATTGATTCAATGATTTGGGTCTCTCGTTTAGCACTGCTGTATTGGATCACTAAACACGGCAGCCAAAAACATCCCTGTGCCATTGATTTATCGTTATTACTGGGCCTGGCCTGGGCGGCAGAGTTGGGCGTTGGCACCGCCGGTTGCCTGATCAGCGGTGATGCGATTCTTCAAGTGCTCGGGTGCACCTCAATGGTCAGCGTGAATGCTGCAATCGCCATGCGCAACCAGGGTGTACCGCGCTATGCATTTACTCAAATATTGCTGACTGATGTGCCCATGAAGCTCGCCACCTTGTTTCAGCCGGAACCGCTGCTGAGGATATTCCTGCTCCAGGCGCCGCTGTATTTAACAGGCATGTGGCTACTGCTCAACAAGTTGAACGATAACGTGGTGCGCGCTTTACTGGCCGAAGCCAAAAACGAAATCCGCGCGACCCATGACCCCCTCACGGGTCTGTACAACCGTGTGGGGATACTCGAATTGATTGAAAACACCCTGACCCGCAACCGGCATGCCGATAAACACTTTGCGCTGCTCTATATAGACTTGGATGGTTTCAAGAGCATCAACGATAACCACGGACATGCCGAAGGTGACAAGGCGTTAGCCGAGTTTGGCGCAACCCTTAAATCCGTTGTCAGGCTCAATCAGGATTCCGCCGGCCGATTGGGCGGAGACGAGTTTATCCTGCTGATGAATAATTCCGGCGTGACCTCTGCCACCCTGGCAGCGCAACGGATTATAGAAACATTGCAACAGGCCTCTGACCGCTGCGCGCGCCCCTACGCCTTGCAAGCCAGCATCGGCATTGCCCTCTTTGAAGGAGCAAACGGTGCGTCACCCACCTGCGCGCAAACATTGATTGCCCATGCGGATGGTGCGTTATACGAAGCCAAGCGCGCGGGCAAAAACTGTTTTCGTATCGCACAAACACAATTCGCCACCTAGGTGCGCCTGAACGCCGTTCGTCACGCGCCGGCATCGATCAGACAATCAGCCATCAACTTATTCCCTGTGATGCCGATGACCTAAGGCAATTCAGGGAGTAGTCGGAATGCGTAACAACCAGCCTGTAACACAGCGCGAGATTTCACTCGCGCCTTCGCAAAAACTCATCTCCGCCACCGATGTTCAGGGTGTGATCACTTACTGCAACGACGCCTTTGTCGATATCAGCGGCTTTGAACGAGCCGACCTGATCGGCGCCCCCCAGAACATCGTGCGTCACCCTGATGTGCCACCCGCCGTTTTTGCGCACATGTGGAGTGCGCTCAAGCAAGGCCTGCCATGGATGGGCATCGTCAAGAACCGCTCGAAAAATGGCGACCATTATTGGGTCAACGCCTACGTCACGCCGATCTTCGACGGCAGCCGAGTCGTTGGTTTTGAGTCGGTGCGGGTCAAGCCCACGGCCGATGAAATCCGCCGCGCCCAGGCCCTCTACCGGCGTATCAGCCAAGGCAAGCCGGGCGTGCCGCGCCAGGATGCGTGGCTGCCGGCGGCATTGAGCTGCGTGCCGTACATCGCCACCGGTGTGGCCGGCAGTGTTGCCGGGCTGTTCCTCAGTGCGCCGGTGGCCGTCGCAGTGGCCGTGGCAGTCGCAGTGCCGGTGGGCCTGCTGTGCTCACACTGGCGCCAGAGCAGCACCTTGCGTCTGTTGGAAGGGGTTGAGCCTTCGACGTCAGATGCCTTGATCGCGCAGATGTACAGTGACGCACGCGGCCCACAGTCTCGTTTGGAAACCGCGTTTCTCAGCCAGACCGCGCGCCTTAAAACCTGCCTCACCCGCCTGCAGGACAGCGCCGAACAACTGAGTACCCTGGCCGCGCAATCCGATCAGTTGGCCGCCGCCAGCGCCAAAGGCCTGAACCGTCAGCGCGTGGAAACCGAACAGGTCTCGGCGGCCGTCAACCAGATGGCCGCGACCACCCAGGACGTCGCCAGCCATGTGCAGCGCACCGCGGACGCCACCCAACAGGCCTATGTACTGACCGGGCGCGGCCGCGAAGTGGCGCGCGATACCCGTGAAGCCATCGAGCGGTTGTCCGCCATGGTCAGCGAGACCGGTACTACCGTGGCGCAACTGGCCCGGGACAGCGACGAAATCGGCAGCGTGGTGGACGTGATCAAAGGCATCGCCGACCAAACCAACCTGCTCGCCCTCAATGCAGCCATCGAGGCAGCCCGCGCGGGCGAGCAAGGCCGAGGCTTTGCGGTTGTCGCCGACGAAGTACGCCAACTGGCCCAGCGCACCTCGCAATCCACCACCCAGATCCATGCCTTGATCACCCAGTTGCAGACGTCATCCAACAACGCCGTGCAAAGCATGGAAAACGGCCAGCGCCAGGCCCAGGAAGGCGTCGCGTGGGTGCTGGAAGCGGACCAGGCCCTGGTGGGGATCAGCGAAGCGGTGTCGCATATCACCGACATGACCACCCAGATCGCCGCCGCCACCGAAGAACAAAGCGCGGTCGCCGAGGAGATCAGCCGCAACATCACCACCATCGCCGAACTGGCCGACCAGACCTCGATACAAGCCCATCAATCCACGGACCTGAGCAAGGAACTGACGAATACCGCGTCCACCCAATACGCGTTGGTTGAGCGCTTCAATCGCTAAAGGCTAGCGTGTCCCGAGCCCGCTTACTGTGGCGAGCGGGCTCGCCACACGATAACCACTCAAACGAAATACCTCCTTGCCCCTTTGACACAAACACGCTACAAATCCCACCTGCAAGTTGTACGACAACCTAAAAACAAATCGCCATCCCCGACGATGGTGTCAACTGCCCGAGTCCCTTCATGTCTGCCCCTGCCGCCCTGCAAAGCACCCCCGCCCTGTTTTCCCGCCCCATTGCCGTGTTGATTCTGCTCTGCATGGGCTGTGCCTTCGCCGGTAACCACATCGCCGCTCGCGTGGCTTTCGATGATGGCGCCGGTGTGCTGTTGGCCATTTTGATGCGCTCGGGCGGCACCTTGCTGGTGCTGGCCGTGCTTGTGCTGTGGCAACGCCAAAACCTGCGCCTGCCGGCAGGTGCATGGCGCTGGCAAGTGCTGCTGGGCCTGCTTATCGCCACCCAGAGCCTGTGTCTCTACTCCGCCGTCGCCCGCGTGCCGGTGGCGCTGGCGTTACTGGTGGGCAACGTGTTCCCGATCTTGCTCGCCCTGCTCACCTGGGCATTAGGCGGCCCGCGCCCGACGGCGCGCACCGCCTTGCTGATGGGCTTGATCCTGGTGGGCCTGGTGTTTGTGCTGGACGTACCCGGGCGCCTCTCAAGCAGTGCCGATATCGGTCCGCAATGGCTGCTCGGTGTCAGCCTGGCCTTTTGCGCCGCCTTCGTCTTCGCCTGCGCGCTATGGATCACCGACCACAAGTTGTCCCAGGTCCGCGGTTCAGTGCGCAGCCTGCTGACGATCTTCATCGTGTTCAGCAGCGTCAACCTTGCTGGCCTCAGCGGCGCCCTTCCGGGCGGCCTGAACCTGCCGGCCACCAGTACCGGCTGGCTGGCGCTGGCGACGTTGGTGGTGCTGTATGGCACCGGTTTTATCGTGCTGTTTATTTCGGTCCCGCGCCTGGACATGCCGCGCAATGCACCGGTCATGAACATTGAACCGCTGGCGACGTTGCTGATGGGCTGGATCGTGCTCGATCAAATGCTCAGCGCCGGGCAGATGCTCGGTGGCGTCATCGTAGTGACCGGGATTGTGCTGCTGACGTATCGCAAGTCTGCCCGGTAACGATAGATCCCCGCCTGACCTGGCCCAATTCCTGCCTCTTCCACTCCCTGCCAGTCGCTACTGACTATGCGGACGACTCTTTTGAGCCCGGTCGCCCACCCTCCTTCCCCGGATAATCCAGCATCCCCGACCCCTTCCGAGGCCTTCCCCATGACCAGCTCCTCCACCGAACAGGTAAGCCCCCAAACCCTGCGCAAGGTCATCATCGCCGCCGGCATCGGTAACTTCGTCGAATGGTTTGACTTCGCTGTCTACGGTTTCCTCGCCACCACCATCGCCCAACAATTCTTCCCCAGCGGCGACGCCAGCGCTGCGTTGCTCAAAACCTTCGCGGTGTTCGCCGTCGCCTTCGCCTTCCGGCCCTTGGGCGGGATTTTCTTCGGCATGCTCGGCGACCGCATCGGGCGCAAACGCACCCTGGCCATGACCATCTTGCTGATGGCCGGCGCCACCACCTTGATCGGCCTGCTGCCCACCTACGCCGCCATCGGCGTCGCGGCGCCGATTCTGTTGTCGCTGATCCGCTGCGCCCAGGGCTTCTCCGCCGGCGGCGAATACGCCGGTGCCTGTGCCTATCTGATGGAGCACGCGCCCCGCGACAAACGCGCCTGGTATGGCAGCTTCGTGCCGGTGTCGACGTTCTCCGCCTTCGCTGCCGCCGCCGTGGTGGCCTACGCCCTTGAAGCGTCGTTATCCGCCGAGGCGATGGGCAGCTGGGGCTGGCGCCTGCCGTTCCTGATCGCCGCGCCGCTGGGCCTGGTGGGCCTTTACCTGCGCTGGAAGCTGGATGAGACCCCTGCGTTCCAGGCCGTGAAGCAGGAGCACGCCGTCGCCCACTCCCCGCTCAAGGAAACCTTGCGCAACCATGGTGCGGCGATCTGCTGCCTGGGCGCTTTTGTGTCACTGACGGCGCTGTCGTTTTATATGTTCACCACCTACTTCGCGACGTACCTGCAAGTGGCCGGTGGGCTGAGCCGGGCGATGGCGTTGCTGGTGTCGCTGATTGCATTGATCTTCGCCGCAGCGATTTGCCCGCTGGCGGGGCTGTATTCGGATCGCGTGGGGCGTCGGGTCACGGTGATGACGGCGTGCGTGTTGTTGATGGTGGTGGTGTATCCGTCGTTCCTGATGGCCAGTTCCGGTTCCTTCGCGGCATCCATCGTCGGGGTGATGTTGCTGGCGGTGGGCGCGGTGTTGTGCGGGGTGGTCACGGCGGCGTTGCTATCGGAGACCTTCCCGACCCGCACGCGCTATACCGCCTCGGCGATCACCTACAACATGGCGTATACGATTTTCGGCGGTACAGCGCCGCTGATGGCCACGTGGTTGATCAGCACCACAGGCAGCAACCTGTCACCGGCGTTCTACCTGATTGCCGTGGCATTGCTGGCGTTGGCGGGCGGGTTGGCGTTGCCGGAAACGTCGAGGATTTCCCTGCACGACGTGGGCGCTGAGGATCAGGGCGCGGCGCCGCTGCTCTCGCGTTAAGCCCCCTGATGCCGTCTTACCCAACACCGTCCAAACCCGTAGCAGCTGCCGAGCGCAAGCGAGGCGGCGTCGGTCGCGACTCGAGCTTGAATCGGCAGCGCGCCTGACGCAGCCTCGCTTGCGCTCGGCAGCTGCTACGGGGGGTGAGGCCAGGATCGACACTCAGGCAGCATTGCTCCCTTGCCTCAGGGCTGCTTACGATAAAACCCGGTCAGATAGTCCTGGCTGTCCGGCGCCGAGTTGTGCTCGATCACGGCAAAGCCCTTCACCAGTTGGATGTGATACGGCCCGGCCCGAGGCGGCGCCTGGGGTGCGCGCACGATGATCAGGTTTTCGGTTTCCATCGGCACGCTTTGGTGCGTGGTGATGATGATCTTGTCGGTCCCGGTGTCTTTGAGCGTCACTGTGAGTTCCGCCACTTCCCGGCCCTGAGCGTCGCGGTCGGGAAGGATTTTCAGGTCCAGGTCACCGTCGCGGTCGAGGAAATCGTCGCGCATCTGGTAATGGCCCTCGCGCTGGTCGCGGGCCACGTCGCCGAGTTTGTCGTACTCAGGCTCGCGGTCCTGCCTCTGCAGTTGAATCTGCAGTTCAGGCTGGTCGCCCTTGGCGCCACTGACCCAGGTGCCCGCGTAGACATAGGGTTCGACGGTCTCCCGCGTGATGCGCCAGATGCCGGTTTGATGACCATCATCGGCATATTCGTGCAGGTAGATAAACGACTGGTCGCCGTATTCACCCTGATCGCCCACCAGCTTGATCGGCTTGCCGCTGCCACTTTTGGTGTAGCGCACTTCACCCATCAGCACCGCGCCCTGTTGCTGGTACCAGAGTTGCACCGGGATCTTGCCGTTGAGGGTGCCGGCCAGGAACTCGGGGTCTTCGTTTACCGGCCCTTCCAGCCTTGGCGTTTCCAGCCATTGGCCGTCCTTCCACTCGCCGGTGGTGCGCAGCATGTAGCCGCTGGGCATGCTGTTGTTGGCATCATCGTCGGTCGCGGGCACTTCTGCCTGGGTGTACGAGCTGAGTTTTACCAGTTTGCCGTCGCGCATCTGATAGCGGCTGGCGCGGGTCCAGCAGCAACCCCGGTCGGTCTGCGAATGGATAATGCCGTCCTTGGGATCGACCGAAAACATCCCGCCGAAGGTCTCGTTGGCCAGCGCGGTCAAGGGACCATTGAGCACCCAGTGGGGCTTCTGCGGGTCTTGCAGGTAGACGTCGTAACTCGATTGGAAGTCTTTATCCGCGCCGTTGCCGTTGCGGATTGCCAGGTCCTGGCGGCCATCCTGGTTAATATCGGCGAAGTACACCACCCCATTCTCCCCCATCAGGCGCCAGTCCAGGGTTTTGCCTTGGGCGTCCAGCGGCACCTGGGCGTCCGGGGTCTGCAGTTGCTGAAGGATTTCGAGGGAGCCTTTGTCACGCAGGGTGATGAGCGCCGGCGCCAGGTACTGCAAGTCCTGCGGCACCTCGGGGAACAACACGTCGACCAGGTATTGACCGCTGGGGTCATTGACCGAGAACGAACGGGGCTCGGCCATGACGGGAGCGGCCAGGGCCAGGGAGAGGAGTACACCGCTGAGTCGCGTACGCATCCAACGCATCCTTGCTGAAATTCGGGGGCGGCAGTGTAAAGGCAAATGCTGAAGGCTTCGAAAAAATCGTTGCTTAAGCACGTACATTGGCTGATATGTTTTGTGCCTCACAAGCCAAAGGACGTGCCATGGAACCGTTAGCCACCAATGCTGCACTGGTGATCATCGACATGCAGCAGGGCATGAATGATCCGAAGCTCGGGCGCCGCAATAATCCGCAGGCCGAGCAGCAGGTGCAGCAGTTGCTCGGCGCCTGGCGGCAGTCGGGGCGGCCTGTGGTACACGTCAGGCACATCTCCCGTACCCCCGGCTCGGTATTCTGGCCGGGCCAGCCGGGCTGCGAATTTCAGCCTGCGCTGCAACCGCTGGCCCACGAACACGTGGTGGAAAAGAACGTACCCTGTGCCTTCACCGCCACCGGGCTGGAACGCTGGCTGCACGCGCGTTCGATCAAGCAACTGGTGATCGCCGGGGTGATCACCAACAACTCCGTCGAAGCAACGACACGCACAGGTGGCAACCTTGGCTTTGACGTGATCGTCGCCGCCGACGCCTGCTACACCTTCGATCAAACCGATTTGTCCGGGCGCCTGTGGCCGGCCGAGGACGTGCACGCGCTGTCGCTGAGCACCCTGGCAATGGACTACGCCAGGGTGGTCGAGACGGCCGGGATTCTCAGCGCTCTGCGCTGAACACGCCGGGTTGCACCAGCATTTCAACCAGCACTTCGGGCCAGACCGTTTCCTCGGTGGCACGCAGCGCCTGGGCGGACCACCAATGATGGTCCGCCATCATTAGTTTTCCAGTAATTGCGCAATGTTCTTGCGCAGCTCCCCATGCACGTCTTCCGCGTACGGCAGCGCGTTTTTCCAGTCATAAAACCACGCCGGCATTTTGCGTTTGTCATCCGGCTCCGAGGCGTAGCGCGGAAAGATATGGCAATGCAACTCCGGCTCCGAATTACCCAGGATCTCGTAGTTCATCCGCAATGCACCGGTGGCTTGCAGCACCGCGTCGCCGATGCGCGCCATGTCGAGCAAATAGGTCGCACGGGCGTCGGCATCCAGGTCGTTCAGGCTGGCGACCACCGGGTCGGGCAATAGCAAGCAGTAGCCAGGCAGGAATTGCACATCGCCCATCACTGCCCAGCCTGAGGGCATGCGACAGATGACCTTGTCGTTGGTGCCGTTGCGGGCCTGTTCTACGCGTTCCATGATCAGCGGCATACCCTGTCCTTGCGTTAGGTGAGTGAGGGCTGCATCTTAACCATCGTCGACATTTTCAGCACTGGAAACAGCCCATGCGCATTGCCTGCCTTCATACCGCAGCCAGCAACATCAGCGTATTTGATACGGCGGCGAAAGCACTGGGTATCGGCCCTGGTGTGCTGCGCCATGAAGTGCGCGCCGACCTGTTGGCTGCGGCAGAAAACGCCGGACATCTGAGCGCAGACATCTGCGTATCCACCGCATCAGCCCTGCTTGCACTGGCTGAACAGGCCGACGCCGTGGTGCTCACCTGCTCGACCCTGGGCCCGGTCGTTGAAGGTATCTCCAGCAGTGTCCCGATCCTGAGAACAGACGAAGCGCTGGCTGCTTCGGCGGTGCAGGCTGGCGGAAAAGTCGCGGTATTGTGCGCGGTGAAAACCACCCTCGAACCCACCTCGCGGCTGTTTCACAAGGCGGCGCTGCAATCGAACGCGGTCGTCGAAGTGCGGCTGGTTCCAGGGGCATGGGGCCTGTTCAAGGCGGGCGATATCGAGGGCTACCTGGCGGCCGTTGCCATGGCCGCCGATCAGACCTACCGGGAGGGCGCATCAATAGTCGCGTTGGCTCAGGCCTCCATGAGCGGTGCTGCCGCCCATGTCACATCCGGCCCACTGCCCCTCACCAGTGCCCTCGCCGGCCTGGAAGCAGCGTTGCGCTCACTTCAAGACCCGCTGACGGCGCTGTTGGCCCAACAACACTGCTTGGACAGCTTGTGCTGAATCCACACACGCCTCTTCTCCGCACAAGCTACGTATCTGTTTGAAATAAAAGCAGTTATTCCTCTGGCATGGCGCGTGCAATCGCCTTCGCATACTGACGAAGGATACCCCCATGCCCCAGACACTGCCCCAGGCGCTGTTGCGCCAAGCCCACACCCGAGGGTCGGCGATTGCCTTGCGCTACAAGCGCCTGGGCATCTGGCATGAGCGCAGCTGGAGCGAGGTGGCACACGAGGTCAGCCAACTTGCCGCTGCCTTGCATCAGCGCAGTTTCGGGCCTGACGATAACCTGTTGATCCTCAGCCAGGCGCGTCCCGAAGCGTTGCTGCTGGCGCTGGCCGCGCAATGGTTGGGCGCCAGCGTCACGCTGCTCGACCCGGAGCGCGACAACCGCGCGCTGCTGGCCGAGCTGCGACCGCGCTTCGTGCTCGTGCAAGACCTGCAAGCGCTGCAACAACTCGGTGAGCGCGGGGTGGTGGTGTTCCTCGACGGGCGTGGCCTGAGCCAGTCCCCAGACACCGGCTTGATCAACTATGCCGAGTTAGGCGCCGACACGCCGGCACCCGCCCCACGGCCCGGCGACACCGCCTTCGTCTTTCATGCCGACACGCCTCAGCACTTGAGCCATGCGCAACTGCTTGCGGGCGCCCGGACGCTGGTCGACCGCGAACACCTCGGCGCCGACGACGAAGCCCTCGCCGCACGGGTGTTTGCCGCCAGCGGGCAGGCGCGCTACCTGCTTGCGCCCTGGCTGCACGCGGGCTTTCGGCTGAACTTCCCCGAGGCCCTCGCCACCCGCGACACCGACCGCCGCGAGCTGGGCCCGACCCTGGTGCTGGGCACCCGCGAATCCTATGCGCGCCTGGAGCAATGGGTGCGTGAACGCCTGCCACTGCCGGGCAGCTTCAGCCATCGTTTATACGCCTGGGCCATGCAGCCGACCCTATCCCCGGTGCGCCGCTGGCTGGGCCATTGGCTGGTGCGTCGCCCGTTGCTGGATGTGCTGGGCATGAGCCGCCTGCGCGTGCCCTTGCTGGTCGGGCCGCCGCTGCATCCGGAAAGTGCCGCCTTCTTCGCTGCCCTGGGTATTCGTCCCGGCCACTGGCAAGAGCCGTCCACCCGCCACGCACCCAGCGACCACTTGCTGCCTCAATCTGCCTGACGAGCCTTCCATGCACACACCCACTGAAGCGGTATTACTGCGGCTCGATGACATCTCCCTGTCGTTCAAGGGCATCAAGGCCATCACCTCGATCAGTTTCGAGGTCAAGGCCGGTGACATCTGCGGCCTGATCGGCCCCAACGGCGCGGGCAAAAGTTCGCTGCTCAACGTGATCAACGGCGTCTACCACCCCCAGAGCGGCAGCATCCGCTACGCCGGCCAGACCCGGCGGCGCATGCGCGCGCACCAGGCGGCCGAGGGCGGAATAGCGCGGACCTTCCAGAATATCGCGCTGTTCAAGGGCATGAGCGTGCTCGACAACGTGCTCACCGGGCGCAACCTCAAACGCCGCAGCAGTTGGCTGGAACAGATGCTGCGCCTGGGCCGCGCGCCACGCGAGGACGACGCCCACCGCCTGCACGCGGAAAAGGTGATTGCCTTCCTGCAGATCCATCCCTGGCGCCACGTGCTGGTCGGCACCCTGCCCTACGGCCTGCAAAAACGTGTGGAACTGGCCCGCGCCCTGGCCGCCGAACCTACCCTGCTGTTGCTGGATGAACCCATGGCCGGCATGAACGCCGAGGAGAAAGCGCAGATGAGCCAGTTCATCCGCGACATCAACCGCGAGTTCGGCACCACCGTGGTGTTGATCGAACACGACATCGGCGTGGTCATGGGCTTATGCGACCACGTGGTGGTCCTCGACTACGGTCGCAAGATCGGCGACGGCACCCCGCAACAGGTGCGCGCCAACCCCGATGTCATCGCCGCCTACCTGGGGACCTGAGCATGGAATTTTTCTTCGAAGTGCTGATCGGCGGTCTGCTGGCGGGCGTGATGTATGCCCTGGTGGCGATTGGTTTTGTGCTGATCTACAAGGCCTCCGGCGTGTTCAATTTTGCCCAGGGCGCCATGGTGCTGTTCGCCGCGCTGACGTTTGTCAGCCTGTTGGAGCGCGGCTTCCCGTTTGCCTGGGCGTTCCTGATCACCCTGGCGAGCATGGTGGTGCTGGCGCTGCTGATCGAAAAAGTGGTGCTGCGGCCCTTGGTCAATCGCCCACCGATCATCCTCTTTATGGCGACCCTCGGGCTGTCCTACATGATCGAAGGCTTTGCGCAGTTCCTGTGGGGTGCGCAGGTGCACGGGCTGGACCTCGGCATCGCCGACGAACCGCTGGAAATCCGCGGCATGCTGCTTTCGCAATTCGACCTGTTTGCCGCCGGCACCGCCGCCGCGCTGGTGATCGTGCTGTCGCTGCTGTTCAACAAGACGCGGGTGGGCCTGTCGTTGCGCGCGGTGGCCGATGACCCGCTGGCGTCCATGGCCATCGGGATTCGCCTGCCACGGATATGGGCGTTGGTGTGGGCCGTGGCCGGGTTCGTCGGCCTGGTGGCCGGGTTGCTCTGGGGCGCGCGCCTGGGGGTGCAGTTCTCGCTCTCGCTGGTGGTGCTCAAGGCGCTGCCGGTGCTGATCATCGGCGGGTTCTCGTCCATCGGCGGGGCGATTGTCGGCGGCCTGATCATCGGTGCCGCGGAGAAAGTCGCCGAGATATACCTCGGCCCGATCATCGGCAGCGGCATTGAAAACTGGGTGCCGTACGTCCTGGCCTTGCTGTTCCTGCTGGTGCGGCCTGCCGGGTTGTTCGGCGAGCGCGCCATCGAACGGGTTTGATTGTCCTTGGGGAAATGCCTGCATGCTGTATCAAGAAGTCGGTCAAATCAGTACCTCCTACGCGGCCGAGCGCCGCACCTTTCGCCTGCGCCAGGACCGGGTCGCGCTGTGGCTGCTGCTGGGCGTGGCATTTTTTGCGGTGCCTTGGCTGGGCAATGACTACTGGTTCAGCGCGATCCTGGTGCCGCTGCTGGTGCTGTCACTGGCCGGGCTTGGGCTCAACCTGCTGACGGGCTACGCCGGGCAACTTTCACTGGGCTCGGCGGCGTTCATGGCGGTGGGCGCGTTTGCCGCCTACAACCTGCAACTGCGCGTGCCTGGCCTGCCGCTGCTGGTCAGCTTCGCCCTGGGCGGCGTGATCGCTGCGCTGGTGGCGGTGTTCTTCGGTTTGCCGAGCCTGCGCATCAAGGGCTTTTACCTGCTGGTGGCGACCCTGGCCGCGCAGTTCGTGGTCGAGTGGGTGCTCACCCGCTTCAGTTGGTTTACCAACGACAACGCCTCGGGCGTCATCACCTCGCCGCCGCTGCTGATTGCCGGGTTGGATTTCAGCTCACCGCGCGGCCGCTATGTGCTGACGTTGACCGTGGTGGTGGCGCTGTTCTGGTTGGGCAAAAACCTGGTGCGCAGCGAACTGAGCCGTCACTGGATGGCCGTGCGCGACATGGACACCGCCGCTGCCGTCATCGGTATTCGCCTGTTGAAGGCCAAGCTGCTGGCATTTGCGATCAGCGGCTTCTACCTCGGCGTGGCCGGTTCACTGTGGGCGTTCGCCTACCTGGGCACGGTCGAGCCCCACGGCTTTGACCTGAGCCGCTCGTTCCAGGTGCTGTTCATCATCATTATCGGCGGCCTGGGCAGCGTGCTCGGCAACGTCCTCGGCGCCGCGTTCATCGTGCTGTTCCCCATTCTGCTGGGCAACCTCTTCGGCCTTTTGCCCGCCGGGCTGATGGATGCGGGCCAGTTGGAAAACATCCAGAAGATGCTGTTTGGCGCGCTGATCATCGCTTTTCTGATCAAGGAGCCGGAGGGGCTGGCCCGTCTGTGGCAGCGCTTTCGTCAACGGGCCAGGGTTTGGCCGCTGCGTTACTGAACTCAATAACCCCCCAGGAATGACCTCCATGACACACCGCTTATCGCTGCGCCGCCTGGCCTTGGGCCTGGCCCTGATCACCGCCGGGCTCACGGCCGGCGCCCAGGCTGCCAACGAACAATACTTCCCCTTGCAAAGCTACCGGGTCGGCCCGTACGCCGCCGGCGGCACTGGTTTCTTCGGTGGTTTCATCGACTACCTGCAATACATCAATTCCAAGGGCGGGGTGAACGGCGTCAAGCTGACCTGGAGCGAATGCGAAACCGAGTACGTGGTGGAAAAAGGCGTCGAATGCTACGAGCGCCTCAAGGGTGGGCTCAACGGTGCACCGGCCGCCGCCACCAACCCGCTGTCAGTCGGCATCGCCTATGCCACGCTGGAACGCTCGACCGCCGACAAGTTGCCGCTGATCACCATCAACCATGGCCGCACCGACTCCACCGACGGCAGCGTGTTCCCCTACGTGTTCCCGCTGCAGCTCAACCCGTATTCGGAAGTCTCGGCGATCATCAACTACATCGGCCAACGCGAAGGCGGCGCCGACAAGCTCAAAGGCAAGAAAATCGCCGTGCTCTACCACGGCTCGCCATACGGCAAGGAAACCAATGGCGTGCTCGAAACCCTGGCGAAAAACGCCGGCTTCGAACTGACCCTGCTGGAAGTGCCGCACCCCGGCAACGAGCAGCAATCGCAGTGGCTGAACATCCGTCGCCTCAAGCCCGACTGGGTGATCCTGCGCGGCTGGGGCGTGATGAACCCGGTGGCGCTTAAATCCGCGCAGAAAGTCGGCTACCCGGCCGATCACATCATCGGCAATATCTGGAGCAACTCCGAAGAAGACGTGGTACCGGCCGGAGCCGCCGCCAAAGGCTTTATCTCGATCACCACGCACCCCTCGGGCACCGACTTCCCGGTGCTGCAAGGCATCAAGCAAAGCGTGGTAGACGCCGGCAAGGGCAACCTGGCCGACCCCAAGCGTTTCGGCACCGTGTATTACAACCTGGGCGTGGTCAACGGCATTCTCAACGTCGAAGCGCTGCGCCTGGCCCAGGAAAAATACGGCCACCAACCGCTCACTGGCGAGCAAGTACGCTGGGGCTTCGAACACCTGAACCTCGACGATGCACGCCTGCAAGCCCTGGGCGCCAAGGGCCTGGTGCAACCGCTGAAACTGTCCTGCGCCGACCACGAAGGCGGCGGTGCCGTACGCTTCCAGCAATGGGATGGCCAGCGCTGGAACCTGATCAGCGACTGGGTACAAGCCGACCGCGCCTTGCTGCGGCCGATCATCGAAGCCTCTGCGGCGCAGTACGCCAAGGAGAAAGGCATCACGCCACGAGATTGCAGCAAAGAGCAGTAAAACGACCCAACTGTGGGAGGGGGCTTGCTCCCGATAGCGGAGTGTCAGTCAACTGATTCATTAGCTGATCCACCGTCATCGGGAGCAAGCCCCCTCCCACATTTAGACCGAGGTGTGTCAGCCCACGGCCAATTCCACCACGCCGCCGTTCAACCGCACCGGCCATACCCGCAAACGCTGGTGCGGTGCCTCCAGGCATTGGCCGTCGTGCAAACGGTAATGCTGCTTGTAGATCGGCGCGGCCACTACCAGGTCGCCCTTGATACTGCCGACCAGCCCGCGACCGATCACATTCGCGCCGGATTCCGGGTCGTGGTTGTCGATGGCGTACAGCGTCTGGTCCTGGGCGTCGGGCAGGTAGAACAGTGCGACTTGGGCACCGTCCAGCCACACCACTACGCCGGAATTACTCACCAGGTCGGTCTCGTTGCACACACTTTTCCAGGTGGCAAGGTTGCGCTGCGTGTTGGACTGGCTCATCAGGCAAGCTCCTCGGTGACGGCAATCAGGTTGAGTTCGGCGGCCATGATCGGCCGACGCTGGCCGCGTTCCTGGACAAAGTGGATGTCCGGGTCGGGGCGTTTGTCGTTGACGAAGGTGCGGAAGCGCTTGAGCTTTTCCGGGTCCTTGAGAGCGTTGGCCCACTCGCATTCGTAGCGGTCGACCACCAGTTGCATCTGCGCTTCGAGCTCGGCGCCCAGGCCCAGGCTGTCGTGCAGGATCACGTCCTTGAGGAAATCCAGGCCGCCTTCCAGGCTTTCGCGCCAGACCGAGGTGCGTTGCAACTTGTCGGCGGTGCGGATGTAGAACATCAGGAAGCGGTCGATGTACTGGATCAGCGTGGCGTCATCCAGGTCGGTGGCGAACAGTTCGGCATGGCGTGGACGCATGCCGCCGTTGCCGGCGATGTAGAGGTTCCAGCCCTTCTCGGTGGCGATCACGCCCACGTCCTTGCTCTGCGCCTCGGCGCATTCGCGTGTGCAGCCGGACACCGCGAACTTGAGTTTGTGCGGCGAGCGCAGGCCCTTGTAGCGGTCCTCGATCAACAGCGCCATTTTCACGCTGTCCTGCACACCGTAGCGGCACCAGGTGCTGCCCACGCAGGACTTCACCGTGCGCGTGGACTTGCCATAGGCGTGCCCGGTTTCAAAACCGGCCGCGATCAGCTCGGCCCAGATGTCCGGCAGCTCGTGCAACTGCGCACCAAACAGGTCGATGCGCTGGCCGCCGGTGATCTTGGTATAGAGGTCGTATTTCTTCGCCACTTCGCCAATCACGATCAACTTGTCGGCCGTGATCTCGCCGCCCGGAATACGCGGCACCACCGAGTAGGTGCCGTTCTTCTGCATGTTGGCCATGAAGGTATCGTTGGTGTCCTGCAACGGCACCAGGGACGCGTCCATGATCGGCTGGTTCCAGCACGAGGCCAGGATCGACCCCACCGCCGGTTTGCACACATCGCAGCCGGTGTGGCCACGGCCGTGCTTGGCCAGCAGTTCTTCAAACGTGAGCACCCCTTCCACGCGCACCAGGGCATACAACTCCTGGCGGGTATAGGCGAAGTGTTCGCACAGGCTTTTGTCGACGCTGACGCCGCGAGCGATCAGCTCATGCTCGAACACCTGCTTGAGCAACCCGGCGCACCCGCCGCAACCGGTGCAGGCCTTGGTCTGCGACTTGAGCAGGCCGAGGTCGCTGCAACCGGCGTCGATGGCCGAGCAGATCGCGCCCTTGTTGACGTTGTGGCACGAGCACACCGTGGCCGACTCCGGCAATGCGCCTGGGCCGAGGGTCGGTGCGCCGCTGGACGATGGCAGGATCAGGCTGGCCGGTTCGGCCGGCAGCGCGATGCTGTTCTGCATGTACTGCAGCAAGGTGTCGTAGTAGCTGTTGTCGCCGACCAGCACCGCGCCGATCACGTGTTTGCCGCTCGCATCCACCACCAGGCGTCGATAGCTGGCGCTCGCCTCGTCGATGAACTGGTAGCTGCGCGCACCCGGTGTGTGGGCGTGCGCGTCGCCGATGGAGCCCACGTCCACGCCCAGCAGCTTGAGCTTGGTGGACATGTCGGCGCCGACAAAGGGCTCAGCGGTGTGCTCGCACAACAGCGCGGCGACACCACGGGCCATTTGGTAACCCGGCGCAACCAGGCCGAACAGGCTGCCGTTCCAGGAGGCGCATTCGCCAATCGCGTAGATATTGGGATCGCAGCTCAAGCACTCGTCGTTGATCACCACGCCGCCGCGCGGGCCAATCTCCAGGCCGGCCTGGCGAGCCAGGGCATCCTGGGCGCGGATCCCGGCGGAGAACACGATCAGGTCGGTCTCCAGGAACTCGTCATTGGCAAAGTTCATGCGGTAGCGGTACTGCTCGCCGGCACTGATCGATTGGGTGGCGCGGGACAGATGCACACCGACGCCCAGCCGCTCGATCTGGGCCTTGAGCGCAAGGCCGCCGAAATCATCCAGTTGCACTGGCATCAGGCGCGGCGCGAATTCCACCACATGGGCTTCCAGGCCCAGGCTTTTGAGGGCGTTGGCGGCTTCCAGGCCGAGCAGGCCACCGCCTACCACCACACCACGGCGCGCATTGGCGGCCGCGGCGCGAATGGCGTCGAGGTCTTCGAGCGTGCGATACACCAGCCGCGAGTCGCCTTCGGCGCCCTCGATCGGCGGCACGAACGGATAGGAACCGGTGGCCAGCACCAGCTTGTCATACGCCACGCAGCCCTGGGCGGTGATCACCTCACGGCGCTCGCGGTCGATCTCCAGCACCGGCACCCCCAGGTGCAAGGTAACGCCCGGCACCTGGTACAGCGAGGCGTCGGACAATGCCAACGACTCGGCATCGCGGCCGGTGAAATACTCGGACAGATGCACGCGGTCATAGGCACGCATCGGCTCTTCGCTGAACACGTGCAGCCGGTAGTGATCCAACGCGCCGCGTTCGATCAGTTGCTCCACGCAATGGTGGCCGACCATGCCATTGCCGACGACGATCAGGGTTTTCATCTGTTTGTTCATATCAAGCACCCGACAACGTTCATCACGATTTAAAAAGCAAAAAAAAACGCCTGAAACCTTACGGTTCCAGGCGTCTTTGCCTGTTCTTATGCGGGATTGGATCGGCGACTGCGCCGGATCTACCGCTGTATGCCCCTGTTGTCGATCGTCGTTGACCGAGGTGGGTTGAAGGGGAGCTTGCAGGTGGCGTGCCAATTGGCCGCAAGCGAGTACTCACGGCGGCGACAGGCAATCAACTGCACAAAGCGCAGCCAATTTCGCCTCCAACTGGTGCGCCTTGCTTCAAAAAAGCGCACGTTCAAAGGCTCACAAATGCTTCTATGGTGAGCGGGACTGTTGTGGCGAGCGGGCTTGCCCCGCGTTGGGTGGCGAAGCCGCCCCATTACTGCCACTGCTTGCTTCCTGTAAGGACTGAGGTGCCTGGGTTTGGGGCTGCTGCGCAGCCCAACGCGGGGCAAGCCCGCTCGCCACAATTAACCTGTGCTTAAGAAATTGGCGCGTGACTTGCTAGGAGTACACACAGAGCAGTCAACGCTGATTGCCCATTCACGACAAAGGCGCCGTGCAATCCCCGTTTCCAACGGAGGGTTGCAGGGCGCTTTTTTGTTGGCGGGCAGAAAAAGTTTCGAGGGTTACCGATGGCAAACCAAAGCGTACGCAGTGTGTGTCCCTATTGTGGTGTGGGCTGTGGCATCGTCATGCAGGTGGAGAACAATAAGGTGGTCAAGGTGATCGGCGACAAGGCCCACCCCACCAACTTCGGCCGCCTGTGCACCAAAGGCACCACCTGCGCGCAGGCTATCGCCGAGTCCGGGCGGATGGAGAACGCCTACCTGCGCGAGAAGCGCGACCACGACCCGGTGCGCATCGCCATGGACACCGCCATCAGCGAAACCGCCGGGCGCCTGCGCGACATCCTCGACAGCCACGGGCCGGATGCCCTGTCCTTTTATGTGTCCGGGCAAATGTCCCTGGAAGCCCAGTACCTGATCAACAAATTGGCCAAGGGCTTTGTACGCACCAATAACGTCGAGTCCAACTCACGCCTGTGCATGGCCAGCGCCGGCAGCGGCTACAAGCTGTCCCTCGGCTCCGACGGGCCGCCGGGCTCCTATGAAGACTTCGACCGCGCCGACCTGTTCTTCGTGATCGGCGCCAATATGGCCGACTGTCACCCGATCCTGTTCCTGCGCATGATGGACCGGGTCAAGGCCGGCGCGAAGCTGATCGTGGTCGACCCACGGCGCAGCGCCACCGCCGACAAGGCCGGCCTGTACCTGCCGATCAAACCGGGCACCGACCTCGCCCTGCTCAATGGCCTGTTGCACCTGCTGGTCAAGGACGGCCACACCGACCCGGCCTTTATTGCCGCGTTCACCGAGGGCTGGGAGGCCATGCCCGGCTTCCTCGAAGACTACCCACCGCACACGGTCGCCGACATCACCGGCCTGGCCGAAGCGGACATCCGCCAGGCCGCCGACTGGATCGGCGCAGCCGCCGAATGGATGAGCTGCTGGACCATGGGCCTCAACCAAAGCACCCACGGCACCTGGAACACCAACGCCCTGTGCAACCTGCACCTGGCCACCGGCGCCATCTGCCGCCCCGGCAGCGGGCCGTTTTCCCTCACCGGCCAACCCAATGCCATGGGCGGCCGTGAGATGGGCTACATGGGCCCTGGCCTGCCGGGGCAACGCTCGGTGCTGGTGGAGGCAGACCGCACATTTATCGAAGACCTCTGGCAGATCCCCGCCGACAGCCTGCCGCGCCAGGTCGGCGGCGGCACCGTGGCGATGTTCGAGCAGATGAGCGCCGGGCAGATCAAGGCCTGCTGGATCATCTGCACCAACCCGGTGGCCAGCGCGCCCAATCGCCGCAAGGTCATCGAAGGCCTGCAAGCCGCCGAACTGGTGATCACCCAGGACGCCTTCCTCGACACCGAGACCAACCGCTACGCCGACATCCTGCTGCCCGGCGCGCTGTGGGCCGAGGCCGAAGGGGTGATGATCAACTCCGAGCGCAACCTGACCTTGATGCAAAAAGCCGTCGAACCTCCGGGCCAGACCTTGCCCGACTGGCAAATCATCGCCAGGGTCGCGTGCGAGATGGGCTTTGCCGACGCCTTCACCTATGCCAGCGCCGCCGAGGTCTTCGACGAGATCAAGCGCGCCTGGAACCCCAAGACCGGCTACGACATTCGCGGCGCCAGCCATGCACGGCTGCGCGAACAACCGCTGCAATGGCCCTGCTCTTCGGAGGCTGGCGCGGACCGCAACCCGATCCGTTACCTGAATACAGGCACGCTCAGATTCGCCACCGAAACCGGCAAGGGCCAGTTCCTTGCGCGCCCGCATATGCCGCCGGCGGAGATGCCCGACGCAGCCTTCCCCTTCGTGCTCAACACCGGCCGTTTGCAGCACCAGTGGCACACCCTGACCAAGACCGGCAAGGTCGCCACGCTGAACAAACTCAACCCCGGCCCCTTCGTCGAACTGCACCCCGAAGACGCCGCCAGCCTGGGCATCAAGGACAACGACCGCGTGGAGGTGCGCTCCCAGCGCGGGCGGGCCGTACTGCCTGCGGTGGTCACCGACCGCGTGCGCCCGGGCAACTGTTTTGCGCCCTTCCACTGGAACGATGTGTTTGGCGAAAACCTCGCGATCAACGCGGTGACCAACGACGCGGTCGATCCGATTTCCCTGCAACCCGAGTTCAAGTTCTGTGCCGTTGCCCTGGCCCGGGTCGAGTTGATCAATCACCAGTTTCTCGATAGACCGGCCACGAATGATTTTTCCCCCTTAGCAGAGGACCTCGCCATGTCGCGCCTTGACGCCTTCGCCGATATTGCCGGCATCCGCAACGTGCCGGCCCCGTCATTGAGCGACAGCGAACGCACTTACCTCGCGGGTTTCCTCAGCGGCCTGCGCTCCGACGCCGGGCGCCAGGCAGCCGGTGTACCGGTGATGCCAATCGATGCGCCGCTGGCCAAGGATTCCCGCCTGTGGCTGGACGGTTTGCTCGGCGGGCTGTTCAGCCGCACCGACACCAGCACCTCAGCGTTACCGCCCGCCCCGGCCGTCACCCTGTTATGGGCCTCGCAGACCGGTAACGCCGAAGCCCTCGCCGAACGGTTCGCCAAGCGCCTGCGCGACGCCGGCATCAGCGTCGAGCTCAGTGCGATGGCGGATTTTCCCGCCAGCAAGCTGGCAAGCACGCAAAACCTGGCGCTGATCAGCAGCACCTTCGGCGACGGCGACCCACCGGACAACGGCGAAGGCTTCTGGCACAGCCTGAGTACCGCCGAGATCCGCCTGGAGTCGCTGCGCTTTGCGGTACTGGCCCTGGGCGATCCGAATTACGACCAGTTCTGCAAGCACGGCAAACGCCTTGACCAGCGCCTGCTGGAGTTGGGCGCAACCCGCCTGCTGGAGCGCGTGGACTGCGACACCGAATTCGAAGAACGCGCCTACGCCTGGCTGGCACAGCTGCAACACACCCTCAACCCGGCCAAGCCCGCAACGCTCGCCCCACCCGCCACCCCGGCGGGCAAAACCAAGCTGCATGGCTCACGGCTGCTGCTCAACCGGCACCTGAATCCGCGGAGCCCCCACAAGGAAACCCGCCAGTTCGCCCTGGACCTGACCGACTCCGGGCTGAGCTATGAAGCCGGTGATGCCCTGGGGGTCATGCCGCGCAACTGCCCGGAACTGGTCAGCGAACTGCTCGACCTGACGCGCCTGGATGCCACGGCCTGCGTAAACATCGACACCTTCGGCGATGTACCGCTGCACCAGGCACTGACCCAGCGTTTCGAAATCGCCCGCCCCAGCAGCGACACCCTGGCCTTTATTGCCGAGCGCACCGCCAACCCAGGCCTTAAACACCTGCTGGGCCCTGAGCACAAGGCCGAACTGCAAGACTGGCTGTGGGGCCGGCAACTGGTGGACGTGCTGCACGAGTACCCCATCGATTGTTCGGCGGACGAACTGCTCGGCACCCTCAAGCGCCTGCAACCACGCTTGTACTCAATCGCCTCAAGCGCCAAAGCCTACCCGCAGCAAGTGCACCTCACCGTGGCCGCCGTGCGTTATGGCAAGCGCAAGGGCGTGTCGTCGACCTTCCTCGCCGACCGCGCCGCAGACAGCGAGGTGCCGTTGTTCGTGCAGCCGTCCAAGCACTTCCGCACACCTGCCGACGGCGACGTGCCGATGATCATGATCGGCCCCGGCACCGGTGTGGCGCCGTTCCGCGCGTTTTTGCAGGAACGTCGGGCCCAGGGGCATCAGGGCCGCAACTGGCTGTTCTTTGGCGAGCAACACGCGGCCAGCGACTTTTACTACCAGGACGAACTGCAAGGCATGCAGCACGACGGCTTGCTCACTCACCTGAGCCTGGCGTTCTCTCGCGACCAGGCGCAGAAGGTCTACGTGCAGGACCGCATCCACGAACACGGCGCCGAGCTGTGGCGCTGGTTGCAGGACGGCGCGCAGTTGTACATCTGCGGGGATGCCAGCCATATGGCCAAGGACGTCGACCAGGCCCTGCGCCAAGTCGCGCAAACCCACGGCGGGCTTGGCGTTGAGGGCGCCGTGGAGTACTGGCGCCAATTGAGCGAACAGAAGCGCTATCTGCGTGATGTCTACTGATTGGATACAGAACAATAAGCACTTTGTATTGTGTACAAAAAACCCTAAAGTTTCACCGGCGCTGGGCCGAAACAGCGGTGATAGCAAATCGCCGCGCTCTTTTTCCGGAACGAGACGATTTGACCGCCCCCTACGCTGATGGTCGTCTCGATGAAAATAAAAAATAAGCTGGTGCTGGCTTTTGTCTCGGTCGCGTTTATCCCGGTAAGCCTGGTGGCGGTCATCTCCGTGATGAACACACGGACCCAGGCCGTTGACCAGTTTATCGATGGCAGCACCCGGGAAATCCGCCAGATCGATGGCAATATCCGCCAGTTCTTCGACGGCACGCTGCAGAACGTCGATCAAATGGCCACGGATCCTGTATACACCTCCGTGGAAACGCTGAAGAACTACCAGCCCGCCGACGCGGCCAGCCAGCCAATGCCGGCGGCGGCACAAGCGGTCATCGAGCGCTTTGCGCGCTTTGGCGCCACGCACCCGGCAGCGGCCATCCTGTCCGTCGGCCTGGAAGACGGCACCTACGTCAAATGGCCGGATGACCCGCAACTGGCCAAGTACGACCCACGCGCCCGCCCGTGGTACAAGGCCGCCATGGCCAGCCCCGGCAAGACCGTGCGCACGCCGGCTTACTATTACGACAAAGACGACGTGGCGCTGGTGGGAACCGCGCGCGCCTTGCTGGATAACGCCGGCAAAGCCAAGGGCGTGTTCGTGGTCAGCGTGTCGCTGAAGAACCTCACCGAACTGGTCAAGAGCATCAAGCTCGGCGAAAGCGGCTACGTGATGCTGATCGAAGACGGCGTGGTGCTGGTCGACCCACGCGATGCCGCCCACAGCTTCAAGCCGCTCAAGGACCTGGGGGCCGCCTATGCACACCTGGCCGAAACCTCCCAAGGTTCTACCGAGGTGGAAATCAACGGCGTGCGCTACATGGCTAACGTGTGGACCTCCCCCGGCCTGGGCTGGCGCTATATCGGCCTGATCGAACACCGCGAAGTCATGGCCGAAGCCATGCGCATGACCTACCTCACCGCTGTCATCGTCGGCGTGCTGGTGCTGATCTTCGGCGTGCTCGCGGCGGCGTTTTCCAAAGTGATCGTCAAGCCCATCGGCCAGGTCAGCAGCGGTTTGCAGTCGATTGCCGAAGGTGAAGGCGACCTGCGCCACGCCCTGCAGGTGCAGGGCAAGGATGAAACAGCTGAACTGGCCGGCTGGTTCAACAAATTCCTCGCCGCCATTCGCCAACTGATCCAGCACATCGGCGCGGCTTCGGCCAATTTGCATAACGCCTCCAAGGTCAACAGCGAAGTGGCGCACAACATGAACGAAGCCGCCGGGCGCCAGCGCGAGGCGGTGGAACTGGTGTCCACCGCCTTCAACGAAATGGTCGCCACCGCCAACGAGGTCGCGCGCTCCTGCAGCAGTGCGGCAGAGTCGGCGGAGAACGGCCATCGCCGTGTGGCCGAGGGCAAGCAACAGATCGAAGTCACCACCGATAACGTCAACCGCCTGGGCCGCCGCTTGACCGAGTCGTCCGACGCCATGGTCGAACTCGAAGCCGGCAGCCGCAGCATCAACCAGATCATCGGCACCATCCGCGCGATTGCCGAACAGACCAACCTGCTGGCGCTCAACGCCGCCATCGAGGCCGCCCGTGCCGGTGACCAGGGCCGTGGTTTTGCCGTGGTCGCCGACGAAGTGCGCGCGCTGGCCAAGCGCACCTCCGACTCCACCGGCGAGATCGAGCACCTGCTCGGCACCCTGGAAAACAAGACCCAGGAAGTCACGCAAAAAATGGGCAGTTGCCTGGACCTGTCACGAGCCAGCGTGTCGTCCATCGAAAGCGCGCGCGACAGCTTTGAAGGCATCCAGTTGTCGGTCAACGAAATCCGCGACCAGAACCTGCAAATCTCCGCTGCCGCCGAGGAACAACACAGCGTGGCCGAAGAGATCAACCGGCATATCCAGCAGATCTACGACGAAGCGCGACTGGTGGAAAGCCTGGCCAACTCGGCGCAGGACGACTCGGGGCGCTTGTCGAATCTGTCGGATGAGTTGAATGGCCTGGTGGGGCGTTTCAAGTCCTGATGATTGTCGCCATCTGATCATCCGACTCCCCCCGTAGCAGCTGCCGAGCGCAAGCGAGGCTGCGTCAGGCGCGCTGCCGATTCAAGCCCGAGTCGCGGCCAACGCAGCCTCGCCGGGGCTCGGCAGCTGCTACGAATGCCAACCCCATCAAGGCCTACCCCCGTAGCAGCTGCCGAGCGCAAGCGAGGCTGCGTCAGGCGCGCTGCCGATTCAAGCTCGAGTCGCGGCCGACGCAGCCTCGCCGGGGCTCGGCAGCTGCTACGAATGCCAACCCCATCAAGGCCTCCTCCCGTAGCAACTGCCGAGCGCAAGCGAGGCTGCGTCAGGCGCGCTGCCGATTCAAGCTCGAGTCGCGGCCAACGCAGCCTCGCCGGGGCTCGGCAGCTGCTACGGGGTTTTACGCGGTGCTGGATAAGACGGTATCTACGCAGGGGGCTCGGCTCAAGATGTGTAGATACCTATGCCCCGATGAGGGAGTGTCAGTCCCTTATTTTTTAACTGACCCGGCGCTATCGGGGGCAAGTCGAATCGTCGCACCGCCCCTCCCACATTTGGATCTCCATCCAGCAGGTAGGCCTCAGCCTGCTTTTGCTCTGGCTTTTGATCTTGATCCTAGGCGCCCCGTTAAACACGCTGGCCTTCGTTCGGGCACACCGAGCCTAAGCGAGGTGCCGAGTGTTGGGGCAAGAGCCCTTTTTTACTTTTGGGGCTCTTTTCCAAAAGTGACCCGCCGTAAGGGCGGAACCCATATCAGCCGTTACCGCAGCAATGGATATGTACTCGCTCAAATCCAACGACATGGCCGGCCCGAAGGCCGCCACAGTTTTGAACCCGCTCAGCCTCAGGCTTTCGCCGGGCCATTGCCGATCTGCCACACAAACGGCGGCTCGGTGCCATTGATCACCCAATCCCCCACGATGCGCGCCTTGTAGATCACCGGGTTGTGTGACGACACGGTCCGTGCATTGCGCCAATGGCGGTCGAGGGACTTGCCCTGGCGCACATCCGAGGCCCCCAGTGCGTTGAACAACTCACTGGTGGCGCGCTGGATCAGTTCCGACACCACCACCTGCGCCGTGGCTGACTCGATTTCGGCGGCCACGTTGGCTTCGCGCTCGACCTCCTCATCCCCACCGAAACGCGCCAGGTACGCCCGCTGTGCCGGTATCGCAGCCCTCAGCGCGCTGGCTTCGGCGGCGTAGACCAAGGCGGCGACTTCGCCCACCACCTGCTGGATTTGTGCATCCTGGCTGACGTGCTGGGCATTGCCATGGCTGTAGATGCGCTTGCGGTTGCGCACCTGGTGGGCCACATCGCGCAAGGCGGCACGGCCGATACCGGCGAGGCTGGCCAGCAGGACAAGTTGGTAGAACGCGGTCTGGTATTTGAAGCGGGTCGCAAAGTCGATGACGTTTTCCGCCTCCACCACCGCATCGGTAAAGCGCGAGGTGCCGCTGCCGGTCGTGCGCTGGCCAAAACCGTCCCAGTCATCGCTGTGTTCCACGCCGGGTTGGCGCGCGCGAGTGGCGGCGATCACATCGCCGCCGGTGTCGCTGCGCTGGGCGTACACGTCGATCCAGTCAGAGAAAATGCTGCCGGTGCTGTAGAACTTTTCACCGTTGAGTTTCCACTGATCGCCGTCCGGACTGACCTTGGTGACAACGTCGCCGATGGCCACGGCGCCGATTTCGGTCCAGGCGCAGCCGACGATATCGCCGTCGACAAAGCGCTTGAACCACAGGTCGCGGCCGGCACTGGGCGGCGCATTCAGGCGGTCTTCGGCAAAGGCGAAATGCCCGCGCAGGGCCTGGGGTACGTTGGAGTCGGCTTCGGCCAGTTCGATCAGTAGTTCGAACAGTTGCGGCAGCGAAGCACCGCCACCGCCATATTCCACCGGCACCCGCACCGCACCGAAGCCGGCTTCCTTGAGCCACTGGATCGGCTCATGGGGCAGGGCGCGGGTTTGTTCGCGTTCCACCGCGCCATCGGCGATGCGCTGGAAAATCGGACGAAAGCGTGCTGCCAGCGTGGGGTAGTCGACGCCGACGGACAGCGGGTTGATAACGTGGTGTTCGGTCATGGGCAAGGCTCCGGGGCAGTGATCGGTGCAGGGAGTGATTGCACAGTCCGTGCCGGGTCCCAGGGCCAGTGTTTACGGGAGATGCATGCTGTTTACTGTTGCCCTGGCAACAGCAAATCGACAAACCGTCGCAATCCCTGACATTGGCATGCAATGCCTTGCGGCCCCGAATACGTGTCCCAACCCCTGCGGCGCGGGCGTTTGCGCCTGCCTGGCACGCTTGCTGCTCCACCCCTCGGTACATTCCTTAATGCGAGGTACCGTTCGATGAGTCAGCAAGCCGTGAAATTTGCCTATTGGGTGCCCAACGTCAGCGGTGGGCTGGTGGTCAGCAAGATCGAACAACGCACCCACTGGGGCATCGACTACAACCGTAAACTGGCGCAATTGGCCGAAGAGGCCGGCTTCGAATACGGCCTGACCCAGATCCGCTTCACCGCCGGCTATGGTGCGGAAAATCAGCATGAATCCGTGGCGTTCAGCCATGCATTGCTGGCCGCGACCACTAAGCTCAAAGTCATCGCGGCGATCCTGCCCGGCCCGTGGCAGCCGGCGCTGGCGGCCAAGCAACTGGCGACCATCGACCAGCTCACCAATGGCCGCATTGCGGTGAACATCGTCAGTGGCTGGTTCAAGGGGGAGTTCCAGGCCATCGGCGAACACTGGCTGGAGCACGATGAGCGCTATCGCCGTTCCGAGGAATTTATCCGCGCCCTCAAAGGCATCTGGACCCAGGATGACTTTACCTTCAAGGGCGACTTCTATCGGTTCAACAACTACACCCTCAAGCCCAAGCCGTTGGGCCAGCCGGAAGTGTTCCAAGGCGGCAGTTCGCGGGCCGCGCGGGACATGGCAGCGCGGGTGTCGGACTGGTATTTCACCAACGGCAACACCCCGGAAGGCATCAAGGCCCAGGTCGACGACATTCGCACCAAGGCCGCGGCGAACAACCATTCGGTCAAAGTCGGCGTGAATGCATTCATCATCGCCCGTGATACCGAGGAAGAAGCCCGCGCCGTGCTCGCGGAGATCATCGACAAGGCCGATCCGGACGCCGTGAATGCCTTTGGCGACGCGGCCAAGCAGGCCGGCAAGGCGTCACCCGAAGGCGAGGGCAACTGGGCCAAGTCCAGCTTTGAAGACCTGGTGCAGTACAACGATGGCTTCAAGACCAACCTGATCGGCACCCCGCAGCAAATTGCCGAGCGCATCGTTGCACTCAAGGCCGTAGGCGTAGAACTGGTGCTGGCGGGGTTCCTGCACTTCCAGGAAGAAGTGGAGTACTTCGGCAAGCGTGTACTGCCGCTGGTGCGCGAGCTGGAAGCCAAGGCCGGGATCAAGCAGGTGGCCTGACCAAGGGGTTTTCCAGGCGCAGGGCCGGAGTGTGGTCTGGTGAGTGGCGCCGAGTAGCCGCTGCCGAGCGCAAGCGAGGCTGCGTCAGGCGCGCTGCCGATTCAGGATCGAGTCGCGGCCGACGCAGCCTCGCCGAGGCTCGGCAGCTGCTACGGATTTGCGAGGTGCTGGATAACACGGTATCTACGGTGGTGGTTGAGTCAGTGGGATGTTTGCAAGGTCAGCACTTCAAAGCCATCCGCCGTCACCGCCACCGTATGCTCCCATTGCGCCGACAGGCTGTTGTCCTTGGTCACTACCGTCCAGCCATCTTTCAGGCTGCGCACCTTGGAGCTGCCCTGGTTGAGCATCGGTTCGATGGTAAACACCATGCCTTCGCGCAGTTCCAGCCCGGTGCCGGGCCGGCCGAAGTGGAGGATTTGCGGCTCTTCATGCATCTGCTTGCCGATGCCGTGGCCGCAGTATTCACGCACTACGCTGTAGCCATTGGCCTGTGCATGGCTCTGGATCGCATGGCCGATGTCACCCAGGCGCGCGCCGGGCTTGACCTGGCGGATTCCGGCCCACATCGCCTCAAAGGTCATGTCCACCAGGCGCCGCGCCTTGGGGGCGACGTTGCCGATCATGTACATCTTGCTGGAATCGGCGATAAAGCCGCCTTTTTCCAGGGTGATGTCGATGTTGATGATGTCGCCGTCCTTGAGGATCTCCTTGGCGCTGGGCATGCCATGGCACACCACCTCGTTGATCGAGGTGTTGATGGAGAAGGGGTAGTCGTATTGTCCGAGGCTGGCGGGGCGGGCCTGCAGATCCTTACGGATATAGGCTTCGACGGCGCTGTCCAGCTCCAGGGTGGAGCGGCCGGCGGCGACAAAACCATCGAGCATGTCGAACACCTGGGCCAGCAGGCGCCCGGATTCGCGCATCACAGCCAGTTGGGCGGCGGTCTTGATCATCAGCTGCGCCCCCGGATCAGGTCGGGCTTGTCCAGCAACAGTTTGTTGATCAACTCGTGGTAGGGCAGGCTGGGGTTCAATTCGGCGAGCAGGCCGACCTTGATCCAGAATTCGGCCTGGGCGTTGATGGAGCGGTCCATGGCCGCGCTGGCCAGACGGAGTTGTTCGTGCAGTTGGTCGCTGATCTTGACGATGCCCATGGTGTTCACTGTGAAGGGGTGGATATACAAAGCGTATATGGTTCGTATATCAATCGTAAACCCCCGTGCGCTAAATGGCGCATGGCCATTGACTTGCCCGGTCGCCTCCGGTTAATTTCGTGACATGACATTTCAAACCTTGCACAGTCAGCCAAGCATTATTACCGCCATTCCTCATATGGCGGGATAGCACACGGCTGCACCCAAACCCGCCTTAGAGGCGGGTTTTGTTTTTCCGTCTCCAGGGCCCTTCAAAAACCAGGAGACACCTATGAGCACGTGCCCCGTCCCTCACACCGCTGATACGGCATTGCTTGAACACTATGTGAAAAAGATCCTCGCCGCCCCGGTCTATGACCTGGCAGTGCGTACGCCCCTGCAAGCCGCGCCGGCGTTGTCGGCATTGCTGGGCAACCAGGTGCTGCTCAAGCGCGAAGACCTGCAACCGACCTTTTCCTTCAAGATTCGCGGCGCCTACAACAAACTGGTGCAGCTTACGGCCGAGCAGAAAGCCCGTGGTGTGGTGACGGCATCGGCGGGTAACCATGCGCAAGGCGTGGCACTGGCGGCGAAGGAGTTGGGGATCAAGGCGCGGATCGTGATGCCGTGCAGTACGCCGGAACTGAAGGTGCTGGGCGTACGCTCCCGAGGCGCCGAAGCGGTGCTGCACGGCGAGAGCTTCCCGTTTGCCCTGGCCCATGCGCTGCAACTGGCCGAGACATCCGGGTGCACGTTCGTTTCGCCCTTCGATGACCCGGATGTGATCGCCGGCCAAGGCACAGTGGCCATGGAGATCCTGCGCCAGCAACAGGGGCCGTTGGACGCGATCTTCGTGCCGGTGGGCGGCGGTGGCCTGATCGCCGGCATTGCCGCCTACGTCAAATACCTGCGGCCCGAGGTGCGCATCATCGGTGTCGAACCCGAAGGCTCCAGTTGCCTGCTCGCCGCACTACGGGTCGGGGAGCGGGTGGTGTTGCCGAGTGTCGACGGGTTTGCCGATGGCACCGCGGTCGCGCAGATCGGCGCCTATGGCTTTGAGATCTGCCGCGATTGGGTCGACGAAGTCATCACCGTCAGCAATGACGAATTGTGCAGCGCCATCAAGCTGATCTACGACGATACCCGCTCCATCACCGAGCCGTCCGGTGCGTTGGCGGTGGCGGGCATTCGCGCCTACGTCGCCCGTCACGGTCTGCGTGGGCAAACCTTGGTGGCGGTCAATTCCGGAGCGAATATCAACTTTGATAGTTTGCGACATGTTGCTGAAAGAGTCGCGGCGCAAGGCGCCGTTTAATCCGAAGTCCACGGTTAAACGTTTAATCGAAGTGGTTCGGCGATGATGCGCACGGAGCCAAATCCAGTTGAACCAAGTTATACAAAACCCTATGTCGCTTATGAGGAAAAGTTACAACGGGATCGGATTTTGCCGAGTACGCTTTGTGATTGTAAGCGTCTTCCAGGGTTGGCAAGACGTAGCAGGCACGCGCCTGCAGACCTACAACAATCGATTGGCAAGTCTCAAAAAAGGAGAGGTTGGCCATGCTTTCGGAATTAGAGCTTCGCAGCATTATCGAAGGAAGCTTCCTGCCCAAACGGTGTGAATGCACCAAAGCCGAAGATGCTTCGCTGACGATCAAGGTCTATGACGACCGCGACCGTGACCGGGTGGATTTGGAAGTCAAAGGTATAAACGCTGACAAACTCGACAGCAGTCGAGCTATTTGCAACCTGATTACCGGGTTGCGTGAAGACCTGAAACACACCCATGCACCTGCTCAGCAGAGAGCCGGAGCGCGGGGTTACTACTGATCGTTGGATATGAACGGTGGGCCTGGTAAATGCCAGGCCCAATGCGGTTCATGTTCGCCCATCAATTCTGGAAATCGCAGGCTTCGGACATTTTCCGGTAGCTCACGTCTTCCACTTTGCCCGCCTTGTCCAGGAACTTGATATCCGCCTTGATGACTTTGCAGTCGTTAGTGGGGGGTTCGTTCATGGCCAGGACCTTGGCAATGTTCATCGGCATGCCGTAATGATAAGGCACGGGTTTGGCCGCCTGTGTTTGATCGTCAGCCTGGGCCAGGCCCGACACTGCAGCCAGCGCCAGGGCGCCGCCGAGCATTAGGGTACGCAGTTTCATGGTGGTGCTCCGCAAGTGGGTACACCTTCACTCTCGACTTGCGGGATTAACCATCGATTAATGTTGCCCTGGCTGACAAAACCTTCATAAACGCTGGATTCAGCCCACTTGGTGGCGATAGGGCAGGTCCGGCCCGGTCTTGCCGCAGGTCAGGGCGGCGGCGCGGATGGCGAAGCCCAGCATGGCGTCGATCTGCGCGCGGGTGAGCTGTTGCAGGCCCGCCACCGAGTCCAGCTGTTGCTCGGTCAGCCAGGCAATCAACGCGGCCTGGAAGGTATCCCCGGCGCCGACGGTATCGGCCATCACCACCTTGAGTGCCGGAGCAGACCATGTGCCGTGCTGACGGCTGAACACACTGGCACCTTCGCCGCCACGGGTCAGGAACACCAGTTGGCAACGGTGTTGCAGCCAGCCCTGCAGCACGCTTTCCGGCGACTGGCCGGGGTAGAGCAGGTGCAGGTCTTCATCGCTGACCTTGATCAGGTCGGCATGCTTGACCAGTTCGGCGACGCGGTCACGCCACAGCTGGATGTTTGGCTGCGGGTTGAGGCGCACGTTGGGGTCGAGACTGATCAGGCGCTTGCCGCTTTCGCGCTTGACCAGCGCCAGCAGGGTGTCGCCAATCGGTTGCACCACCAGTGAGAACGAGCCGACATGCAGACCGCGCACCTCATCGCCGAGGACCGGCAAATGCGCGACTTCCAGCAGCCGGTCCGCACAGCCTTCACCGCGGAAGTTGTACTGCGGTGAGCCATCGGCGCCCACAGCGACCATCGACAGGGTGGTCGGCGCGGCGAATTCCACCAGGAACTGCTGGCTGACACCTTCATCTTTGAGCACCTGCAACAAGCGTCGGCCGAGGAAGTCGGTGGACAGGCCGCCGAACAACCCGGCCTCAATGCCCAGGCGGCGCAAACCCACCGCGACGTTGAACGGTGAGCCACCGGCAATCGCCTTGTAATTGACCTTGGAGGCCAGCCCGCTGGCATCTTCCTCGCTGAAAAAATCAAACAGCGCTTCACCACACACCAGATACATAGTCGTTCGCTCTTAAAGGGTTGCCACGTGCTGTTGATAGCGTTCGTAAGCCAGTTGATAGGCGCTGACACTGGCCGCCACCGGCAGGGTACGGCTGGCCGGGTCGACGCTCACGCATTTGTCGCACAGGCTGGCCAGGGATTCGCCGGACTGGCTCCACGCCGCCTGGATCGCCGCGCCCAGGGCGGCGGCTTCGCTTTGTTCGGTGCAGATCACTTCGGTGTTCATGATGTCGGCGACCATCTGCCGCCATACCGGGCTTTTCGAGCCGCCGCCGATCAGGCGGATACTCTGGCTTTGCAGGCCGGTGTGGCGCAGCAGATCGAGGCCGTAGCGCAGGCCGAAGGTGGTGCCTTCGACCACCGCGCGGCACAGGTTGGCACGGGTCAGGTTGGTCATGGTCAGCCCATGCAGGCTACCGGTGGCGTGGGGCAGGGCAGGCACGCGTTCGCCGTTGAGGAACGGCAGCATGCTGACGCCATCGGCGCCAATCGGGGCTTGCTCGACCAGCGCGTTGAAGGCGTTGAGGTCCAGTTCGAACAACTCGCGAATCACCCCGGTGGCGTTGGTCAGGTTCATCGTGCAGATCAACGGCAACCAGCCGCCGCTGGATGAGCAGAAAGTGGCGACCGACGCCTGCGGGCTTACGTTGGGCTGGTCGGCAAAGGCATACACGGTGCCGGACGAGCCCAGGCTCATGGTGATCACGCCGGGGGCGATATTGCCGGTGCCGATGGCGCCCATCATGTTGTCGCCGCCGCCGCTGGACACGATGGCATTGGGGTTGATGCCCAGGCGCTCGGCGATGGCCGGCAGGATGCTGCCGACGGTTTGATCGGCTTCGATCAACGCCGGCAGCGCAGCTTCGAGGCGGCCGCTGGGGTCTAGGTGCTTGAGCAGCGCCACATCCCAGGCGCGGGTGCGCACGTTGAAGTAACCGGTGCCCGAGGCATCGCCGTATTCGGCGACCGCGCGGCCGGTGAGCCAGTAGTTGAGGTAGTCGTGGGGCAGCAGGGCATGGGCGATGCGCGCGAAGATGTCCGGGTGCTGCTCGCGGGTCCACAGCAGCTTCGACACGGTGTAGCCCGGCGCAATCGCCACGCCCAGGCGTTCCAGCGAGCCACTCTCGCCGCCCAGGTAGGCCAGCAGGCGCTCGTTCTCCGGCGCGGTTTCGGTATCGCACCACAGCTTGGCCGGGCGCAGCACCTGGCCGCTGTCATCCAGCAACACCAGGCCATGCTGCTGGCCGGACACGCCGATGCCAAGGATGGCCTGGCCGTCCACGCCGGCCTGTTGCAAGGCGCGGTGGGTGGCTTCGGTAAAGGCATCCAGCCATTCCTGGGGGTGCTGCTCGCGACGGCCATTGGCGCCGCTGATCAGGGTGTGCGCGGCGGCGCCCAGGCCCAGCACCTTGCCGCTGGAGGTGTCGAGGACGATGGCCTTGGTGCCTTGGGTGCCGCAGTCGATGCCGAGGAACAGGTTTTGCTGGGTCATGATGGTGTGCTCAGCGGTGTTATTTTTTTTGGATTGGCAACCCGGTCCAGTGTGGGAGGGGGCTTGCCCCCGTTGGCAGTGCGTCAGTGAAAGGTATTTGACTGACACACCTTCATCGGGGGCAAGCCCCCTCCCACAGTTTTAAGCCGGTTTCTTCAGGAGGTTCTGTAGGGTAGTGGTGACGCCGTTATCCCGCAGGCTCCCATAGCACCGCTCGAACGCTGCCACAAACTCAGGCGAGTTGGGAATAGCCATCCCGAAAATCTCTTCCACCCCCAGCAACCGCTGGCTGATCAGCGCATCGTCACTCACCAGCCCCTGGCAGAACGCCGCGCGCGGATCCGGGATCTTGTAGCTCACCCCATTCTCATCCACGCCCTTCAAATACAGGGCCCACGCCGCGACGACCAGTGCCGCGCGCTCGGTCTCGCGGCCATCGGCAATCAGGCGATTGATGGTCGGCACGGTGAACTTGGGAAACTTCGACGAGCCATCCGAACACACCCGTTCCAACTGGTCGGCAATCGCCTGGTTGGAGAAGCGGTCCACCAGGGTCTGCTTGTAGTCGCTCAGGTTGATGCCCGGTACCGGCGCCAGGTGTGGGGTGACGTCGAGGTCCATGTAGGCGCGCATGTAGGCCACGAACAGCGGATCGTTCATGGTCTCGTGCACAAACCGATAGCCTTTGAGAAAGCCCAGGTACGTCAAGGCCAGGTGGCTGCCGTTGAGCAAGCCGATCTTCATTTCCTCATAGGGCGTCACGTCGTCGGTGAACTGCACGCCGACCTTTTCCCACGCCGGGCGGCCGTTGACGAATTTGTCTTCCAGCACCCACTGCACAAAGGGTTCGCAAACCACTGGCCAGGCATCGTCGATGCCGTGTTCGTCGTGCAGTTGCAGGCGGTGGGCGGTGCTGGTCATCGGTGTGATGCGGTCGACCATGGCGTTCGGGAAGCTCACATTGGCCTTGATCCAGTCATGCAGCTCGGCATTGTGCAGGGCGGCGAAGGCCAGCAGTGCCTTGCGCGTGACGGCGCCGTTGTGCGGCAGGTTATCGCAGGACATCACGGTAAACGCCGGGATGCCGGCCGCGCGGCGCTGGGTCAAGGCCGCACAGATAAAGCCGAACACGGTTTTCGGCGCGCTCGGGTGCGCCAGGTCATGCTGGATCTGCGGCAGGTGGGCCATGAACTCGCCGTTGCTGTCGTCGATGCAGTAGCCGCCTTCGGTGATGGTCAGCGAGACGATGCGAATCTCGGGGCTGGCCAGTTTATCGATCAGCGCCTGGGCGCCGTCTTCGGCCAGCAGCATGTCGCTGATCGAGCCGATCACGCGTACTTCGGTGTCGTCGGTGTCGCCCAGCTCATAGAGGGTGAACAGGTAGTCCTGGCCGGCCAGGTCGTCGCGGGCCTTGCGGTCTTCGGCACGCAGGCCGACGCCGCAGATGCTCCAGTCCAGGCCCTCGCCGGTATTCATCAGCGCATCGGTGTAGTACGCCTGGTGCGCACGGTGGAAGCCGCCGACGCCGATATGGGCGATACCCTGGGAGGTACTTGCAATGGCGTAGGCCGGCAGTTTGATTTCCGGCGCCAACTGGGTGAGGTTGTGTTTATTCAGTTTCATAACGTAATACTCGCGAAATCAGGCGGCAGCGCGCAGTGGGCGGGCCACGGCAACACCGTCGGTGTCGAACAGATGGCAGTGTGCCGGGTCCAGGTGCAGGTGCAGCGTCTCGCCATACTGGCTGGCCATGTCGCCGCGAATCCGCATGGTCAGCGGCTCGCCGTTCGAGGTGATGACGTGGCAGAAAGTGTCGCTGCCCAGGCGCTCGCCGACGTCGGCGGTGACGGTCAGGGTGGTTTGCCCAGGCGATGCGATTTCCAGGTGCTCTGGACGAATGCCCAGGGTCACCGCGCTGCCCACGCTCAAGCTGGCGCCGCTCAACGGCAGGCTGATCAGGGTGCCGGCGTCCAGTTGTACCTCACAGGCCTGGCCTTCGACACGGGTGACCTTGCCCTTGAGGAAGCCCATTTTCGGTGTACCGAGAAAGCCCGCCACAAACAGGTTGGCCGGCTGGTGGTAGAGCTCCAGCGGCGAGCCGACCTGCTCGATACGCCCGCTGTTCAACACGACCACCTTGTCGGCCAGGGTCATGGCTTCGACCTGGTCATGGGTCACGTAGATCATGGTTGCTTGCAGCTCTTTGTGCAGGCGCGCCAGTTCCAGGCGCATCTGGACGCGCAGGGCGGCGTCGAGGTTGGACAGCGGTTCGTCAAACAGGAAGATCTTCGGGTTGCGCACAATGGCGCGGCCAATCGCCACGCGCTGGCGCTGGCCACCGGAGAGTTGCTTGGGCTTGCGCTCCAGCAACGGCCCCAGTTCGAGGATGCGCGCCGCTTCGTTGACCTTGCTCTCCACCAGCTTCTTGTCGACGCCGGCCAGGTCCAGGGCAAACGACATGTTCTTGCGCACGCTCATGTGCGGGTACAGGGCGTAGGTCTGGAACACCATCGCCAGGTCGCGCTTGGCCGGGGTGACTTCGGTGATGTCGCGGCCATCCAGTTCGATGGTGCCTTCGCTCACCTCTTCGAGGCCGGCGATCAGGCGCAGCAGGGTGGATTTACCACAGCCCGAGGGGCCGACGAAGACCACGAATTCCTTGTCGTTCACTTCCAGGTCGATGCCCTTGATGATCGAGAAACCTTCGAAGCCTTTTTGCAGATTCTTGATTTTCAGGTTGGCCATGGGATGGGCCTCCACTTTGAAATTTTTATTGAAAGGCCGTTATTTCACGGCGCCGAAGGACAAACCGCGCACCAGCTGTTTCTGGCTGATCCAGCCAAAGATCAGGATCGGCGCGCAGGCCAGGGTCGAGACGGCAGACAATTTGGCCCAGAACAAGCCTTCGGGGCTGGAGTAAGAGGCGATCAGCGCGGTCAAGGGCGCGGCGTTGGATGAGGTCAGGTTCAACGACCAGAAGGCCTCGTTCCAGCACAGGATCAGCGACAGCAGCACCGTGGAGGCGAGGCCGCCCTTGGCGATCGGCAGCAGCACCCGGACCATTTCCTGCCACAGCGTGGCACCGTCCAGGCGCGCGGCCTCGAGGATGTCCTTGGGGATGTCCTTGAAGTAGGTGTAAACCATCCAGACCACGATCGGCAGGTTGATCAGGGTGTAGATGATGATCAGCGCGATGCGCGTGTCCAGCAGGCCAAAGCTCTTGGCCAGCAGGTAGATCGGCATCAGCACGCCCACCGGCGGCAGCATCTTGGTGGAGAGCATCCACAGCAACGTGCCCTTGGTGCGTTTGGTTTCATAGAACGCCATGGAGTAGGCCGCCGGCACCGAGATCAGCAGGCACAGGGCGGTGGCGCTGAATGAAATCAGCACCGAGTTCCACGCATAGCTGAAGTAGTTGCTGCGCTCGTTGATGTGCAGGTAGTTCTCCAGCGTCGGCGTGAAGATGAACTGCGGCGGCGTGGCGAACGCGTCGATTTCGGTCTTGAAGCTGGTCAGCACCATCCAGAAGATCGGGAAGAAGATCAGGATCGCAATGGCCCAGGCCAGGGTGCCGAGCAACAGGCTTTGCAGGCGGCGGGATTGTTGAAGCGTCATGGCGCGGCCCTCAAGGCTTGTCAGTCAGGTTTTTGCCGATCATCCGCACCAGGATGATCGCCGCGATATTGGCGATGACCACGGCAATCAAGCCGCCGGCCGAGGCCATGCCCACGTCGAACTGCACCAGCGCCTGGTTGTAGATCAGGTAGGCGAGGTTGGTCGACGCGTAGCCGGGGCCACCGTTGGTGGTGGTGAAGATTTCGGCGAACACCGAGAGCAGGAAGATCGTTTCGATCATCACCACCACGGCAATCGGGCGGGCCAGGTGGGGCAGGGTCAGGTGCCAGAAAATCGCGATGGCACCGGCACCGTCCAGGCGCGCGGCTTCCTTTTGTTCCTGGTCGAGGGACTGCATGGCGGTCATCAGCAGCAGGATCGCGAACGGCAGCCATTGCCACGACACAATGATGATGATCGACAGCAACGGATAGTGCGCCAGCCAGTCCACGGGCTCGGCGCCGAAGAACTTCCACACGGCCGCGAGAATCCCCGACACCGGGTGGAAAATCAGGTTCTTCCAGATCAGCGCACCGACGGTGGGCATGATGAAGAACGGCGAAATCAACAGTACCCGGACGATGCCACGCCCCAGGAACTCACTGGCCTCCAGCAGGGCACTGATCAACACGCCGAACACCACGCTGATCAGCAGCACACTGCCCACCAGCAACAAGGTATTGGTGGCGCCGGGCAGGAAGCCCGAGTCGGTGATGAAGTAGGTGAAGTTCTCCAGCCCCACGAATTGGTTCTCGCCGGGGTAGAGCAGGTTGTAGCGGATCAGCGAAAAGTACAGGGTCATGCCCAGCGGCACGATCATCCACAGCAGCAGCATGGCGACCGAAGGCGTGACGAGGAACCAGCCGGGGTTGGCCAGGCGGTTTTTGCGTGGTGTATTCATGATAATCAAGGCCATTGCGCAGCGAGGATCGGAGTGCGGTCAGTGTGGGAGGGGGCAAGCCCCTCCCACATTTGACTGTGGTGAGACCCGGGTTACTTGGGGTAACCCGCCCGCTTCATTTCACGCTCGGTGGTGGTCTGCGCGGCGGTCAGTGCAGCATCGACCGTTTGCTGGCCGGTCAGCGCCCCGGAGAAGAACTTGCCGACCTGGGTGCCAATTGCCTGGAACTCAGGAATGGTCACCAGCTGGATACCGATATACGGCACCGGCTTGAGGGTCGGTTTGGTCGGGTCGGCGACTTTCAGCGATTCCAGGGTCACCTTGGCGAACGGTGCAGCCTTCATGTACTCGTCGCTGTAGGTCGACTTGCGCGTACCTGGCGGGACGTTGGCTACGCCGTCGGTCTTGGCGACCAATGCGCCATATTCCTTGGAGGTGGCCCAACTGGTGAACACCTTGGCGGCGTCCTTGGCCTTGGAGCTGGTCGGGATCGCCAGGCTCCAGGAGTACAGCCACGACGTGCCTTTGTCGGTTTTTTCGTGCGGGGCAAAGGTGAAACCGACATGGTCAGCCACTTTGCTTTGGGTCTTGTCGGTGACGAACGAGCCAGCGACGCTGGCATCCACCCAGATCGCGCACTTGCCACTGTTGAACAGCGCCAGGTTCTCGTTGAAACCGTTGCTGGAAGCACCCGGCGGGCCGGATTTCTTCATGTTGTCGACGTAGAAGTTCAGCGCGTCCTTCCACTCGGGGCCGTTGAATTCAGGCTGCCATTTTTCATCGAACCAGCGTGCGCCGTAGCCGTTGGCCAGGGTGGTGATCAGCGCCATGTTCTCGCCCCAGCCGGCTTTGCCACGCAGGCACAGGCCGTATTGCTCTTTGCTCTTGTCGGTGAGTTTGGCCGCGAATTCGCCGATCTGGCTCCAGGTCGGGTGCTCGGGCATGCTCAGCCCGGCGTTCTTGAACAGGTCGGTGCGGTAATAGGTGATCGAGCTTTCAGCGTAGAACGGCAGGGCGTACAGCGAGCCTTTGACGGACAGACCGTCACGCACGGAAGGGAATACATCGTCGAGGTCGTAGGACGCCGGCAGGTCCTTCATCGGTTCCAGCCAACCCTTGGCGCCCCAGAGTGCAGCTTCGTACATGCCGATGGTCAACACATCGAACTGCCCGCCTTGGGTGGCGATGTCGGTGGTCAGGCGTTGGCGCAGCACGTTTTCTTCGAGCACCACCCAGTTCAGCTTGATCTCCGGATGCTCGGCCTCGAAGGTTTTCGAGAGCTTCTGCATGCGGATCATGTCGCTGTTGTTGACGGTGGCAATGGTCAGGGTTTGCGCGCCAAAGCTGACGGCGCTGAGGGTCATGCATGCAGTCATGCAAGAACAGGCAAGCAGGGTTTTTGCTGTGAACTTCATCGCGCACTCCATTTCCGCGCCCATGGGGCTACAGAAGGACAGTTATTGTTGTTGTGTCTTCCTACGAGCAGCCAGGAAGAGTGTGCGTTGATTACAGCCTTCAAACGGGGCCGTGACAAATCCTTGGGAACACTTGGACTGATACTTTTTTGCACTCGATGATTTTTCCCACGCTCTGCGTGGGAAAGATCACCAAAAGCGCATGCCGTGACGGTGTGAGCACCGTCGTCATGGCGTCAATCTGTATTCAGGAGACCACTTCGCCCAGTATTTCCATCCCTAGTGACTCGGGCGTGTCCGTCGCGGTGACGGGGCCCATGACTTCAATCTGATGGATTCGCAGAGACTGGCCATTATCTGTTTCGAAGTCTATCCAGAACTTTCCAGCGGCATCAGCTTTCGCATTTCTTACCCAATACGTACTCATTTGCGTGGTGACCATCTCGCTGGTGGAGTAATACGTGCCTCCAGAATGCGTGGCTTTTAGCGTGCTGCCAGGTAATCGGACACGACAATAGAGGATTACGGTCAGATTGCTGTGAGGGGGCAACGTCTCCGTGAACGCTCTGCTTGCCTTCTGGACAAACCAGGCTGTCCTTCCACTCACGTCGTCATCAATGATGGAACCTCCCCCTGTCCAGCCATATCTATCTCCGTCATGACCAAATGCGACGCGATGGTTGATGATGAATCTGTGTTCACGTGCTTGTTCTGTGGTTTGGCTCATTTTTCGATCCTCGATTTAAATGAACACCACTCTCCAGGAATGATGTGCTCGCTCATTTAAGGAGGGGAAAATCCATGGCGATACTGTCAGAAATACCAGTTCCGACCGCCGGGCTTCACACCAGTGCTCGGTTGCACCGTCAGGTTCAAGCCAGGTTCTGTTCGGTCAGCCGCTGTACCGCCAGGCGCCGGTAGTGGGAAGGGGTCATGCCTTTAAGCTGCTGAAAGCGCCGGTTGAAGTTGGAGATATTGTTGAAACCCGACTCGAAGCACACATCCGTCACGGCCTTGTCGCCATCGGCCAGCAGTTCACAGGATTTGCTGATCCGCAGCCGATTGACGAACTCGATAAACGTGCGGCCGGTGGCCTGCTTGAATACCCGGGAAAAATACGTTGGCTTCATGCCCAGGTGTTCCGCCACTTCTTCCAACGGCAACTCCCGCGCGTAGTGGGCGAAGATGTAATCCACCGCGCGGTTGGTGCGGTCGATGCTGTGTTCATCGGCCAGTTGTGGCGTGGTCACGCCGGACAGCAGTTGGTAGTCCTCACAGGTACTCAATACTTCCAGCAAGATAAAGAAGTGACCCAGGCGCGCCATGCCCTGGGCGTCTTCGATGCGTTGCATCAGGGTCATGGCCTGGGCGATGGTCTTTTTGCAGCGGAACTCGATGCCGTACTGCGCCCGTTCCAGCAGCGGTGCCAGGCTCTTGAGTTCAGCGAAAATATGGCTGCCGCCGTCAAACAGCTCATCGGTGAAATTCACCAGCATGTCGCGCTTGGGCACCACTTCGTCTTCCTCCACCTGGCTGATCCAGTTGTGGGGGAGGTTGGGGCCGGTGAGGAACAGGCTTTCCGGGTAGAAATTACCGATGTAGTCGCCGATAAACACCTTGCCCGAGCTGGCGACGATCAGGTGCAGCTCGTATTCCTTGTGGAAATGCCAGCGCACCAGCGGGCAGGGGAAGCCATGCTGGCGATAGATGATGGACAGACCGTTGTGATCGTCCATCAGCTCGTAGGAAGGGTCGGTGATGCGCGTTGCTCGGGTCATGCTGCCGTCGCTTTATTATTGGTTGCCCGCCGAATAATGCCCCCTTGTGCGCGGCGCTGCCAGCCTCGGTGTTTATACGCTGCGGTTTTTCGCCTCGATCCACTGGGACATGTACTGCGTACTTTTATGCGCATGGTGGCGCAGCATGCTGCCGGTGAAGTTGCTGCGGCGATGGGCGGCGAGGTGGCTGCGGCAGTGTTGCAGGCACTCCAGCAACGCGGGCCCGTGAATATTGCGGTCATAGCGACGCGCAATCAGTTGGCGCCCATCTTCCTGCGCCTGGGTCCAGCGTTCGCGATCCTGATAGAGCGCCACGGCCGCCGCGGCCAGGGTTTCGGCGCATTGCTCGATGGCGCCGGGCCATGGCCGCTCATCGCCCATGGCCTCCGCGCCGATGGGGGTGGTGATATTGGGGGTGCCGCACAGCATCCCATCCGCCAGCTTACCCTTGATGCCCGCACCGAAGCGCAGCGGCGCCAGGCAGATACGCGCCGCCGTCATCACTTGCAGCGCGTCTTCGGCCCAGTTCATCACATGGAAACCCTGGGCAGGGTTGTGCAGGGCGGTGGCCTTGGGCGGGGTATAGGCGCCATAGATATGCAGCTGGGCGCCCGGTAATTGCCGGCGAATCAACGGCCAGAGGCTGTTCTTCATCCACAGCACGGCGTCCCAGTTCGGCGCGTGGCGGAAGTTGCCGATGCTGAGGAAGTGCGCACGCTCCTCGAACGGTACGAAGGCGTCGGTTGGCGGCGTCATCATCAACGGGCACCAGTGGAGCAGGGCGGCCGGCACCTTGAACTGTTCGGTGAGCAGACGGATTTCCACGTCGGAGATCATCAAGCTGATGTCGCAGCGGTAAATCGCGGCGATTTCACGCTTGGCCAGGTCGGTGTCGGCCATCAGTTGGAATTCTTCCTCCAGGGCCGGGGCGAACAGCGCAGTGAAGTTGTCGCTGCCCGGATGGGCCTTGAGGTGCTCCTTGAGGCGCTGATGGCGGGCGTCGCGCAGGCTTTGCAGGTCGGAGGTTTCCAGGACGCGCAGGGCGTCGGGGCAGCACTTCTCCACGCGCCAGCCAAACTGTTCTTCCATCATGAAACGGTCGAAAAGCACGATGTCCGGGGCCAGGTCGCGAATAAAATCGTCGAAACTGCTGTTATTGAGCTCAATCGCGCATTCGGCGATGCCCAGCGCAAGCAGGTCGGCCTTGTGCTCGCCCAGCGCTGCGGGGCTGCTGAAGGTAATGTCCCAATCTTGCGTAAGAAAAGTTTCCAGGATCTGCATCATATGCCCGCCCGCGGCCGAGGAACGGGGCTCCGGCCAGACATAACCAATGACCAGGACTTTGGTGGCGGGCTGATTCATCAACAACGGGTTCCTTGGAGGGCAGGCGCAAAGCGCGCAATTAAACCACAACCGCGTGGCATGACAATTTGTGTCTGGCGGTAGGTAGCCACGGCACTTTGTGGTTAACTTCGGCCTCTCGAATGCGTTTAACCAAAACCCAGCATAAGGATTCTGTTCATGGCTCAAGTCACCCTTCGTGGTAACCCTGTCCAGGTTGAAGGCGAATTGCCGCAAGTCGGCTCTGAAGCTGCAGACTTCACCCTGACCGCCGGCGATCTGTCGGATGCAACCCTGGCTACCTTTGCCGGCAAGCGCAAAGTGCTGAATATCTTCCCAAGCGTCGACACCCCGACCTGCGCGACGTCGGTACGCAAGTTCAACGCCCAGGCCAACGAGCTGAACAACACTGTCGTGTTGTGCATTTCCTCGGACCTGCCGTTTGCCCAAGCGCGCTTCTGCGGTTCTGAAGGCCTGGAAAACGTGAAGAGCCTGTCGGATTTTCGCAGCGCCGCGTTCTCCCAGGACTATGGCGTGGACATCGTTGATGGCCCGCTGCGCAGCCTCACCGCCCGCGCCGTCGTGGTACTGGATGAAAACAACAAAGTGCTGCACAGCGAACTGGTTCCGGAAATCGGCCAAGAGCCGAACTACGAAGCTGCCCTGGCAGTTTTGAAGTAACTGTTGCGGCGCATTACTGTCATTTGGCAGTAGCGCGCTTGATACATGATTGCGGCCTGGCCTAGTCCAGGCCGTTTTCATTTGCGCTTCAGATGCTTAGGGAAATATCCGACAGACTAAGCCGCAGAAGTTAAAAGTTGTAAGCCCAAGGTAAATAGCCGGTAAAGGCGCTTTTCTTAACGCGCTCCAGTGCTTATCTTTCAGCCTCCCGAAGAAGAAGCTCTCGCGCCCAATGGTTGATCACTCCATGCAATCCTCCCCCCGCAACTCCCGCCGCTGGCTGTTCGGCCTGCTCGTGCTGCTGGTTATCGCCGGCCTGTGCTGGAAATTCTGGCCAAGCGGCGCTGCCCACAAAGACGCGCCGGCCGGGCACACCGGCAAAACCGGCATGGCGCGCCCGGGCTTCGGCGGGTCCACCGGCCCGGTGCCGGTGCGCGTGGCACCGGCGGTGCAGGGGGAGTTCCCGGTGTACTACAAGGCCCTGGGCACGGTCACCGCGCTCAATACCATCAATGTGCGCAGCCGGGTGGGCGGCGAGCTGGTCAAGATCGCCTTTGAAGAAGGGCAGATGGTCAAGGCCGGTGACCTGCTGGCCGAGATCGACCCGCGCAGCTACCAGAACGCCTTGCTCCAGGCCCAGGGCACGTTGATGCAGAACCAGGCCCAGCTGAAAAACGCCCAGGTCGACGTTGAGCGTTATCGTGGCCTCTACGCCCAGGACAGTATCGCCAAGCAGACCCTGGACACCGCCGAAGCGCTGGTCTTGCAATACCAGGGCACAGTCAAGACCAACCAGGGCGCGGTGGACGACGCCAAGCTCAACCTCGAGTTCACCAAGATCCGCGCGCCTATCAGCGGTCGCGTCGGCTTGCGCCAGGTCGACGTGGGCAACCTGGTCGCCGCCAACGACACCACCTTCCTCGCGGTGATCACCCAGACCCAGCCGATCAGCGTGGCCTTCACCCTGCCGGAAAACACCCTCGAAACCGTGCTCGCGCGTTATCGCGCCGGCAACAAGCTGCCCGTGGAAGCCTGGGACCGTGGCGACGCGAAACAGCAGGCCACCGGCGTGCTGCAAAGCCTGGATAACCAGATCGACGTCACCACCGGCACCCTGAAATTCAAGGCGCGTTTCGATAACAAGGACCAGGCGCTGTTCCCCAACCAGTTCGTCAACGTGCATTTGCTTGCCGACACCTTGCACAACGTGGTGCTGGCGCCGTCCGCCGCGATTCAGTTCGGCAACACCGGCACCTTTGTCTACAAGCTCGATGGCGACAAGAAGGTCAAGGTCCAGCCGCTGGTGGTGGGTGACACCGATGGCGAGAACACCGTGATCAAGGAAGGCCTGGTCGCCGGCGACCGCGTGGTATTGGAAGGCACTGACCGCCTGAAGGAAGGCAGCGAGATCGAAGTCGTCAACGACAGCAGCGAAGTCCCGACTACGCCAACTGAACACCTGCAGGGCAAGCCTGCGGCTAAAGGGGAGACCGGCGCCAACCCCGGCAAGGCGCAAAAGGTCGGTTCATGAACCTGTCGCGGCTGTTTATCCTTCGCCCGGTCGCCACCACGCTGAGCATGCTGGCCATTGTCCTGGCCGGCATCATCGCGTATCGCTTGCTGCCGGTATCGGCCTTGCCCCAGGTGGACTACCCGACGATTCGGGTCATGACCCTGTACCCCGGCGCCAGCCCCGATGTGATGACCAGCGCGGTCACCGCGCCGCTTGAACGCCAGTTCGGGCAAATGCCCGGCCTGACCCAGATGGCGTCCACCAGCTCCGGCGGCGCCTCGGTGCTCACCCTGCGTTTCAACCTCGACATCAATATGGATGTCGCCGAGCAACAGGTGCAGGCCGCGATCAACGCCGCCACCAACCTGCTGCCCAAGGATTTGCCGGCGCCGCCGGTGTACAACAAGGTCAACCCGGCGGATACCCCGGTGCTGACCCTGGCCATTACCTCCAAGACCATGCTGCTGCCCAAGCTCAACGACCTGGTCGACACGCGCATGGCGCAGAAGATCGCGCAGATCAGCGGCGTCGGTATGGTCAGCATCGCCGGTGGTCAGCGCCAGGCCGTGCGCATCAAGGTCAACCCCGAAGCCCTGGCGGCCAACGGCTTGAACCTGTCCGACGTGCGCACCCTGATCGCCGCGTCCAACGTCAACCAGCCCAAGGGCAACTTCGACGGCCCCACGCGGGTGTCGATGCTCGATGCCAACGACCAGTTGGTGTCGCCCCAGCAATACGCCGAGCTGATCCTGGCCTACAACAATGGCGCGCCTTTGCGCCTTAAAGATGTGGCACAGATCGTCGATGGCGCCGAAAACGAACGCCTTGCCGCCTGGGCCAATGAAAACCAGGCCGTGCTCCTTAATATCCAGCGCCAGCCGGGCGCCAACGTGATTGAGGTGGTCGACCGGATCAAGGCACTGCTGCCGAGCATCACCGACAACCTGCCGGCCGGTCTCGACGTGACGGTCCTCACCGACCGCACCCAGACCATCCGCGCCTCGGTCACCGATGTGCAGCATGAATTGCTGATCGCCATCGCCCTGGTGGTGATGGTGACGTTCCTGTTCCTGCGTCGGGTCAGCGCGACGATCATTCCGTCGATTGCCGTGCCGCTGTCGCTGGTGGGCACCTTTGGGGTGATGTACCTGGCCGGGTTCTCCATCAACAACCTGACGCTGATGGCCCTGACCATCGCCACCGGGTTTGTGGTGGACGATGCGATCGTGATGCTGGAGAACATCTCGCGCTATATCGAGGAAGGCGAGACGCCGCTGGCCGCAGCGCTCAAGGGCGCCAAGCAGATCGGCTTCACCCTCATTTCCCTGACGCTGTCGCTGATCGCGGTCTTGATCCCGCTGCTGTTCATGGCTGACGTGGTCGGGCGGCTGTTCCGCGAATTTGCCATCACCCTGGCGGTGGCGATCCTGATTTCCCTGGTGGTGTCCCTGACGCTCACGCCGATGATGTGCGCGCGTTTGCTCAAGCGCGAACCCAAGGAAGAAGAACAGAGCCGTTTCTACAAGGCCAGCGGCGCCTGGATCGACTGGCTGATCGAGGCCTACGGGCGCAAGTTGCAATGGGTGCTCAAGCACCAGTCGCTGACCCTGTTGGTGGCCATCGCCACCCTGGGCCTTACGGTGGTGCTGTACCTGGTGGTGCCCAAGGGCTTCTTCCCGGTGCAGGACACCGGGGTGATCCAGGGGATCTCCGAGGCGCCGCAGTCGATTTCATTCGCAGCCATGAGCCAGCGCCAGCAGGCGCTGGCGAAGATCATCCTGACCGACCCGGCGGTGGAAAGCCTGTCGTCCTATATCGGTGTGGATGGTGATAACGCCACCCTCAACAGCGGCCGTTTGCTGATCAACCTCAAGCCCCACGGCCAGCGCGACTTGAGCGCGGCCCAGGTGATCACCCGCCTGCAACCGCAAATCGACAAGCTGGTGGGCATCCGCCTGTTCATGCAGCCGGTGCAGGACCTGACCATCGAAGACCGTGTCAGCCGCACCCAGTACCAGTTCAGCATGTCCTCGCCGGATGCCGAGTTGTTGGCCCTGTGGAGCGGCAAGCTGGTGCACGCACTGAGCCAGATGCCGGAACTCACCGATGTCGCCAGCGACCTGCAGGACAAAGGCCTGCAGGTGTACCTGGTGATCGACCGCGATGCGGCCTCGCGCCTGGGCGTCAGTGTGTCGACCATCACCGATGCCCTGTATGACGCATTCGGCCAGCGGCAGATTTCCACCATCTACACCCAGGCCAGCCAGTACCGCGTGGTCTTGCAGGCCCAGTCGGGAGAAACCCTGGGCCCGGCGGCGCTGAACCAGATCCATGTGAAAACCACTGACGGCGGGCAGGTGCGCTTGTCCAGCCTGGCCCATGTGGAACAGCGCCAGGCGCAGTTGGCGATTGCGCATATCGGCCAGTTCCCGGCGGTGATGATGTCGTTCAACCTGGCCCCTGGCGTTGCGCTTGGCAAAGGCGTGGAGCTGATCAACCAGGCGCAGAAGGACATTGGCATGCCGGTGGGCGTGCAGACCCAGTTCCAGGGCGCGGCGCAGGCGTTCGAAGCATCGCTGTCGAGCACCTTGCTGCTGATCCTGGCGGCGGTGGTCACCATGTACATCGTGCTGGGTGTGCTCTACGAGAGCTACATCCACCCGATTACCATTCTGTCGACCTTGCCGTCGGCAGCGGTAGGGGCCTTGCTGGCCTTGCTGCTCAGTGGCAACGACCTGGGCATGATCGCGATCATCGGCATCATCCTGCTGATCGGTATCGTGAAAAAGAACGCGATCATGATGATCGACTTCGCCCTCGACGCCGAACGCAATCAGGGCCTGGACCCGCAGACTGCCATCTACCAGGCGGCGCTGTTGCGCTTCCGGCCGATCCTGATGACCACCCTGGCCGCGCTGTTCGGTGCAGTGCCGTTGATGCTGGCCACCGGCTCCGGCGCTGAATTGCGCCAGCCCCTGGGCCTGGTGATGGTCGGCGGCTTGCTGGTGAGCCAGGTGTTGACGCTGTTCACCACGCCGGTGATCTACCTGTACTTCGATCGCCTCGGCCGCCGCTGGCGCAAAGAGCCGCAAAGCCTGGAGCCGGTTGAGTCATGAACCTGTCCGGACCTTTCATCCGCCGGCCGGTAGCGACCATGCTGCTGAGCCTGGCGATCATGTTGCTGGGCGGTGTCAGCTTCAATCTGCTGCCAGTGTCGCCGCTGCCGCAGATCGACTTCCCGGTGATCGTGGTATCGGCCAGCTTGCCCGGCGCCAGCCCCGAGGTGATGGCGTCCACGGTGGCCACGCCGCTGGAGCGTTCCTTCGGCGCGATTGCCGGCATCACCACCATGAGCAGTTCGTCGAGCCAGGGCTCCACGCGGGTGATCCTGGCGTTCGACTCCGACCGTGATATCAACGGTGCCGCGCGGGAAGTGCAGGCAGCGATCAACGCTTCGCGCAACCTGCTGCCCAGCGGCATGCGCAGCATGCCCACTTACAAGAAGATCAACCCGTCCCAGGCGCCGATCATGGTGCTGTCGCTGACCTCGGACGTGTTGCAGAAGGGCCAGTTGTACGACCTTGCCTCGACTATCCTCTCCCAAAGCCTGTCCCAGGTACCGGGCGTGGGCGAGGTGCAGATCGGCGGCAGTTCCCTGCCGGCGGTGCGTATCGAGTTGGAGCCCAAGGCTCTCGACCAGTACGGCGTGGCCCTGGACGACGTGCGCAACACCATTGCCAATGCCAACCAGCGCCGGCCCAAAGGCTCGCTGGAAGACAGTGAGCGCAACTGGCAGATCCAGGCCAACGACCAGTTGGAAAAAGCCAAGGACTACGAACCGCTGCTGATTCGCTACCAGGATGGCGCGGCCCTGCGCCTGAAAGACGTGGCGAAGATCAGCGACGGCGTCGAAGACCGCTACAACAGTGGCTTCTTCAACAATGATTCGGCGGTGCTGCTGGTGATCAATCGCCAGTCCGGCGCCAACATCATCGAGACCGTGAGGCAGATCAAGGCACAATTGCCGGCGTTGCAGGCGGTGTTGCCATCCAGCGTCAAGCTCAGCCTGGCCATGGACCGCTCGCCGGTAATCACCGCCACTTTGCACGAAGCCGAGATGACGTTGTTGATCGCGGTGGGGCTGGTGATCCTGGTGGTGTACCTGTTCCTGGGTAACTTCCGTGCCTCGCTGATCCCCACATTGGCCGTGCCGGTGTCGTTGGTGGGCACCTTCGCGGTCATGTACCTGTACGGTTTCTCGCTGAACAACTTTTCGTTGATGGCGCTGATCCTGGCCACCGGCCTGGTGGTGGACGACGCCATCGTGGTGCTGGAGAACATTTCCCGGCATATCGACGAAGGCGTGCCGCCGATGAAGGCGGCTTACCTGGGGGCCGAGGAAGTCGGCTTTACCTTGCTCTCGATGAACGTGTCGCTGGTGGCGGTGTTCCTCTCCATCCTGTTCATGGGCGGGATCGTCACCAACCTGTTCCGTGAGTTTTCCATCACCTTGTCGGCGGCGATCATCGTGTCGCTGATCGTGTCGCTGACGTTGACGCCGATGCTCTGCGCTCGATGGCTCAAGCCCCACGTCAAAGGCCGGATGACCGGCCTGCAACGCTGGAGCCAGAAGATCAACGACCGCATGGTCGCCGGCTACGCCACCAGCCTGGATTGGGTGCTGCGCCACCGCCGCCTGACCTTGCTCAGCCTGTTGCTGACCATTGGTATGAATGTGGCGCTGTACGTAGTGGTACCGAAAACCTTTATGCCGCAACAGGACACCGGCCAATTGATCGGCTTTGTTCGCGGGGATGACGGCCTGTCGTTCAGCGTCATGCAGCCGAAGATGGAAATCTTCCGCAAGGCCGTGCTCAACGACCCGGCGGTGCTCAGCGTGGCCGGCTTTATCGGTGGCAACAACGGTACCAACAACGCGGTGATGCTGGTCCGCCTCAAGCCCATCAGTGAACGCAAGGTTTCCGCCCAGGCGGTGATCGAGCGCCTGCGCAAGGATGTACCGCTGGTGCCGGGCGGGCGCCTGTTCCTGATGGCTGACCAGGACCTGCAATTCGGCGGCAGTCGTGACCAGACCAGCGCGCAGTATTCCTACATCCTGCAAAGCGGTGACCTGGCCGCGCTCCGCCTGTGGTACCCGAAAGTCGTGGCTGCCTTGCGCGAGCTGCCGGAACTGACCGCCATCGACGCCCGCGAAGGCCGGGGCGCGGCCCAGGTCACGCTGATTGTCGACCGTGACCAGGCCAAGCGCCTGGGCATCGATATGGACATGGTCACTGCAGTACTCAACAACGCCTACAGCCAGCGGCAGATTTCCACCATCTACGACAGCCTCAACCAGTACCAGGTGGTGATGGAGGTCAACCCCAAATACGCCCAGGACCCCATCACCCTCAACCAGATGCAGGTGATCACTTCCGACGGCGCGCGGGTGCCGTTGTCGACCATTGCCCATTACGAGAACAGCCTGGAAGACGACCGTGTCAGCCATGAAGGCCAGTTCGCTTCGGAAAACATCGCGTTTGACATGGCGCCCGGGGTCACGGTGGAGCAGGGCACGGTCGCCATCGAGCGGGCGATTGCCAAGGTCGGCCTGCCGGAAGATGTGATCGCCAAGATGGCCGGCACCGCCGATGCCTTCGCGGCCACGCAGAAGGGCCAGCCGTTCATGATCCTCGGCGCGCTGGTGGCGGTGTACCTGGTGTTGGGCATTCTGTATGAGAGCTATATTCATCCGTTGACGATTCTTTCGACCCTGCCGTCGGCCGGTGTCGGCGCCATGCTCGCGATCTATTTGACGGGGGGCGAGTTCAGCCTGATCTCCTTGCTGGGGCTGTTCCTGCTGATCGGCGTGGTGAAGAAGAACGCGATCCTGATGATCGACCTGGCCCTGCAACTGGAACGCAACGCCGGCATGGCCCCGCTGGAATCGATTCGCAGCGCCTGCCTGTTGCGTCTGCGGCCGATCCTGATGACGACGCTGGCGGCGATCCTTGGCGCCTTGCCGTTGCTGCTCGGCGCCGGCGATGGCGCGGAAATGCGCCGTCCCCTGGGCCTGACCATCATTGGTGGCCTGATCTTCAGCCAGGTCCTGACCCTCTACACCACCCCGGTGGTTTACCTCTATCTCGACCGCGCGCGCCACCGCTTCAACGCCTGGCGCGGCGTGCGTACCGACGCTGCCCTGGACACTGCGCTATGACCGATTCAACCTTTGCCAAATTGGCCATGACCCGTGGTTCCCGTGTTGCGAGCCTGGTGCTTTGCGGCGCACTGCTCAGCGCCTGCGCCGTCGGGCCCGACTACCACCGCCCCGACGTCATCGAACCCGCGCAATTCAAGGAAGCCCAGGGCTGGCGCCAGGCCACCCCCAGCGACTCGCTGGCTCGTGGCGCCTGGTGGGAGTTGTACGGCGACCGCCAGCTCAATGACCTGGTGCTGCGCCTGAACAGCTCCAACCAGACCGTGGCCCAGGCCGAAGCGCGCTTTCGCCAGGCCCAGGCCCTGGTGCGCAGTTCGCGCGGGGCGTTTTACCCCACCGTCGACCTGAGCGCCGGGAAAACCCGCGCCAGCCAGGGTACCGGCAGCAGCAACGCGAGCCTCAGCAGTTCCAGCAGCGGGATCCGCGACACCCTCAATGCGCAGCTCGGCGTGAGTTGGGAGGCGGACATCTGGGGTAAGTTGCGCCGTGGCCTGGAGGCCAACGAGGCCAGCGCCGAAGCCAGCTCGGCGGACTTGGCCGCAATGCGCCTGAGCCAACAGTCGGAACTGGTGCAAAGCTACCTGCAACTGCGGGTCATGGACGAGCAGACCCGCTTGCTGCAAGCGACCCTGGAGACCTACCAGCGCTCCCTGCAAATGACCGAGAACCAATACCGTGCCGGTGTCTCCGGCAAGGACGCGGTGGCCCAGGCGCAAACCCAGCTCAAGACCACCCAGGCCAGCCTGATCGACCTGATCTGGCAGCGCGCCCAGCTGGAAAACGCCATCGCCGTGTTGATCGGTGAAGCGCCGGCCAACTTCAACCTGGCGGTGAGCAAGGACATCCCGGCACTGCCGCAGATTCCGGTGAGCCTGCCGTCGCAACTGCTCGAGCGTCGCCCCGACATCGCTTCGGCCGAACGTTCGGTGATCGCCGCCAACGCCAATATCGGCGTGGCGAAGGCCGCCTACTACCCGGACCTGAGCCTGAGCCTCGCCGGCGGCTATTCCAGCAGCACCTATGCGGACTGGATCAGCTTGCCGAACCGCTTCTGGTCGGTAGGGCCGAAACTCGCCATGACCCTGTTCGACGGCGGCCAGCGCTCGGCGGAAGTCGACCGCACCGTGGCGTCCTACGACGAAACCGTGGCCAAGTACCGCCAGACTGTGCTCGACGGCTTCCGTGAAGTGGAAAACTACATGGTGCAGCTCAAGGTGCTGGAAGACGAGGCGGTGGTCAGCAATGAAGCGCTGGACGCGGCGCGTGAATCGCTGCGCCTGACTCAGAACCAGTACAAGGCCGGGCTCATTGCCTATCTGGACGTGGTCACCGTACAAGCGACCGCCCTGAGTAATGAGCGCACCGTGCTGACCTTGCTGCAAACGCGGTTGGTGGCCAGCGTGCAACTGATCGCCGCACTGGGCGGTGGCTGGGATGGGCAGACGCCGATTGCCGAGAAGGATTGATTACACGTCAAATGGGGGCCTTGACCTGGCTGAGGGCCCTGAGCTTGCGCCGACGCTTGACCCGCAACATGCCGGTGTAGCGGCGGTGGTTTTTTGAGTTGAGGACCAGGACATAGATCAAGGCCGAGATGAGCGTGGATAGGTTGAGCAGTGTAGGTGGGTGACTGGCGAGATAACCGGTCGCCAATAGAATATTCACGATTGCCACGAGCATGAGTACTCGGGGCGCATAACGAAACCCTTGGCATAGCATTATTTGCCCAACGTTAAAAACTAGGCAAAGCGTCATGCCGGTCGCAAAAGCATATTCATTGGGCAAGTGATGGATTTCTGCGTAGTACGCCAGGCTAAGTGACATGTTGGCGGCGATATTGTTGAGACTAAGCAATAGAGCACCGCCGAACGACGGCAAGAATCGATAGGCGTAACGGCGCCATATTCGATACTCGCGCAGACGCTCGGTGTAATCAGTCATGGCTGTCGAACTCCTCATACAGGGCAATAATCATGTGGCTGATATTCCCTGACAGCGCGCTGCCAGTAACCGAGAGGGTCGCTCCGATTTGATCTTTGATTTGAGTGAGGATGTCCTGGCGTAATTGTAGATTGCTATACCGTTTGGGTAACTCCCCGGCCAGCTGTTTCAGCCGGACGATTTCGAATGGATGGCGGGGATTTTTAAGCCGCAGGATTTCGTCCGTTAACGTTGCCCGTTCCTGACGGCTCATGGACCGCAGGATGTCCGTCATGTGGCGCCCCGTCGAACGCCGTATGGCCAACACTGATTTGACCGCAGCGAAGCTGCTGGAGCCTGCTCCCACAAGTGAGATGCCGTCTAAGGCAAGCGTCGTTGCCTGATACCACCTTAACGTGTCGTAGTGATCATTCAGGGCTGGATTGATTAGCTCGTTTCGGGTCCTCCATAAACTGTTCAAACACTGTGCCCCACTGGCCGCTGTCCCGACAAAAGCGATGTAGGTCAATACGAGGCTCGCACCTAGGGTAAATGGCGCTGCCGCAATACCCGTTTTCGCCACGATGTAGCTAATCACAGCTCCGCCGCAGGAAATTGCCATCCCCGATGCCTCCTTCCATAGCTGTGATTCACGCGGGGAATTTGCCGCCAGTTCTGCATATTCGTCGGCAGTCTTAATAGGCCCGGCCGCCTCGCGCAAAATCACCCGTTTGGGCTTGATACTGCACAGCGGCACAAACTCTCGTAACACTGTTACCTGATAGTCGCTGCCGATATGCACCACTCCAGCACCAACGATGCCGGGGTCGGCGTCGATGGTTCGATAGAGTTCGGGCAGGTCCAACAGACTCATGAGTCGTTGACGGGTGGTGGAGTGTGCATCCGGCACACCGCTACGCAGGAAATCGCTTGGCATCCTTTCACCGGTGAGTCGATAGAGGTGAAAGAGCCTGGGGAATAGTTCCCGGTTTTTATGTCAGGCCGTTCGCTATGTTTTGTAGGATCATGCCTGCCAGTTATCTGATGCTTTTGAGTCGGTGAATTGACGTCAAATTGTCACTAATGGCCCTCTGGCAATTAATCAACTGTCCAAGAATTATTCTCGCTACAATCGCCCGCTTTGCCAATTGGCACGGGCGTTTCGGGTCCGTTGCCCACGAGAAGTCCCATGCTTATCGGTAGCTATTCCCCCTCGCTGGTCGCGATCTCGCTGTTTGTCGCGATCCTCGCTTCCTACACCGCCCTGGACCTCACCGGCCGCATTGCGACCGCCAAGGGGCGCGCTGTGTATTTATGGATAGCCGGCGGGGCCATGGCGATGGGGGTAGGCGTCTGGTCAATGCACTTTATCGGCATGCTGGCGTTGCGCCTGCCGTTTGCCTTGGGCTTTGATATCGGTATCACCGCGCTCTCGTTGTTGATCGCGGTACTCTCCAGCGGCTTCGCTTTATGGCTGGTCAGCCAACGCCGTTTACCAGCCTGGCAACTGGCGTTTGGCGCGCTGGTCATGGGCAGCGGTATTGCCAGCATGCACTACACCGGCATGGCCGCGATGCGCATGACACCGGGCATCGACTATGACCCCACGCTATTTGGCCTGTCGTTGCTGATCGCGGTGGTGGCGTCCGGAGTCGCGCTGTTGATTGCGTTCAACCTGCGCCGCAACACGCCTTACGTACGCCTGGCCCGTGGTGGTGCGGCGGTGGTGATGGGCTTTGCAATCGTCGGCATGCATTACACCGGCATGGCGGCCGCACGCTTTGCCGATGAAAGCTACTGCGCCGCCGTGCTGGACGGCTTGAGCGGCAAGGGCCTGGATAACCTGGTACTGGTCACGACACTGGCGGTCCTGGCGATTGCATTGCTCACTTCGTTGCTTGACGCTCGCCTGGAAGCGCGCACCGCTGTGCTCGCCGACTCGCTGACCCTGGCCAACCAGGAACTGACCCACCTGGCCCTGCACGACATGCTCACCGGGCTGCCCAACCGCACGTTGCTGGCGGATCGCATTCAACAGGCCATCGAGGCGGTAAAAGAGCAGGGTGGTTGCTTTGCCCTGATGTTCATCGACCTGGACGGCTTCAAGCCGGTCAACGATGCCTTTGGCCATCACCTGGGCGACCAGTTATTGCGTGAAGTCGGCCTGCGCCTGCGCGAGGACTTGCGCAGTCACGACACCCTGGCGCGTATTGGTGGTGATGAGTTTGTATTGCTGGTGCAGTTGACGCAGCCCGATGATGCACTCGGCCTTGCCGAGCGCCAGGTGGTGCTGATCAACCGTGCGTTCCAGGTGGCCGAGCATGAGCTGAAGATTTCCGCCAGCGTCGGCATCGCGATGTTCCCGGGCAACGGGAGCGACCCCCAGGAACTGTTGATGAACGCCGACGCCGCCATGTACCACGCCAAGGGCATGGGCAAGAACGGCTACAGCTTCTTTGATGTGTCGATGAACACCAATGCGCGCAAGCAATTGCAGTTGTTGCAGGACCTGCGCAATGCCCTTGAGCAGGAGCAATTTCGTCTCTATTACCAGCCCAAGTTTGATGCGCTCAGTGGCATCCCGGTAGGGGCCGAAGCGTTGGTGCGCTGGGAGCATCCGCAACAAGGCTTGTTGTTGCCGGCGACCTTTATCGAACTGGCGGAAAAAACCGGCTTGATCATTCCCATCGGTGAATGGGTGCTCAATGAAGCCTGTCGCCAAATGAGCGTGTGGTACGCCCAGGGTTATGAACACTGGCGCATCGCGGTGAATTTGTCGGCGTTGCAGTTCTGCCACGCCGGGCTGGTCAACAGCGTGGCCGGCGCACTTGCGCGGCACCGGTTGCCGGCCAACAGCCTGACCCTGGAGATTACCGAGACCACCGCGATGAGCGATGCGGATGCGAGCATGACGGTATTGCAGCAGCTGTCGGACATGGGGGTAGACCTGTCCATCGACGATTTCGGCACCGGCTATTCCAGCCTGATGTACCTCAAGCGCCTGCCGGCCAACGAGTTGAAGATCGACCGCGGTTTTGTGCGCGACCTGGAGCACGACAGCGACGACGCCGCCATCGTCTCGGCCATCGTGGCCCTCGGCCAGGCCCTGGGGCTGCGGATTGTCGCCGAAGGGGTAGAGACGGATGTGCAGCAGACCTTCCTCACGCGACTGGGCTGTAACGCCCTGCAGGGTTACCTGCTTGGCCACCCGCTGCCGGCTGACGGTTTCATGGCGGATATTCAACGTGTCGAAGACGCACTGATGCCTGACAAAAGCCGTGCGTGACGGTTAGTATTGGATCCAACTGTAAGCATCAGCATCACGTTGGATCAGGAGACCGCACGCATGGACAAAGTCGTCATCATCACCGGGGGCAGCCGTGGCATCGGCGCCGAGACGGCATTGCTGGCTGCCCGCGAGGGCTATCGCATCTGCATCAACTACCACTCCGATGAAAAAGCCGCCCACAGCGTGCTGGAACAGGTTCGTGCCCTCGGCGCCCAGGCGATTGCGGTGCGCGCTGATGTAAGCAGCGAAGATGAAGTGATCGCGCTGTTCCATCACGTCGACGCCGAACTGGGCCGCGTCACCGCATTGGTGAACAACGCCGGCACGGTGGCGCACAAGTCGCGGGTGGATGAGATGTCCGAGTTCCGCATCCTGAATATCCTCAAGACCAACGTGCTCGGCCCGATCCTGTGTGCCAAGCACGCGGTGCTGCGCATGTCGCCCAAGCATGGCGGGCAGGGCGGCAGTATCGTCAACGTGTCGTCGGTCGCATCGCGCCTGGGCTCGCCGGGTGAGTACGTCGACTATGCGGCGTCCAAGGGCGCGCTCGACACCTTCACCCTCGGCTTGTCCAAAGAAGTGGCGGGTGAGGGCATCCGCGTCAACGCGGTGCGCCCCGGCTACATCTTCACCGACTTCCATGCCCTGAGCGGCGACCCGGACCGGGTCAGCAAGCTGGAGTCCGGGATTCCCATGGCGCGTGGCGGTCGGCCGGATGAAGTGGCGGAAGCGATTATCTGGTTGTTGTCGGATAAGGCGTCGTATGCCACCGGCACGTTTTTGGATTTGGGCGGGGGCCGTTGAGGTCGCGTACCCTCAGGTCTGCAAATAACGCAGCGTGGAATATCCCGCGTAGGAGAACCTTTCGAGCAGGCCGGCTTCCGAATTGTCCTGGATTCTGTAGCCGTAATTGGAGAAACCATCGACTTTCCCATTGAGCCTGTCGCTGCCTTTCAAGGTGCTATCGTCCACGTTATCGATAAACCGCAGTACCTGGTCCAGATCATAAGCCGCGTCGGCCCTGGCCTCTGGGTCGGGGTTGGCTTCGGTCCAGTCACCGATTTGCTTTTTAAGGTTATCGCCGACCTGGTAGTGATCGTAGCCCTCCAGGAAATGACGCATCACCGCGCTTCCCTCGATGATCCTTTCTGCCGATCGATGATCGCCCGCGGGACGGCCCATGGGGCCCTGCCTCTCGCGTACGTCTTGGCGCTCATCGCTGCACATATAGTGGGATGGCACGAGGAGAGGGATTAGGTGGACAGGTGCATCGGCAGGAAGCGGGCAGGTCTTCATGGAAACTTCTCACAGTGTGTGTTGAGTCTTCTCTGTGGCTGCCCGTCTCAATACGTTCCCGCCTTCAATTCAAGATAACGTTAGAACGACCGCACAATCCGTCCCAACGTCTCCATCGCCTTCTCCGAGGCCTCGGTCCATGGGCTGCCGTAGTTCAGGCGAATACAGTTTCTGAAACGCCGAGTCGCCGAAAAGATCGGCCCCGGCGCAATGCTGATGCCTTGCGCCAGTGCCATCTGGAACAACTTCAACGAATCGGTTTGCTCGGGTAATTCCAGCCACAGGAAATACCCGCCGGCCGGCTGGCTGACTCGTGTCTGTGCCGGGAAGTAGCGGACGATGGCGGCCAGCATGGCGCTTTGCTGTTCCTCCAGGGCATACCGCAGTTTGCGTAAATGCCGGTCATAGCCGCCGTGTTGCAGGTAGTCGGCAATCGCCGCCTGGGCCGGCATCGAGGGGCACAGCGAGGTCATCAGCTTCAAACGCTCGACTTTCTGCGCATAGCGCCCGGCCGCCACCCAGCCGACGCGATAGCCGGGCGCCAGGCTCTTGGCGAAGGACCCGCAGTGCATCACCAGGCCTTCGGTGTCGAAGGCCTTGGCCGGCTTGGGGGCCTGCTGCCCGTAGTACAACTCTGCGTACACATCGTCCTCGATCAACGGCACCTGATGGCTGCGCAGCAGTTCCACCAGCGCCTGTTTTTTCGCTTCCGGCAGCGTCGCGCCCATGGGGTTCTGGAAGCTGGTCATGGTCCAGCAGGCCTTGATCGGGTAGCGCTCCAGGGTTTGCGCCAGGGCGTTGAGGTCGATGCCGTCGCGCGGGTGCACCGGGATTTCCACCGCCTTGAGCTTCAGGCGTTCCAGCACTTGCAGGCAGGCGTAAAACGCCGGGGCCTCGATGGCCACCAGGTCGCCCGGTTCGGTGACGGCTTGCAGGCACAGGTTCAACGCTTCCAGGGCGCCGTTGGTGATCAGCAACTCCTCCATGGGCAGCATCAGGCCGCCGACCATATAGCGCAGGGCAATCTGCCGGCGCAGTTGCGGGTTGCCCGGCGACATGTCGGTGACCACCATGCGCGGGTCCATCTCGCGGCTGGCACTGGCCAGGGAACGGGCCAGGCGTGGCAGCGGGAACAGCATGGGGCTGGGGAAGGCCGAGCCGAAAGGTACGGTGTTGGGGTCTTTGATCGAATCGAGCACCGAGAACACCAATTCGCTGACATCGACTTCGGTGGACTCATGCACTTGCTCGCTCACCACCGGCTCGGAAAACGGGCTGGGCGCATGGGCGTTGACGAAGTAGCCGGAACGCGGCCGTGCACGGATCAACCCGCGCCGCTCCAACAGGTAGTAGGCCTGGAACACTGTGGACGGGCTGACGCCATACGTCTGGCTGGCATAGCGCACCGAGGGGACCCGCTGGCCGGGGCCCAGGACGCCGGAGCGGATCAGTTCGGCGATGTCGTCGGCGAATTTTTCGTAGCGTTTCATGTTGGCCTTAAACAAGTGTTTTAGATGAGCGGCGCCACGAATCGGCTATCGGCAACGCTGTAAATGCTCGGTGCATCCACATCCGTCACCTTGAACCGTATGGTCTGCGAACTGCTCGCCGGTTTATCCGCCAGCAACGCCACCGACACCGGCATGTCGACGATTTCCCCCGGCGCCAGGCTGATCTCGGTCTTGCCCTGCAGTTGAAAACCCTCGGCATCCAGCAGCTCCACCCGGTAATCCTGGCGTTGCTGGGTCTTGTTGATGACCTTGAGGCTGTAGATGTTTTCGATCAGACCCTGGGCGTTCTCGCGGAACATGCCGCGGTCCTTGGTCACATCCAGCGACACCAGCGGCCGCTCCACCAGTGCCACCACCAACGCGGCAATCATCACCAGCAGCACGGCACTGTAGCCGATCAGGCGTGGCCTGAGCAGGTGAGCCTTGCCGCCTTGCAATTGATGCTCGGAGGTATAGCTCACCAGGCCACGGGCATAGCCCATCTTGTCCATGATCGAATCACAGGCGTCGATGCACGCCGCGCAGCCGATGCACTCCATTTGCAGGCCGTCGCGGATGTCGATGCCGGTGGGGCAGACCTGCACGCACAGCTGGCAGTCAATACAGTCGCCCAGGCCGACATCGGCCGGCTTGACCTCGCGTTTGCGCGGGCCACGGTTTTCGCCGCGCGCTGTATCGTAGGAAATGGTCAGGGTGTCTTTATCGAACATCACACTCTGGAACCGCGCATACGGGCACATGTGCATGCACACCGCTTCACGCAGCCAACCGGCGTTGATGTAGGTGGCGCCGGTAAAAAACAGCACCCAGAACAGGCTCACGCCGCCCATCTGCCAGGTCAGCAGTTCGGCGGCCAATGGACGAATCGGCGTGAAGTAGCCGACGAACGTCAGCCCTGTCAGCACACTGATGCCCAGCCACAAGGTGTGTTTGGCCGAGCGCCGCGCGAGTTTGTCCAGGCTCCAGGGGGCCGCTTGCAGCTTGATACGTTGGTTGCGCTCGCCCTCGGTGATCTTTTCGCACCACATGAACAGCCAGGTAAACGAACTTTGCGGGCAAGTGTATCCGCACCACACACGGCCGGCGAACACCGTGATCGCAAACAGGCCGAAGGCGCAGATGATCAGCAGCGCCGACAACAGGATGAAATCCTGGGGCCAGAAAGTCGCGCCAAAAATATGGAATTTGCTTTCGGCCAAGTCCCACAGCACGGCTTGCCGTCCGCCCCAGTTCAGCCACACGGTGCCGAAAAATGCCAGGAACAGAAAGCCCGCACCGGCCACGCGCAAGGTGCGGAACAGGCCGGTGAAACTGCGGGTATGGATCAGGTTGTCGCTGGATTTGGCCTTCACCTTCTTTGGGTGTATAGGCTCAAAGGTTTCCACGGTTGGGATTCGTTCGCTCATGGTCGTTCGCTCATCAGCCTCCATCAGGCCGATGAACTATGCGCGTGGGTCTGTTTGCATAACAGGCTCAGGTATGGCGATAAAAAGCGGATCAGATGAAGGTTGTCGATCTGCCTGCGTCAATGTGCTGCACCCCATGGCGTGTGGGGTACAGGCAGATCCGGCGGGTGCTGATACAGATCAATCAAATCAGCGAACCAGGTTCGTCGGCCTTTACATGTTGGCGCCCATCATGGGCACCCGCCACCGTCAGGGCGTCGGCCTCGGCTTCGGTGATATAGATTCGCTCGGCCGCCAGTTCCACGTAAGACATGGATTTATCGGTGTCGGTCACGATATTGACCCGGGTCGCCGGCACACTCTGTTCCTGGCCGTTCTCATCGAGCATGAAGTAGCACAACTGGTTTTCGATACGTATGGTCATGTCGATCTCCTTTTCATGGGCTATGTAGGGTTAGGGTTCAGCGATGTAGGCGGGTTCAAGGCAACTGACTGGCGGTCGCGGCTGTCCATCCTTTATCAACAAAGACAAAGGACAGTGTTCATGGACGCTTGGTGGCATGAAGTGTGGCAAACCCTGCAGGCCGAATTCGCCGATATCGGCGACGCCAGGCAGCTCACCCAGATGACTGTGCGCCTGGTGATTGCCGCGATCCTGGGCGGCATTCTAGGGTTCGAACGCGAGAGCAAGGGTAAGGCCGCCGGGGTGCGCACCCACATGCTGGTGGCCTTGGGAGCGGCGCTGTTTGTGATGGTGCCGCAGATGTCCGGCAATCAGGCGGATGCCATGAGCCGCGTGGTGCAGGGGGTGATTGCCGGGATCGGGTTCCTGGGGGCCGGCACCATCATCAAGGGCAAGGATGATGAAGAAGGGCATGTCAAAGGCCTGACCACGGCGGCCGGTTTGTGGATGACCGCTGCGATTGGGGTCTCGGCCGGGTTGGGTCGGGAATCGACAGCGGTGCTGAGTACCTTGCTTGCGTTGGCGGTGTTCAGTGTGATGCCAAAAATCGTCAAGCGGTTCGAGAAGGACTGACGATCACCGGTGGCATGGTCGTCGGCGGTTCTTCCACCGGCGGCGGCTCATTCTCAGGCGGTTCCTTTTCGGGAATCGGTGTCGGCTCGGTGGGTGGCAGCGTTGGTGTGTCGATATTCGGGTCCGGGGTTTCAGCCGGGATCGGGATATTCATCGGTGTGGCCTCCTTTGTGCTTTGCTCTACCGGTGGACATCCGCCGATGCGAATTGATTCCCCGCCCAATGGCGGCATATCCACCTGAACTTTTAACCTCGGCGCAAGCTCGGACCTATAGCGGCCCTGCTCAGGGGAGAGCGCTGCCGCATCAGAATTCGGATCAAGCAAAGAGCGTCCACAGGGCGTAAGGGGAAGATGCTCGATGACTGCTGAAACACTGGCTACAGAAGATTCCATATTGCCGCTGTCCCAGGCGCTGTTGCTGCCCAGGATCGCGATCGAAAGCACCTCACCCGTGATCGACGGCGGCGAATTTGCCGTCAAGGCCGTGGTTGGCCAGCGGGTCAATGTCACCAGTAAGGTATTCGCCGACGGCCACGACAAGCTCGCCGTCCTGATCCGCTGGCGCTCGATGCATGAAGAAAGCTGGCACAGCGTGATCATGAATGACGTGGGCAACAATGGATGGGAAGGCGCGTTTACCGTCACCGTGCAAGGCCCTCACGAATACTGCATCGAAGCCTGGATCGATACCTTCGCCAGCTTCTGCTACGAATTGCGCAAAAAGCATGAGGCCGGTGTGCCGGTCAGCCTGGAGTTGCAGGAAGGCCGCAGCCTGGTGCTGCAGGCCGCCGAACGCAGTGACAACGAATTGCGCGACCGCCTGATGTTGCTGCACCACGAGCTCTCCGGCCTGCTGGAAACCGAGCAGGTCGCGCTGTTTCTGCACGAAGACAGTGCACACTTGATGACCCAGGCCGACCACCGCGCCTACTTGAGCATCAGTACCGTCTATCCGCTGGATGTGGAGCGCGAAGCGGCGCAGTTTGCCAGCTGGTACGAGCTGTTTCCCCGCTCGATTACCGATGATCCGGCACGCCACGGTACGTTCAACGATGTGCACTCACGCCTGTCGATGATCCATGACATGGGATTCGACGTGCTGTACTTCCCGCCGATCCACCCGATCGGGCGCAGCCACCGCAAGGGCAAGAATAATTCCCTCACCGCCGGCCCCGATGATCCGGGCAGCCCGTATGCCATCGGCAGCGAGGAGGGCGGTCACGAGGCGATCCACCCGCAGTTGGGCAGCCGCGAGGACTTCCGGCGCCTGGTCAAGGCCGCCGCCGAGCATGGCCTGGAGATTGCGCTGGATTTCGCCATCCAGTGCTCCCAGGACCATCCATGGCTCAAGCAACATCCGGGCTGGTTCAACTGGCGCCCGGACGGCACGATCAAATACGCCGAGAACCCACCGAAGAAGTACCAGGACATTGTCAACGTCGACTTCTATGCGGCGGATGCGATCCCGGGCCTGTGGACCGAGCTGCGCGACATCGTGGTGGGCTGGGTGGAAGAGGGCGTGAAGACCTTTCGCGTCGACAACCCCCACACCAAGCCGCTGCCGTTCTGGCAGTGGCTGATCGCCGATGTGCGGGCAAGGCATCCCGAGGTGATCTTCCTCGCCGAGGCGTTCACCACCCCGGCGATGATGGCGCGCCTGGGCAAGGTCGGTTATTCCCAGAGCTATACCTATTTCACCTGGCGCAACACCAAGGCCGAGTTGGGTGAATACCTGGCGCAATTGAACGAGTCGCCGTGGCGCGAATGCTACCGGCCGAACTTCTTCGTCAATACGCCGGACATCAACCCAGGCTTCCTGCACGAGTCCGGGCGCCCAGGCTTCCTGATCCGCGCCGCGTTGGCCACCATGGGCTCTGGCCTGTGGGGCATGTATTCGGGTTTTGAACTTTGCGAAGCGGCGCCGGTGCCCGGCAAAGAGGAATACCTGGACTCGGAGAAATACGAGATCCGCCCTCGAGATTTCACCGCGCCTGGCAACATCATCGCCGAGATCGCCCAACTCAACCGGATCCGCCGTCAAAACCCGGCGTTGCAGACGCACCTGGGCCTGAAGCTCTACAACGCCTGGAACGACAACATCCTGTACTTCGGCAAACGCAGCGAGGATGGCAGCAACTTCATCCTGGTGGCGGTCAACCTCGACCCATTCAATGCCCAGGAAGCCCACTTCGAGTTGCCATTGTGGGAACTGGGCCTGCCGGACGATGCGCAAACCCAGGGCGAAGACCTGATGAACGGCCACCGCTGGACTTGGTACGGCAAGACCCAGTGGACGCGGCTGGAGCCGCAGATGCCGTTCGGGATCTGGCGCATCACTGTTTCCTAAGTCTTGCGCAGATCAACTGTGGGAGGGGGCTTGCCCCCGATAGCGATGTTTCAGCCATCGAGTATCCAACTGAACGACCGCTATCGGGGGCAAGCCCCCTCCCACATTGACCGAGTTCAGTTTGCAAGAATTTGAGTATTTCAGGAGTTTCCAATGGCGAAGAAACCCAAGGCTGCCACCTTCATCAAAGACCCGCTCTGGTACAAGGACGCGGTGATCTACCAGGTTCACGTCAAATCCTATTTCGACTCCAATAACGACGGTATCGGTGACTTTCCCGGCCTGATCGCCAAGCTCGATTACATCGCCGACCTGGGCGTCAACACCATCTGGCTGCTGCCGTTCTACCCCTCGCCACGCCGTGATGACGGCTATGACATCGCCGAATACCGTGGCGTGCACAGCGACTACGGGACCATGGCCGATGCCAGGCGCTTTATCGCCGAAGCCCACAAGCGCGGGCTGCGCGTGATCACCGAGCTGGTGATCAACCATACCTCCGACCAGCACCCCTGGTTCCAGCGCGCGCGCAAGGCCAAGCCGGGTTCGGCGGCGCGGGACTTTTACGTGTGGTCCGATGACGACCAGAAATACGACGGCACGCGGATTATTTTCCTCGACACCGAAAAGTCCAACTGGACCTGGGACCCGGTCGCCGGCCAGTACTTCTGGCACCGTTTCTATTCCCACCAGCCGGACCTCAACTTCGACAATCCGCAGGTGATGAAAGCCGTGCTGTCGGTAATGCGCTACTGGCTGGACATGGGCATCGACGGCCTGCGCCTGGACGCCATCCCGTACCTGATCGAACGCGATGGCACCAACAACGAAAACCTGCCGGAAACCCACGACGTTCTCAAACAGATTCGCGCCGAGATCGATGCCCATTACCCCGACCGCATGCTGTTGGCCGAAGCCAACCAGTGGCCGGAAGACACGCAGCTGTATTTTGGTGACCGCAAGGGCGATGACGGCGACGAATGCCACATGGCGTTCCACTTCCCGCTGATGCCGCGCATGTACATGGCGCTGGCCCAGGAAGATCGCTTCCCCATCACCGATATTCTGCGCCAGACCCCGGAAATTCCCGCCAACTGCCAATGGGCGATCTTCCTGCGCAACCACGATGAGCTGACGCTGGAAATGGTCACCGACAAAGAGCGCGACTACCTGTGGAACTACTACGCGGCTGACCGCCGCGCGCGCATCAACCTCGGCATTCGTCGGCGCCTGGCGCCGCTGATGGAGCGTGACCGCCGCCGTGTCGAGCTGCTCAACAGCCTGCTGCTGTCGATGCCCGGCACGCCGACCCTGTATTACGGCGATGAAATCGGCATGGGCGACAACATCTACCTCGGCGACCGTGATGGGGTGCGCACGCCGATGCAATGGTCCATCGACCGCAACGGCGGTTTCTCGCGTGCCGACCCGGCCAGCCTGGTGCTGCCACCGATCATGGACCCGCAATACGGCTACCTGTCGGTCAACGTCGAAACCCAGGCCCAGGACCCGCACTCGCTGCTGAACTGGACGCGCCGCATGTTGGCTGTGCGCAAGCAGTCCAAGGCGTTTGGGCGTGGCAGCCTGAAGATGCTCTCGCCGAGCAACCGCCGCATCCTGGCGTATACCCGTGAGTTCACCGGCGAAGACGGGCGCACCGAAATCATCCTGTGCGTGGCCAACGTCTCGCGCAGTGCCCAGGCTGCCGAACTGGACCTGTCGGCCTTTGCCGGGATGGTCCCGGTCGAGATGCTCGGCGGCAATGCGTTCCCGCCCATCGGCCAGCTGAATTTCCTGCTGACCCTGGCGCCGTATGGCTTCTATTGGTTCGTGCTGGCGGCGGAAAACCAGATGCCCAGCTGGCATGTGGAACCGGCGCAAAGCATGCCGGACTTCACCACCCTGGTCCTGAAAAAACGCATGGAAGAGCTGCTCGACGAGCCGTGCCGCACCACCCTTCAACACACCTCGCTGCCGGCGTGGCTGCCGAAGCGCCGCTGGTTCGCCGGTAAGGACACGGCGATCGACAGCGTGCACATCGCCTATGGCGTGCGGTTTGGCGACGCCGAGCATCCGGTGCTGCTCAGCGAAATTGACGTGAGCAGCGGCGGCCAGGTCAGTCGCTATCAGCTACCGTTCGGCTTCCTCGGCGAAGACCAGTTCACCAGCGCCTTGCCACAGCAGTTGGCCCTGGCCCGCGTCCGGCGTGTACGTCAGGTGGGGTTGGTGACGGATGCCTTCAGCCTGGAGCACTTTGTCCGCGCGGTGATCCAAGGCTTGCAGGCCGGCACGGTATTGAATACCAGCGAAGGCGATCTGCGCTTTGAGGCCACGCCTCACCTGGCCAAGCTGCAACTGACCGACGAGTCCCAGGTGCGCTATTTGTCGGCCGAGCAGTCCAACAGCTCGGTGGTGGTCGGCGAGAGCCTGGTGCTCAAGCTGATCCGCAAGGTCAGTGCAGGGGTGCACCCGGAACTGGAGATGAGCGCCTACCTGACGGCCGCGGGTTACCCGAATATCTCGCCGCTGATGGGCTCGATGATTCGCCATGATGGTGCAGGCCAGGACAACCTGTTGATGATTGCCCAAGGCTATTTGAGCAACCAGGGCGATGCATGGGCCTGGACCCAGAACAACCTGGAGCGCGCCATTCGCGACGAGCTGGCCGAAGCCATCTCTGAACAGGAACAGCATTACAACGCACTGGGCGAGCTGGCGGACTTCGCCGGGCTGCTCGGCCGGCGCCTGGGTGAGATGCACGGGGTGCTGGGGGCCAAAACCACCCACAACGACTTCAAGCCCGAGCTCACCACCGCCAAGGACACCCAAGCCTGGGCCAAGGACGTCGGGGCGCAGATTCAGCGCGCCCTGCAATTGCTCAAGCTGCATCAAAGCCAATTGAACCCTGCCGATCAGGCGCTGGTCAGTGAATTGCTGGCCCAGGAAAAAGCCATCGCCACTTATGTACAAAGTCTGGCGAAGGCCACGCTGGGCGGCCTGCGCATTCGGGTCCACGGTGACTTGCACCTGGGCCAGGTGCTGGTGGTGAAGGGCGATGCCTACTTGATCGACTTTGAAGGCGAACCGGCGCGGCCGTTGCATGAACGACGCGGCAAGCACAGCCCGTATAAAGATGTGAGTGGCGTGCTGCGTTCCTTTGATTACGCGGCGGCCATGGCCTTGAACGTACAAGGAGTGGATCACTCGCCCGAAGCGGACCAGGCGCGCAGACGCGTGACGGATCGCTACCTGAAAGAGGCCCGCCAGGCATTTATCCAGGCTTATCAGGCCGCTGCGTCTACACTGGCGCATGACTGGCAGGATGCCAAGGGCCAGGACGCCGCGCTGACGTTGTTCAGCCTGGAGAAGGCCGCGTATGAAGTGGCGTATGAAGCGGAAAACCGTCCGACCTGGTTGCCGGTGCCTCTACAGGGCTTGCACGGGTTGTTGAGCGGGATTAAACCTAAATCGAACACTGCACGCGGTGGGGAGACGTCATGAGCTTTACGAATAAAGAACCGCTGCAACCGAAGTTGACAGCCATGCCGGCGTCCAAGGACGTCGAAGCGCTGGTGCGCGCCGAGCACCACGACCCGTTTTCCATTCTCGGGCCACACGATGACGAGCAGGGCGGGCAATTTATCCGCGCGTTCCTGCCGGAAGCCTTGAGCGTCCAGGTGCTGAGCCGCGATGGCGGCGAACAGATCGGCAGCCTGGATGCGACCCAAGTGCCGGGTCTGTTCGTCGGGCAGTTCAACACCCGCCAGGCGTACGAGCTGAAAATCCAGTGGGCCGGCGGTGAGCAGATCACCGAAGACCCTTACAGCTTCCAGCAATTGTTGCTGGGTGAGATGGACCTGTATCTGTTTGCCGAAGGCAACCACCGCGACCTCAGCAGTTGCCTGGGGGCCCAGGTGACCAGTGTCGATGGCGTAGACGGCGTGCGTTTTGCCGTTTGGGCGCCGAATGCGCGGCGGGTCTCTGTTGTGGGGGACTTCAATATCTGGGACGGCCGCCGCCACCCGATGCGTCTGCGGCATCCGTCGGGCGTGTGGGAAATCTTCATTCCGCGCCTGCAACCTGGCGTCGCCTACAAGTACGAAATTCTCGGCGCCAATGGCATTCTGCCTCTCAAGGCCGACCCCATGGCACTGGCGACCCAGCTGCCACCCGACACCGCCTCGAAAGTCGCCGCGCCGTTGCAGGTGGACTGGCAGGACCATGAGTGGATGCAATCGCGGGTCGAGCGGCAGAAGACCACGGCGCCTTTGTCGATCTACGAGCTGCATGTCGGCTCCTGGCAGTGCGAGCTGGACGAGGCGGGCGAAGTGGCGCGCCAATACAACTGGCGCGAGCTGGCGGAGCGGTTGGTGCCGTATGTGCAGCAACTGGGCTTCACCCACGTTGAACTGATGCCGATCATGGAACACCCGTTCGGCGGTTCGTGGGGTTACCAGGCGCTGTCGCAATTCGCCCCGACTGCGCGCTTTGGCTCGCCGGAGGATTTCGCCTATTTCATCAACGCGCTCCATCAGGCCAACATCGGCGTGATCCTCGACTGGGTGCCGGCGCATTTCCCCACCGATACCCACGGCCTGGCGCAATTCGACGGCACTGCGTTGTACGAATATGCCAACCCGCTGGAAGGCTTCCACCAGGATTGGGACACGCTGATCTACAACCTGGGCCGCACTGAGGTCCATGGCTTCATGCTGGCCTCGGCGCTGCATTGGCTCAAACACTTCCACATTGACGGCCTGCGCGTGGATGCCGTGGCGTCGATGCTGTACCGCGACTACTCACGCAAGGCCGGCGAATGGGTGCCGAACCGCCATGGCGGTCGCGAGAACCTGGAAGCCATCGACTTCCTGCGCCACTTGAATGACGTGGTGGCGCTGGAAGCCCCCGGCGCGCTGGTGATCGCCGAAGAGTCCACCGCCTGGCCCGGCGTCAGCCAGCCCACCCAACAGGGCGGCCTGGGCTTCAACTACAAATGGAACATGGGCTGGATGCACGATTCGCTGCATTACATCCAGCAAGACCCGGTCTACCGCGCCCATCACCATAACGAGCTGAGCTTCGGCCTCGTGTATGCGTGGTCCGAGCGTTTCATCCTGCCGATTTCCCACGATGAAGTGGTGCACGGCAAGCACTCGCTGATCGACAAGATGCCCGGCGACCGCTGGCAGAAATTCGCCAACCTGCGCGCCTACCTGGCGTTCATGTGGATGCATCCGGGTAAGAAACTGCTGTTCATGGGCTGTGAATTCGGCCAATGGCGCGAGTGGAATCACGACCAGCAGTTGGACTGGTACTTGCTGCAGTACGCCGAGCACAAAGGCGTGCAAAAGCTGGTCGGCGACTTGAACCGCCTGTACCGCGAGGAGCCGGCCCTGCACGAGCAGGACGACGCGCCCCAGGGCTTCCAATGGCTGATTGGCGATGACGCGATCAACAGCGTCTACGCCTGGCTACGCTGGAGCAAGGATGGCAAGCCGGTGCTGGTGGTGGCCAACTTTACCCCGGTGCCCCGTGAGGCCTACAAAGTTGGCGTACCGTTCGGTGGGCGTTGGAGCGAGGTGATCAACAGCGACGCAGACACCTACGCGGGTTCCAATTACGGCAATGGCGGTGGCGTGTTCACCGAGGATGAGCCACGCCACGGGCAACCGGTGTCGCTGTCGTTGAATCTGCCGCCGCTGGGGGTGCTGATTTTGCGGCCCGAAGCGGGTTAAAGGCTCTACCCTGCTGGATTCAGTTGTCCACGCTAGTGGCAGGGTGCCACAATGGCGCCTTTGTCATGGCAGTCGAATCAGGCGAACTTCATGAATGGCCTTGAGCGTGAGCAGGACCAGGATTGCTTTATAGAGGCGCAGGTGCGAACCGACCGTTTGCACCAGTTGTTTCGCCAGTCATTTACGGCCATTTTCGGCAGCTACATGGCGGCGGCCATGCTCTGCTGGCTGTGCTGGGAGCGCTTCGACCACACGTTCATGCTGGTGTGGCTGCTGCTGCTGGGCGCGTCGTCGCTGCTGCGGGTGAAGATGTTCCTGGACTGGTTCCGCTGCCCCAACAGCGAACGTACGCCGGACCGCTGGGAGCGCCGTTACTGGATCACGCTGGTGCTGTCCGCGACCATTTGGGGCGCAGGGGCATTCGCGCTGATGCCCACGGATGATCGGTTATCCCAGGCGCTGGTCATGCTGTTCACCGTGGGGATGTCGGTCAGCGCCGTTTCGTGTTATTCGGCCTATCGCTACATGACCCTGGTGTCCATCGGCCTGGTGCTGCTGCCGTGCACCCTGTGGCTGCTGTTCCAGCCGACATCCATGCAGGTGGGCATCGCTATCGCGGTCCTGGTGTTTTCCACGTTTGTGGTCAGTGCCACGCGCAAGTTGTCCGATGCTTTGGAAAAAGCCTTTCGCCTTACCCGGCAAATGGAACGTGCCCACAACATCTCGACCCGTGCCGCACAGACCGATGAGCTGACCGGCCTGATGAACCGCCGGGCGTTTTTCGAACATGCCCAATTGCTGCACGCGCAATGCCGTCACAACCAGCAGCCGCTGTGTGCGCTGATGATGGACATGGACCACTTCAAGCAAATCAATGACACCTACGGGCATCAGGCCGGCGATCAGGTATTGCGCCAGATTGGCGGGGTGATCAGTGCGTCGTTCCGCAAGGCCGATGTCTATGGTCGCTTGGGCGGCGAAGAGTTTGCCGTGTTGTTGCCCAATACCTCGTTGGAAACCGCTCGGGATATTGCCGAGGGTCTGATCAAGACTATATCCGGCTTGGCCGCCGAGCCGGTCAAGGGGCTTTCAGCCAGCCTTGGGCTGGCGTTTACCCAGGCCGTGGATGAGGACTTGCACGGCCTGATGAACAGCGCGGACAAAGCGCTCTACCGGGCCAAGGCGCTGGGCCGCAACCAGGTGGCCGTGGCGCAGGAGTAGGGCGCTGCTCAATCCTTGAGCATGGCCTTGATCAATACCCGCGAAACCTGCTCGGCAGAGTAAGGCTTGGGCAGGAACTCGAAACCCTCATAGCCGCTGTCTGCCAGCTCTTCGCTGTAGCCCGAGGTCAACACCACGGGCAGGTCCGGCCGGCGCTGGCGCAGCAGCTTGGCCATGGCGACACCGGTGATGCCGGGCATGACCACGTCCGAGAAAATCACATCGAAGGCCATCCCATCATGGCCCACGAGGATCAGGGCTTGTTCGGCATCGGTCGCCCAGGTGGCCTGGTAACCCAGGTCTTGAAGAATCTGGCTGGCAAACCGCCCGACTTCCAGGTTGTCCTCCACGATCAGCACTCGGCACTGCGTGGTGTCGTGGGACGAGGCCGGCGTTTCCTGAGGGCTGTTTTGCAGCAATGCCTCGGCTTCGACCTGGGGCAGATACAAGGTGAACACGCTGCCTTCACCGGGCGTGCTGGCCACATCGATATTGCCCCCCGACTGCTTCACAAACCCGAAGACTTGCGACAGGCCCAGGCCGGTGCCTTTACCCACCGCCTTGGTCGTAAAGAACGGTTCGAAAATGCGTTCGACGGTCTCGGCGGGAATACCGGGGCCGGTATCGGCGAGCGCAATGGCGATATACGCTTTGTGTGACCCGGCGTCGCCACGGATGTGCGGTAACGGCTGTTCGCCGGTGACCCGCAGGGTCAGGGTGCCCTGGCCCTCCATCGCGTCCCGTGCATTGAGGGCGATGTTGATCAGTGCGGTCTCGAACTGGCTGGCATCGATACGCGCGAAACAGGCTCGCTGCGGCATCTCGACATGCACACGAATACGCGCACCGGTCACGCTCTCGAGCATCTCGCCGATGTTCTGCACCCGCTGGCCCACGTCGAAGACTTCCGGGTTAAGCGGCTGGCGACGAGCAAAGGCGAGCAACTGGCTGGTCAGCTTGCTGGCCCGCTCTACCGTATCTGCCACGGCGCCCATGTAGCGCTGGCGGCGGTCTTCCGACAGGCCTGGCTGACGCAAAAAGTCCACTGACGAGCGAATGATCGTCAGCAGGTTGTTGAAGTCATGGGCCACACCACCGGTCAATTGGCCGATGGCCTCGAGTTTCTGCGACTGGCGCAGTGCGGCTTCGGCCTGAACCAGCGCCAGGGTGCGCTCTTCGACGCGTTGTTCCAGGGTGGTGTTCAGCTCGGCATACGCCGCCAGGCCTTCACGTACGTCGGCATCGGCGCGCACGCGTTCGATATGAGCCCAGGAACGCTCGGTGACTTCCCGCAGCAAGGCCAGGTCGTACGGTGACCAGGGGCGCGCGGTTTTGTCGTGGACGGCCATCAGGGCGGTCAGGCGCCCGTTCTTGATCAGCGGCATGCAGATCGTGGCGGTCACCCCCAGGGCCTGGAAGCTGGCGGACTCTTCGGGCGGCAGTTCGCGCAGATTGTCCTGGATCACCAGCGGCTCGCCGGCCCGCAGGCATTTGACGGCCTTCTCGCCGAACGCCGCCAGGCTGTAGCGGCCAATGATGCTGGGTGAACCGGGGGCGGTCCAATTGTCGCGAATGGTAAAGCCGTCTTCATCGGCGTCCATGTCGGCGTAGGCGCAATTGCTCACCTGCAGGTGTTCGGCCAGCAGTTGGGTGGTGCTGGTCATGATGGCTTCGGCATCGGCGGCGTTGACCACTGCGTTGCCGATGGTGTCCAGTACCGCCAGGCGTCGGGCGAGGAACACCGTCGCGGTGGTTTCAGTGACGGTGTCGAGCATACCGACCACCTTGCCTTTGGGGTCGCGAATCGGGCTGTAGCAGAAGGTGAAGTACGCCTGTTCCCGCGCCTGGCCGCGTTCAATCACCAGGGGGAAGTTTTCGATATAGGTGGCGTGCCCTTGGAACGCCGCGTCGGCGATGGGGCTGACCTCGTCCCACACCTCGCTCCATATCTCGCTGAAGGGACGTCCGAGGGGATAGGGCTTATTGCCCAGGATCGGAATAAACGCGTCGTTGTAGAGGGTGATCAACTGCGGCCCCCAGACAATAGCCTGGGGAAAGCTTGAGGCAAAGCACAGCGCGACCGTGGTCTTCAAAACGTCCGGCCACTGCTCCAGCGGGCCGAGAGGTGTATCGGCCCAGTGATGCTGGCGCACCCGCTCGGCCATTTCGCTGCTGCTTTGCAGCCAATTCATCATTGAGGGAGCACCTTGTTTTCCAGAGTCACAGCGGGCATTCCAGTGTGTGGCGCAGAGCTACAGACCCGGTTGAACGCTGCCAGTTCAGCGTAATTATCGGTTAGATGGCAATTTGATGCTTCATTTGTTTGAGCCGGTAGAATTCAGTGCAATTGGGCGGTGGCCCTATCCCTATTGCGTGCCGAATAAACCGGTCCAGTAAATGCCCGCATCGCTCTTCGGGTCCATGGCATAAGCTGCGCCCAATTCGCGAAATTGCGGGTTCATCAGGTTGGCGCAATGACCTGGACTGGCGAGCCAGCCGTCGACCACCTTGCGTGGGGTGTCCAGGCCGGCGGCGATGTTTTCGCCGATGTTCTTCGCGATATACCCGGCCAGTTCGGCGCGGTCGCCAGGCGTGCGGCCGTCGTGGTCCAGATGGTCGAAGAAATTGCCGTTGGCCATGTTGCGTGTGTGGCTGTTGGCGGCCCCGGCCAGCTCCTCGTTCCACGACAATGGCGTGGTCGCGGTAAACGCCTGCGTGCCGCATTGGCGCGGTTGTGTGCGGGCGGCATTGATTAGGTCCAGCAGTTTCCTGCCTTCGGTTTGCCAATCGCCCAGGCCGCTGGACAGCAACGGGCGGGCCAGCACGATGCGCCAGTCCTGGCCGTTGTTGCTCACGCCGATGTCGACGAATTGCGGGTCCAGCACCACCCGACAGAAACTCTCGCGCACGGCTTTCATGGCCGCCTGGGCGTCCTTGGGACCGGACAGGCTGATGGCCTGCACGTTGACCATCGGGTATGCCGCCCGGGCCAGCGCCTGCTGCAGATCGCCGACGTTATTGGCTGGCAGCACCAGCCGGGTGTCGCTGGACAACGGTGGCAGTTCCTGGGAACCCTGGTCGCCGCAGCGCTGCAGCTGGCTGCGGTACTCATTGATCTGTTGCACCAACTGACTTTCTTCATTCGCCATCGCGCTGGCGCAGAACACCGTACTGGCGGCCAGCGTCGTAAGACCCATCATCAATGACAGAACGCGCATGGACGTTACCCTTGAGCTTGAAAGTGCCCATGATGCGCGATGTAACCCCGTCTGGCGCAACGCCTTTTTTGTTTTTTTGCCTCAACGGGTATTCTGCGGGGTATTCACGGCGCGGATGCGGCCCGTTGCCATCGCGGTGGCCAGCAGAATCAAGCCCACGGCGACGGAGAACGTCGCATGCAGGCCGCTGGCCACGGATTGCGCGGTGGCGTGGGTGCCATCCGGGGTTACCCAGGCGAACACAGCCCCGAGGGCCGAGGTACCGAAGATCAGCCCGATAGTGCGTGACAGGTTGAGCAAGCCTGCGACCGAGCCTCGGCGCGCACTGTCTACATCGCACATCACCGCAGTGTTGTTGGCGGCCTGGAACAGGCTATAGCCCGCCGTCAGAATCACCAGCCCCCCAAGGTAGGCGATCAATCCCGAGGCCAACGACAATAACAAGGCGCCGCAAAGCAGGATGCCCAACCCGGCGAACGTCATGGCGTGCCAGCCCTGGTGGTCGGTGAGGCGACCCGCCGGTACACCGCTGAGCGCCGCGACACAAGGCCCGACGGCCATGGCCAGGCCCATCCATTGCGGGTCAAGCCCCAGCCCCTGGGACAGGTAGAACGGGCCGACCACAAAGGTCGCCATGATCACCGCCGCCACCAAGGCACTCATCGCCAGACCCGTGCGCAATGGTGCTTCCTTCAAGGGCAACCAGAAGCTGGAAGGTAACCCCACGTGGCGCCGACCAACCGGCAAATAGCGCCACGCGAGGCCAGCGGTGAGTAACCCCAGGGGCATGCCCACCAGAAACAGTGCGCGCCAGCCCCACACACTGAGCAAGAAACCTCCCGCGCTGGGCCCCATGGCGGTGCCGACGGCTGACATCGTGCCCAGCAGGCCCATCACCCGGCCAGTGCGCTCCTTGGGCACCGTGTCGCCGACCATCCCCAGCGCCATTGCCATCATGCTCGCCGCGCCCAAGCCCTGCAGGAGGCGTGCGGCAATCAGCCAGCCCAGCGAGGGCGCGCCCGCACACAACCCACTGCCCAGCGCAAACAACAGCAGCCCGCCGAGCAACAGCCGGCGACGGCCCAGGCGATCACCCATTCGGCCAGCCATGACAAGCACTGCCGTGATCGCCATCAGGTAAGCGAGCACCACCCACTGCACTGCATGAAACGACGCATCGAACGCCTGTACCAGGCTGGGCAGGCCGACATTGGCGATGCTGGTGCCGAGGGAGGCGAGCAACATGGACAGGGACAGGCTGGCAAGGCCGCCGCGTGAAGAGGTGTGCATGGATAATTCCTTGGGTGAAGGCAACTGTCACAAATCTACGACGTCGCCTAACATGGCGGAAGACGCAGGGTTTGCAGTTAATACCTGCGTCAAACGCCTGATAAGGAGCGCCGATGCCCGATCTCAATTTGCTGATCACCCTGGATGTCTTGCTGGCCGAAGGCAGTGTCGCCCGCGCGGCGAAACGCTTGCAGTTGAGCCCCTCGGCCATGAGCCGTGCGCTGGCGCGCCTGCGTGAAACCACCGGCGATCCGCTATTGGTGCGCGCGGGGCGCGGGCTGGTGCCGACGCCGCGCGCGCTGGCGTTGCGTGAGCAGGTCAGCCGCCTGGTGCAGGATGCCCACGCGGTGCTGCGCCCGGCCCAATCCCTGGACCTGGCCCAGGTGGCGCGCACCTTCACCTTGCGCACCAGCGAAGAATTCGTGGAGAACTTCGGCCCCGCGTTGCTGGCGCGCATCGCACGCGAGGCGCCCGGCGTACGCCTGCGTTTCGTGAGCAGAACCGACAAGGACAGCACGCTGCTGCGCGAGGGCAGCGTCGACCTGGAGACCGGCGTGGTGGATCCCACCGCCAGCCCCGAAGTGCTGACCCAGGCGCTGTTCCGCGACCGCCTGGTGGGCGTGGTACGCAGCGGCCATCCGCTCAGCCAGGGCGAGGTGAGTGTCCAGCGTTTCGCCGAAGGTCGGCATGTCTACGTGTCCCGCCGTGGGCGGGCGCGCGGCCAGGTCGACGATGCCTTGCAGGCGTTGGGCCTCACCCGGCAGATCAGCACCATCGTCGCCGGGTTCGCCACGGCCATTGCCCTGGCCCGCGACACCGACCTGATCGCCAGCGTGCCCGAACGCTATACCGCCCACCAGCGCGAAGGCCTGCATAGCTTCGCGTTGCCGCTGAGACTGCCACCCTTCACCGTGGCGATGCTCTGGCATCCGCGTCTGGATGCCGACCTGGCTCACCGCTGGTTGCGCGGATGCTTGCGTGAGGTGTGCGGGCAATGAGCGGCCTGCAACAGGTACAATCGCCGCTGTCTTGACGCGAAACCCCAGGAATCTGCATGTTCAGCCTTACCCGCTACACCACACCGTGCCCCGAGCCCATCAATGCGCAGATCCTGCAGATGGTGGTGGATAACCTCACCGACATCAGCAGCGTCGCGCTGCCGCCGAGCAACGTGCTCTACAACATCTACCAATACGCCATCGGCTTTGAGGTGCACCTGTACCTGGAGGCAGTGGGCGGGTCGAAGGGGATTGCCGTTGAACTGAGCGTGGCGATGGTTGAGGAACAGGTGATTGGCTTTTGCCTGTACCTGCCGGTGAAAGATGATCCTGAAGCCTGTGGCATCGCCTTTATGGCGGTGCAGGCGGGTTTCCGACGCCAGGGCGTGGCGCGCGGGATGATAGCGGACGTGCTGGCGCGCTATCCCCATGCCGAGTTGGCGTGTGCCGTGGAGAAGGTGCCGGCCTTTGAGGCCATGGGCTTTCAAATGCGTGGTGCGCGGGGCACCCAGGTGCTGATGAATACGCGCGACTACGGCACCGACGGCTTGATGGGGGTGTTGGACGTGGCGCCGATCTACAGCTCGCTGGAGGTACGGCAGATCCATACCTACCTGCTGCAAAAACACGGCAAGCGGGCGATGGTGGATGCCGAGAAACAGCGCGATCGGCACCTGGATCACCTGGCGCGCAAGGTCCAGTTGTTTGTGGCAGGGCGTTAGCCTGCGTGCCTGCACTTGTGCCGAGTTGGCTTGTTGTGGCGAGCGGGCTTGCCCCGCGTTGGGCTGCGTAGCGGCCCCAAAAAAACGGGAGCGCTGCGCACTCCAACGCGGGGCAAGCCCGCTCGCCACAGAAGCTTCTTCAGTCTTCAGTCTTCAGCGCCGTGCGCGGTTGACCATCGCCAGGATGGTTGCCAATAGTTCCTCTTGCGCCTCTTCACGGCTGATTTCGCCACTGGCCGCAGCATGGGACAACGCTTCCGCCGCCCCCAGCATAGCCCGTAATCCTGCCTGTGATACCTGGCCAAAGGGCGCCAGCGCGGCGCGGCATTTGTCGAGAAAGATCGCCTCGTATTTACGCTTGAGCGCTTCCAGCTCCGGCGAGCTGCTCAGTGCCGCAATCACCCCCGGAATTTCCCGGCCCTGCAATAACACACAATCGACATAACACGAGGCAATCACCCCGGCGCGTTCTTCCAAGGTCGCGCTGCTGGCGTCGAGGGCCTCGGCAAACACCTGGGTCTGGCGCCCGTCGAAGTCTTCATACAGCGCGGCGAGCAGCCCGGCGCGGGTGACGAAATGGTCGTAGACCACCGGCTTGGTGACGCCTGCCAGTTCCGCCAGGCGGCCCAGGGTCAGGGCTTCGGTGCCTTCCTCGCGCACCAGCTGCCAGGCCGCCTCCAATAATTGGCGCAGACGATCTTCACGGGACAGGCGACGGCGTGGGGCAGGGGATTCGGGGCTTGACATGCTTATATACCAAAAGTAACTTATCGGCAGTAACTTACTAAAAGTAGCTTAAACCGAAAGGGAGTCAAAGTCATGCACGCACTCATCGTCGTTGCCCATCACGACCCACTGTCCCTTACTCACGCCGTGGCCGCGCAGGTGGCTGCCGGGCTGACTGCCGCGGGCCACAGCTTCGAAATCGCCGACCTCGCCGCCGAAGGCTTCGACCCGCGCTACACCGCCGCCGACCACCTCGTACACCGCTCCCGCGCCACGCCCCCCGCCGACGTGCTGGCGGAACAGGCGCGGCTGGACCGCGCCGATGCGCTGGTGCTGGCGTTCCCGATCTACTGGTGGTCGCTGCCAGCATTGCTCAAGGGCTGGGTCGACCGTGTGTTCGTCAACGGCTGGGCAATCGATTACGGCCCGGACATGCCCGTGGTGAAAAAACTGCGGCACTTGCAGGTGCACCTGTTGGCCCTGGGTGGTGCCGATCAAAGCGCGTTTGACCGACACGGCTACGCCAAGGCGATGCGCACGCAGATCGACTACGGGATCTTTGATTACTGCGGGGCGAAGGTGGTGACGTCGGCGTTGTTGCTGGAGTCGGAAGATGGCGCGGCGACCGCGCATCTGCAAACGGCCAAGGCGGTGGGGCAGCGACTGTTCGAGGCCGAGACGGTTGCCGGTTGATTCAACCTTCGCGAAACAGGTCGTGGGCGTCCAGCAGGCGGTAGGCAATTTCCGGGTTTTTCTCCAGGCCCCGACGAATCGCCGCCGGGATCGATTGCCGGGTCTTGCGGCACATGCCTGGCAGTTCGTCGATGACGATCTGGATGCCGCGCATGCTCTTGACCTCGGTGTGCCCCGGCGCGACATGCACGCGAATGCCCAATAGCTCATGCATCCGCTGTTGCATGCGCTCCAGGTCCTGCAGGCTTTGCAGGTTTTCAAGGCGCTCGATCAGGCGTTTTTCTTCCTGGCGCGTCAGGCTGAGGATACGCAGGTCGGCGCCGGGGGCGTCCAGCAGTTGTTCACGCTCGCAGACACAGGCGCCGGGTGGGCAGGGTTGGCGAATTGTCATGATCCTTACCTCCCCATTCCGACGCCGGTGAGTCAGTAGCTCAACGCAACCCCAAGGCTGCCCAGGGCCTTCCAGTACCCAGGATAGGTCTTGGCCACGCAGTCCGGGTCCTGAATGCGGATCCCCGAGACTTTCAGCCCCGCCAGCGCAAAGCACATGGCGATGCGGTGGTCGGCGTGGGTGTCGACCAGGGCGTTGCACGACGTGCCGGCCAGCGCAGGGTCGGCCGCGACCAGCAGATCATCGCCTTCAATGGTGGCGAGGCCCGGACGGATCTCATTGAGGCCGTCATGCAGCGCCTGTACGCGATCACATTCCTTGACTCGCAGGTTGGCCAGCTCAGTGAAACGCACCGGGGTGTTGTTGAAGGCGGCCAGCACCGCCAGGGTCGGGATTGCGTCCTGCATCTGCGAACCCACCACGATGGCCTGCATATTCGGGAACTGGGCGATCACGGCCTGGGCCTTGGCGTCCGGCTGGGTGAAGGCCTGCGCGGCCACGCCGATGTCGATGCGGCCACCGGTCAACACTTCGGCAGCCCACAAGTAGGTGGCAGCGGAGGCGTCGGGTTCGATCAGGTAATCATGGGCGGTATAGCCGGTGGGGGCCACACGCCAGGTGGTGTCGTCGACCACATCGACCTGGGCGCCGAAGGCCCGCATGCAGTCCAGGGTCAGGTCCACGTAGCCACGGGCGCCGATGTCCTTGCCGGTCAGGGCCACTTCAATCGGCGCTTCGCCGCATGCGGCCAGCATCAACAGGGCCGAGACATACTGGCTGGACAAGCCGCCGTCGATCTCGAAACGCTTGGCCTGGACCTTGCCCACGCCGTGCACCGTCACCGGTGGGCAACCGGTCGGGCTGTCGACCTGGATACCGTTTTGGCCGAGGGTGGCCAGCAGCGGGCCGATCGGGCGTTTTTGCATATAGTCGTCGCCGTCCAGTACCACGGTGCCTTGCACGGTAGCCACGGCGGCCGTCAGGAAGCGCATCGCAGTGCCGGCATTGCCAAGGAACAGCGGCTGCGCGGGCAGTTGCAGCTTGCCGGTGCCGGTGACCACGAAGGTGGTGTCGTCCGGCTCGTCAATGGTCACGCCCATCTGGCGCAGGGCCACCGACATATGCCGGGTGTCATCGCTCTTCAAGGCGCCGCTCAGGCGGCTGGTGCCCTTGGCCAGGGCGGCCAGCAGCAGGGCACGGTTGGTAATGGATTTGGAGCCGGGGGGCGCGACCTTGCCATTCAGGGGGAAGTTGGGCGGTGTAACGGTCACGGTTTTCTGCGAACTCAAGGTACAAGGCTCCTGATCAAGGCAAGGTGGTACGGAGTGGCCGACGGGCGGACCCGAATAATCGGCCAAAGGTGCGGTGCTTGTCGAGGTTTAGCGCTTGCTCAACCAGTAATCATGTAACGCTCGCGCCGCTGGCTCGATCTCGCTGACCCGCTGTTGATGTGCCTGTACATCCAGGTCCGCCGGCAGTTCGAAATTGTCCTGCTCGGCGCACCAGGAGATTTTTTCCAACCGTGCGGCCTGTTCGGCCGGCAGTTCCGGCCAGTTGCCGATAGCGGCGCCACGGATATAGCCAAAGCACCACTCTTCGGCGAGGGTCACGTCCTGGCCCTGATGTTCGGTTTCATCGAAACGCGCCTTGAAGCCCTCGGCGTCAGTCGCCAGTTGCGCGGCCAGCAGGTTGATATGACGCACGCACAGGTCCAGGAACTGCTGGGCCTCTTCGGCGCTTTCCCACTCCGGGTTCTGCCCACCCCAGATCGCCGGGAACCACTCTGCAATATCGACCTGCGCGGGGCTGGACACCAACGCGGTGAAGTAACCGTCGAGTTCGGCCAGGTTCAGCACCGAATGGTCGTCGCCGTATTTCAACAGGGTCTCTTCGATGAATTCGAAATCGGTGGGGGCGAGGGGTTGGGCGTGCATGGGCATATCCTTTAAACGTCGAACGCCGCTGATGGGGCGGCTCAAAGCGCGAAGGATGGCGTGTGCCGGGGCTTTTATCCAGTGTCTTTTCCATCCCCATTGCCAGTCCCGCTTTTGGCCGATGCGCCGTGGTGCACCCTTGTTATAGTTCGGGCCTTATCACTCGCCAGCCAGGGATCACTGCCATGTCCGAATACCAAGCTTTCGTCGTCGAACTCACCGGCAACGTTGCCCATGTGCAGATCAACCGCCCGGAAAAGATCAACGCCATGAACGCCGCGTTCTGGACCGAGATCATCGACATCTTCCAGTGGATTGAAGACACCGATGCCGTACGCGCGGTGGTGCTCAGCGGTGCCGGCAAGCATTTTTCCTCCGGCATCGACCTGGTGATGCTGGCCTCGGTGGCCAATGACTTCGGCAAGGATGTAGGCCGCAATGCACGCCTGCTGCGCCGCAAGATCCTCGAGCTGCAAGCTTCGTTCAACGCCGTCGACAACTGCCGCAAGCCGGTACTGGCGGCGATCCAGGGTTACTGCATCGGTGGCGCCATCGACCTGATCAGCGCCTGCGACATGCGCTACGCCGCTGAAGACGCGCAATTCTCGATCAAGGAAATCGACATTGGCATGGCCGCCGACGTCGGCACCCTGCAACGTCTGCCACGCATCATCGGCGACGGCATGCTGCGTGAGCTGGCCTACACCGGTCGCCAGTTCGGCGCCGAGGAGGCGCGCAGCATCGGCCTGGTCAATCGCGTGTATGCCGATCAGGAAAGCCTGTTGGCCGGCGTGATGGACATCGCCCGTGAAATCGCCGCCAAGTCGCCGATTGCGGTCACCGGCACCAAAGCCATGATCAGCTACATGCGTGACCACACGGTCAATGACGGTCTGGAATACGTTGCCACCTGGAACTCGGCTATGTTGCAATCCAACGACCTGCGCGTGGCCATCGCGGCCCATATGAGTAAGCAGAAACCCGAATTCGTGGATTGACTGACATGACCCCAGGCTGGATTACCACAACGCTGCTGGACAACGACGCCCCCGGCGGCTGGGCCGTTGCCCGCAGCCGCGACGGCTTTTTGCATGACGCCAATGGCCCGCTGTTCCCCCGGGAATGGCTCAAGCGCCAGGACCTTTCGGTGTTTGCCGAACACGGCATCGGCCACCTCGACGGTGAGCCGGTGTACCTGCTGGAGCTCGATTCGGCGGGCGAAGTGCAAGGTTGCAGCTGGCAGGGCCTGCGCGGCTTCATGCTGCAAGGTGATCACACCCTGTACAAAGTGCTGGGCTACGCCGCGCAGATCGGCACCTGGGCGCGCGAGCATCGGTTCTGCGGCAGTTGCGGCCAGGCCATGGTCCAGGTGCCACGGGAGCGGGCGATGTATTGCCAGGCCTGCGACCTGCGCAGCTACCCACGGATTTCGCCGAGCATGATCGTGCTGGTGACCCGTGGCGACGAGATCCTGCTGGCGCGCTCGCCGCGTTTTGTCCCCGGGGTCTACAGCACCTTGGCGGGCTTTGCCGAGCCGGGTGAGTCGGCCGAAGACTGCCTGATCCGCGAGGTGCGCGAAGAAGTGCAGGTGGAGGTCAGGAACATCCAGTACATGGGCAGCCAGTGCTGGCCGTTCCCCCATTCGATGATGCTGGGCTTCCATGCCGAGTACGCCGGTGGCGACATCGTGCCCCAGGCCGACGAGATCGAAGACGCGCAATGGTTCAGCATCCACGACCTGCCGCCGTTGCCGGCATCACGCTCGATTGCGCGCTACCTGATCGACCTCTACCTGGCCCGCCGCCTAGGCCACGCTGAACCAGTGCTGCCAGGCTAGGCGCACGGTCAGGCCGAGGACCACGGTGATAAACACCGGGCGAATGAATTTGGCGCCGCCGCTGATCGCGCTGCGGGCGCCAAAGAACGCGCCACACATCACCGAAATGCCCATCGCCAGGCCGACGATCCAGTCCACCGAGCCGTTGAAGATAAACACCGACAGCGCCGCCGCGTTGCTGACGAAGTTCATGCTGCGCGCCACGCCGCTGGCCTTCACCAGGTCGATGGGGTGCAGCAGCATCGTGCTCACGGTCCAGAACGCACCGGTACCGGGGCCGGCCACGCCGTCATAGAAGCCCAGGCCAAAACCCTGGGTGCCTTGCCATTTCTTCTTGATCGGCGCGTCGGCGTCCAGCGGCGCCTTGGGCGTGCCACCGAACAGCAAATACACGCCGCAACCGAATACGATCACCGGGAGCATCTTGTTCAGGGTTTCGGCGGGCAGGTAGTGGGCAACCACCGCACCGGCCAATGCACCGATCAACGTGCCGACGATCGCATGCACCCACTGGCGCGGGTGGAACAGCTTGCGACGATAGAAGGTGAAACTGGCCGTGGCCGAGCCGAAGGTGGAGCTGAGTTTGTTGGTGCCCAGTACCAGGTGGGGCGGCATCCCGGCGGTGAGCAGCGCCGGGGTGGTAAGCAGGCCGCCGCCGCCGGCGATGGCATCGATAAACCCGGCGATAAAGGCCACGACGGCGAGAATGGCGAGGGTGGTGAGGTCTACGCTGAGTTCGAAAGGCATTGGGCAGGGCTTAATAGTTGGCAGTGCGCAGCAAGGCGCTGTGCGAAGGGTTGCCATCTTACCTGCCTGATGTACGCAGAACCAAATATGGGAGGTGGCTTGCTTCCGTGGCGGGCTTCGGGTCGACCGTTTTTTTGGAGTTTTAGCGAGTACATATCCGTTGCTGCGGTAACGGCTGCCTATGGTTCCGCTCTTACAGCGGCTCACTTTTGGAGGGACCCAAAAGTAAGCAAAAGGTCCTCGCCCCAACACTCGGCACCTCGCTTAGGCTCGGTGTGCCCTCACTCCGGCTTTGGAGCGTGGGCCGCCGCGATGGGCCATCCATGGCCCAACGCGGCTAACCCGGCGTCCTGCCGGGTTACCCACGCTCCAAAGCCTGCGTTCGGCCAGCGTGTTTGACGGGGCGATTCCAGATCAAAAACAAAGCGAGGCGGCCTTAAAGCCGACCTGATCTTTGAAGCGTACGCGGTGTGGCTTCTACTTCCTTAACCGCTGACGAAGTCAGCAATCTTTTGATCTGCTCTGGCTCTGGCTCTGGCTCTGGCTTTTGATCTTGATCTCAGGCGCCCCGTTAACCACGCTGGCCGGAATTCGATAGTGATTTGGGGGGTAAACCGGCAGGGATGCCGGTTTAGCCGCCCCGCGCCATGGATGGCGCGTGGCGGCGGCCCCCC